>BNUB01000010.1 GCA_025997045.1 Betaproteobacteria bacterium
TACCAACGAAAACATGAATGGCCTCATCCGGGAATACCTCCCCAAAGGCTTGAATCTAGCCCAGTTCTCGCAAGGCTACCTCAATGCCATTGCCGATCAACTCAACCATCGACCACGCAGATGCCTCGACTACGAAACGCCGTTCGAGGTCTATTCTCGTGAAATCTGTAACTTACAACACGGTGTTGCACTTCAGAATTGAAACCGCCCCTCCCCAAACTCCGGGATTCGCATGATTTGCCATTGGACGGAGCCAGAACGGCTTTCCGCTCACACCGTACCCGCTTGAGCAACTACGACAGATCACGCTCGGATGATCTTGAAAAATCCATCATCCAGGCGCGACAACACAACCTCCGCATCGCTGAGAAGAGCTACATCGAGCGGCAGGAACACGCACTTGGCCTGGAGCCGGAGGATAAGCCTGGGGCGGGGTTTGAACCCTGATTATGATAGCCAAAGGCTTCATCTTTGAATAATGAACGATAACATTTTACTTAATCTGGCGGTTTACAGCGCAAGCGAAAAAGCCGCTTACGTTGAAATGGAAACCACTCGCCTTGGGATAGTTAGATCTGAATCAGACAGATTTGTGTAGGTTTGGCAGAACGGAGGATCAGGTTTCATCCCCTGTCATTGCAGATCATCCATCGAAACGCCCAACGCAGCCGCCAGTGCTTTGAGTGTTTTCACCGCGCCCTCACGCTTGCCGGTTTCGAGCTGGCACAAATACGCCGGGAATACAGTGCAGGGGTTCAAAGATGACCTACCCGCCACCAGCCCCGCCGCCGTCCCGTGTCGGCAGCGCCCCGACGGCTTTCACCCCCGGTAATCCACACGCCAGAATCGCGCTGCGCACCGCATCAATCGCGCCATTGCGCGGATAAGTCACGCGCCAGGCCAGCGCCACCCGGCGCGAAGGCTCGGGGGCGATAAAGGGGCGTACCGCCACCAGCGGATTGTGCGACTCCACCCCGTCGGTCGCTGTACACGGCAGCACCGTGACCCCGAGGCCGGTGGAGACCATGTGGCGGATGGTCTCCAGCGAGCTGCCTTCGAGCGTGCGTTGCAGACCGCCGACGGAACGACAGCGGGGGCACACTTCCAGCACCTGATCGCGGAAACAGTTGCCTGCCCCCAGAAGCAAAAACTGATCATCGGCGAGATCGTCCGCCGTGATGTGCTGGTGTCCGGCCCACGGATGATTGACCGGCAGCAGCACGCGGAAAGGTTCGTCATACACCGGCTGGGTGACGATGCCCGCCTCCTCGAACGGCAGGCTGAGAATGGCGACGTCAATCTCGCCACGCTTCAACTCTTCGGACAGGCGGGCGGTGTAGTTCTCCTGGATGATCAGCGGCATGCGCGGCGCCAGTTGATGCACCTTCGGAATCAGGCGCGGCAACAGGTAAGGGCCGATGGTGTAGATGACCCCCAGCCGCAGCGGCCCGGCGAGCGGATCCCGCCCGGCGGCGACAATTTCATGGATATGGGCGACATCCACCAACACCCTTTCCGCCTGGGCGACGACCCGGCGCCCGGTCTCGGTGATCTTGACTTCCGCCGCGCTGCGCTCAAACAATGGCAGGCCAAGCTCTTCCTCGACTTTCTTGATCGCCACCGACAGCGTGGGTTGCGACACATGGCACTTCTCCGCCGCCCGCCCGAAATGATGCTCGCGGGCCAGCGCGACGAGATAACGCAGATCAGTCAAAGTCATGGATTCATCCAGCCGGTGACGCCGCAACTGCGGCTCTTGTCCAGCAAAGGTTTCATTCTCCAGCAAAACCCCCGCGCACAAAAGAGCCTGTCCGCGGGAACGGTTTTGCATTTCCACCGTCAAACGACGCTGGCACCCCACTTTACCCTGTACCAAGGAGACTCCATGAGAAAAGTCCTCGCTCTCAGCACCCTCGCCCTGACCCTCGCCGCCTGCCTGCCCGAAGGCAGCACGGTATCCAGCGCCCACGCCGATACCAGCAACCCCGCCCCCACTGCCGCCCCGGCGCAGCATGGCCTGCCGGATTTTGCCGATCTGATCGAGCGCGTCGGCCCCGCCGTAGTCAACATTTCCGTGGTATCGACGCCGAAAATTTCTGACGATGAGGCCCTCGGCCCGTTCGCCAACGACCCCTTCTTCGACTTGCTGCGCCGCTTCGGCATGCCCCAGCCGGGCCAGCCCGGCGCGCCGCGCGGCGGTCGTTCCGGCATCGGTTCCGGCTTCATCGTCAGCAGCGACGGCTATGTGCTCACCAATGCCCATGTCGCGGGCGACGACGATGCCGAGCTGACCGTGCGCCTGTCCGACAAGCGCGAATTCAAGGCCAAAGTCATCGGCACCGACCGCCGCACCGATATCGCCGTGCTCAAAATCGACGCCACCGGCCTGCCGACGGTAACGATAGGCGACGCCGAGCGCTCCCGCGTCGGTGAATGGGTGCTCGCCATCGGTTCGCCGTTCGGGTTCGATCACACCGTCACCGCCGGCATCATCTCCGCCAAGGCGCGGCGTCTGCCCGACGAGAACTATGTGCCCTTCCTCCAGACCGACGTTGCCATCAATCCCGGCAATTCCGGCGGGCCACTGTTCAATCTCGATGGCCGGGTCATCGGCATCAACTCGCAAATCTTCACCCGCTCCGGCGGTTCGATGGGGATCTCCTTTGCGATTCCGATTGATGTCGCCATGCAGGTCAAGGATCAACTGGTTCAACATGGCCGGGTGCAGCGCGGTCGGCTGGGGATTTATATCCAGGGTGTGAGTGCCGAACTCGCGCCTTCTTTCGGCCTGAGCAATGCGCATGGCGCGCTGGTGTCCAAGGTCGAACCCGACAGCGCCGCCGACAAGGCCGGGCTGAAAGTCGGCGATGTGGTGCTCAGCGTCGACGGCGAAACCGTGGATGATTCAGTCGATCTGCCCCGCATCATCGGCAACAAACACCCCGGCAACAAGGTGAAGCTGCAAATCTGGCGCGAAGGCAAAAAACGTGAAGTCGTCGCCGTGCTCGACGAGTTGAACCAGGAAGACAACACCCGCGCCCAATCCACCCCGCAGCCGGACAAAAACAGCAGCAGCAAGCTCGCCACCCTCGGTCTGGCGGCACGCGAACTGAGCGCCCAGGAGGCCAGAAAACTGGAAGTCGGCGCCGGGCTGGTGGTCGAAACCGTCAGCGGCGTGGCGGCAAAAGCGGGCATCCAGCGCGGCGACATCATCCTCGCGCTCAACAACCAACCGGTCGGCTCCGTCGCCAACTTCCGCCAACACCTCGAGCACGCCGGGAAAAGATTCGCGCTCCTGATCCAGCGTGGCGACTCGAGGCTGTTCGTGCCGATCAAGCTGGATTGACGGGTCGCCCGGCAACCAATACGTGCATGGGATGAGGATGAGAAGGGCTGGCTTCAAACCTGCCCTCCGCTCAGACCTTGAAATGCGCCACCGAATCCTGCAGTTCGGTGGCGCATTTCTCCATTTCCCGCGCTGCATCCACCGTGCGCTCGATCGCCACATTGTTTTCGCGCGCCATGTTGGCGATCGAATCAATGCTGGTCGTCACCGCCTGGCTGGTGCTGCGCTGCTCGTTGGTCGTAGACGCAATCTGGTCGAGACCGCTCCCGACTTCCTGCACCAGCTTGTTGGCAGAGTCCAGCACGCCCGCCACCTTGTCCGCTGCCTTGCGGCTCGATTCGAGATACGCCAGCCCCAGCGTAATCGTTTCCTGCACCGCAGCCGACTGATGGCCGATTTCCTGGGTCAGCCCGTCGATCTGACCGGCAGAATGAGCCGATTTCTCCGCCAGCTTCCTCACCTCATCAGCCACCACCGCGAAGCCACGCCCCTGCTCGCCGGCCCGCGCCGCTTCAATCGCCGCATTGAGCGCCAGCAGGTTGGTCTGATCGGCGATATCGCGCACCGCCTTGGTCATGCTGTTGATCTCCTGGGTCGCGTTCACAAACGCCCCCATCGACTCCGCCATGCGCCTGACCGCCTGCTGCACGCGATCCACCTCGTCAATCAACTGGGTGAGGCTGACTTGTCCCTCCTGCGAACGGGACAGGCTCTCCTGCGCCCGCTGACGCACCGACTCGGTACTCTCGAAGATCGACGCAATTTTGCCATTGAGATCTTCCACCGCCGCGGCCGCCTGCACCGAGCTGTTTGTCTGGCGATTTGAACCGTCAGCCACCACGCCCGCCCCTTCGGTCAGCGCCTTCGCCTGCCCGGTCACGGCGGAAGCCGACGCCCCCACCTGACGCACCAGCGCAGCGATCACGCCCAACATGGAGTTGAAGGTCGCGGCGGCGTTGCCGATTTCATCCTTGTTGGAGGCCTCCAGGCGCCGGGTCAGATCGCCCCCACCGCGGGCGATCTCCGACAGCCCCGCAGTCAGAACCGCGAGTGGCCGGGTCACAAAGCGACGGATGAAGAAAAAGATAAAACCGATCATCGGCAAGGAAGCAAAAATGGCAAACACCACACTCTCGTCGCGGAAACGATCCACCGCCTGATTGACCTGCTGCAGCGAGATGTGCATGCTCACCGCCCCCAGCGGCACGTTCTCCTCGACCATGTGACAGATCGTGCAATCCTTGCCCAGATAATTTTTCGAGGCCAGCGAAGGAATCACCACCCGCAGGTTTTCACCATACTGTGCGTCCTTTTCCACCTTCATATAAGGTTGACCGCTTGCCATCGCTGCGCGCTCAACAGCGTCGAGCGTGACGTTGCCACCGCCCGGCCCGTAGAGCTTGCTCACCGCCTCGCCCCGGATCACCTTGAGGTCGTTGACCAGCGACAACTCCTTGATCTGGTCAAGAAAAACGTCACGCTGGGCGACCGTGCCGGTAATCATCATCCCGGTCAGCCCGGCCATGGTCATCTCATTGACCGTGCGGGCAAAATCACGCGCCTGGTCAGTCACAATGCCCCGATTGACCCGGGTTTCCCACGCAATCATGCTGCCCCACGCAATCACCAGCATGAGCCAGATCGCCCCGGTAAGGCGCACCCAAATCGGCGTATCCGCAAGACGGCGCATAATTCTCACCACTCTCCTGATTTTCCTCGGTCCCGCTGCAAACGACGCTCCAACGTCCGCTGCATCCTCATCATATCTGTTCTACGGCCCTTGCGCTGTGAGCTTTAACAGGCTTCGACACCTTTTTTTACGCTATCCCGCACGTTCACCACTTTTGACTTGTGGCCCAAGTCGCCTATCATTGTCAGTCTTGTTCGATCAGCGCAAGCTGATCTGGCAGATCATCCCGCGCAGCGCCGCCTTCTGCGGCCACTTGCGACCACCACCCCACCACATATGACAGGAGTCCCCACATGAAAAAAATCACCACACGCATCGTCCTCGGCATCGCCGCCCTGGGTCTGGCCACCAGCGTCTGTGCACAAGTCAAGCCCGAAGACCAGATCAAGTTCCGCAAAGCCGCCTACAGCTTCGCCGCCTGGAACTCCGGCAAGATCAAAGCCAACCTCGAAGGCACCTACGACGCCGCCCAGGTGAAAGCCGCCGCCAATGCCATCGCCGGCGTCGCCAACTCCGGCATGGGTGCGCTCTTTGGCCCCGGCACCGAAAACGCCATCGGCGACCAGAAAACCTCGGTCAAGCCCGAACTGTTCACCAACACGCCCCTGATCGTGAAACACTCCGGCGACTTCGCCACCGCCGCCAACGCCCTCGTCAAAGCCGCCGACAGCGGTGACGTCGCCGCAGTCAAGGCCGCTTACGGTGACCTTGGCAAGAGCTGCAAGGCCTGTCACGATGATTTCCGCGCCCGAAACTGAACCCAGCCTGAAAACAGCAAAAAAACCGTGCTGATGCGCGGTTTTTTTGTATCGTTACCTCAGTGCCGGGCAATAAGCGGCTGAAACACACTGGATAGTGTCAGGCGTAGTTTTTGGTACACTACCAATCCTTGTGCTGTGTAATCCGATAAAAATCGCCGTCCTCTCCGACGTAGTTTCCGCCGTAGTTTCCGCCGTGTGATGTGCCGCCCCGAACTCGCGTGAATTTGTGTCCGCCAAAGTAGCAGGTTGCAAAGCTAGGCGTGAACTCAGCTTCGCCTCTCTCAATGGAGTGCCAAGGATATTGATACTTGCCTCCAACCGTTAGCCGCGCGACAGAAACCGGGATTTTCTTCTTGGCTGGCATGATGGGGTTCGCATGGTGATCTAACGTTGGAGCCAAGCGGCGTCGACTTGAATGAATTGTCAAACCCTAGTCTGCCAGCAAGACATCGCAAGGTAAACCATCCTTGAACACAACACTTACCCTCGCCCGTCATGTACTGTTTTCAGACATCTCCAAGTTTCCCCGCAATGTCTCTGAGAATGTGTGCCGGGGTGCGGCATGATAACCCCGCTCATGTTTGTCGAACCCGGTTAACCCCGCTCACCAGCGCACGAATCGAGGCCGTCACGATGTTGTCGTCGATGCCTACGCCATAGCGTTCGCCGCCGCCACCTTCGTCAGCGAGTTCGAGAAAGGCGCAGGCGCGGGCGGCGGCGCCGTGTTCGCGGGCGGTGATGGATTGTTCTTCAAAGCTGCGCACCTGCACCTTGATGCCGACGCCGTGCAAGGCGCGCACGGCGGCGTCGATCGGGCCGTTGCCTTCGCCGTGCAATTCGTGGCGCTGGTCGCCAATGGCGAGGTCGAGGCGGATGCCCTGCGCCTGGCCGTGTTCAAAGAGGTGATGGCCGAGGTAGCGCACCGGGGTCTCGTTTTCCAGATAGGCGCGGGAGAAAAGTTGCCAGATCGCGTCAGCACTCATCTCGCCGCCAGCTTCGGTCGTTTTTTGCACTTCACGCGAAAATTCGACCAATAAACGGCGCGGCACGGCGATGCCATGCGCGCTCTCGAGCAACCACGCCACCCCGCCCTTGCCCGACTGGCTGTTGACCCGGATGACGGAATCGTAATTGCGCCCGATGTCGGCAGGGTCGATCGGCAAATAGGGCAAGGCCCACGGCGCATCGCTCTGGTGGGCGGCAAAGCCTTTGCGGATGGCGTCCTGATGCGAGCCGGAGAAAGCGGTGAAAACGAGATCCCCGGCGTAGGGGTGGCGCGGGTGTACGGGCATGCCGGTGCATTGCTCGAAGGTGCGCGTAATCGCGTTGATATCGGAAAAATCGAGCTGCGGGGAGATGCCCTGGGTGTAGAGGTTGAGCGCGAGGGTGACGAGGTCGACGTTGCCGGTGCGCTCGCCATTGCCGAACAGACAGCCCTCGATGCGCTCCGCCCCGGCGAGCAGCCCCAGTTCGGCGGCAGCTACGCCGGTGCCGCGGTCGTTATGGGGATGGAGCGAAATCACCACGCTGTCGCGGCGGGCGAGGTTGCGGTGCATCCACTCAATCTGGTCAGCATAAACATTGGGGGTGGCGTGCTCCACCGTGGCGGGGAGATTGAGGATGACCTTGTTGGCCGGGGTGGCGCCCCAGGTCGCCGTCACCGCGTCGCACACCTCGCGGGCAAATTCGAGTTCGGTCGCGGAGAAAGTCTCCGGGCTGTATTCGAGCACGACCTCGGTGTCGGGCAGCGTCGTGTGCGCGAGCTCGAGGATGAGCTTCACCGCCGCGGTCGCAAGGCCGATGATCTCCGCCTGTTTCATGCCGAACACCACTTCACGGAAGGTGGGCGAGGTGGCGTTATAGACGTGGACGATCACGCGCCGCGCCCCGCGCAGGGATTCCATGGTGCGGGTGATGATCTCCGCGCGCGCCTGGGTGCACACTTCGATGGTGACATCGGGCGGAATCTGCCCGCCTTCGATCAGTTGGCGGATGAAGTCAAACTCGGTCTGCGACGCGGCGGGAAAGCCGACCTCGATCTCCTTGAACCCGATCGCGCACAGGGTGCGGAACAGCCGCATCTTGCGCTCCACGTCCATCGGCTCGAACAGGGCCTGATTGCCATCGCGCAAATCGGTGCTCATCCACGTCGGGGCGCGGGTGATGAGCTTGCCGGGCCACTGGCGGTCGGCGAGGGCAACGGGGGCGAAGGGGCGATATTTTTGTGCGGGGTCGGACAACATCATGACTTCCTTGATAACACGATCAATGGACGCCATATTACGCGGCCATTCAGGCCAGATGATTGCGATTTTTGTTGTTTTATAACGGGAAGTGCACGATTATTTCGTCTATAGGGTTCTGAGCAACATAATCATGCGTTTCGACCGCTACGATCAACAAATCCTGGAGCTGCTCCAGCGCGAAGGCAGAATCAGCAATCAGGATCTGGCCGACCGGGTGAGCCTGTCGCCTTCGGCCTGCTTGCGCCGGGTGCGCACGCTGGAAGAGTCGGGCCTGATCACCGGCTACCGCGCCCTGCTCGACCCGCGCCCGCTTGGGCTGTCGCTGATGGCCTTGCTCCACATTTCGATGGACCGCCACACCCCCGAACGCTTCGCCCACTTCGAGGCCGAAGTGGCAAAGATCGACGCGGTGCTCGAATGCCTGCTGATCACCGGTCAGGCCGCCGATTACCAGTTGAAAGTGGTGATCAGTGACATGGATGCCTACCGCGAGCTGCTGCTCCAGCGCATTACCCGCATCAGCGGGGTAGCGGGCGTACACACCAGCTTTGTGTTGCAGCGCGTGATCGACAAGACGGCCTTGCCGCTCAGCAAAAATTTTCAGATGATGGACACTTGACACAACAGGTATTTATCATTTCTACTACGCACATTCATGCATCCAGAGGGGGTAAATCAGCGGGTTTGCAGCGTCGACGTAGCAGCATGTCGGCGTCGGGTGGGGCGGGGCAGTTTCCGCAATCGGAGCGACCGAAACACCGTGAAAGTTCAAAACAACTCGTTGATTTTAATAGACTTCATATCATGAATATGGTATACTCCCCTGCAAACCTGCAAACCTGCAAACCTGCAAACCTGCAAACCTGCAAACCTGCAAACCTGCAAACCTGCAAACCTGCAAACCTGCAAACCTGCATGCCGCTGGCGTTCTAGCCTAAGCTCGCTTTTCCCGTTTTTCACTGCACTTGCTGCCCTCAATTTTGACGGCGGCTGTTTGCGTTTGTCCTTTCCGTTCGTCCATCACCAATAGGAGTCACACTCATGTTCGCTACGATATTGCTCTTAGCAAAATATTCCTTTGGATTTTTTGCTGTTATTGCTTCACTTATCACATTATTTAACATGTCTAACGACAATTTTCCCACGACTATTTTTTTCCTTGTGTCGATATTTTTATGGGCAATTTCGATTTTTTCGTCTAAAATTTTGAAGCGCATGAATGAAAAAAGAAAAAATATGCTTATAAAAATAGCCCAGCGTGAGAATTTGAACCTCGTTGAGGAACATGTAATTGCAGATATAACACAGGGAATTGCATTTGATCCTAACAAACGAAAATTTGTATATTATACATTCGCCACTGGCGATTATCTGGTTCATGACATTAGCGATATTCTAAGCTGGAGTGTTTCAAGATTCCAGAATGGCGGTGGCGAAATATCCACACTGAATATATCAATTGCTGATACGTCACACCCCCTGCTTAAACTCGTGGCGGGTGGTATCACTGGCCTAGCTAGAGCAAACGGTTGGAGTGCCTACCTTGAGGCCATAGTCAATGGTAACGCAACCGGTGCTTCTTCTGTAAAAGCAAAGAACATCAATGACTAAACTTTAAAAACGTGGCGGGCCACTATTTGAACGATAATAGTGTCCCGCCCACTTTTCCGCAGCATCACTGGCATCGTTTTCCCATCTGTTCGTCCCTCACCCACAGGAACCGCCCCCATGTTCACCAAACCCAAACTGCTGTTGTGCCTTGCCTTTGCTACCGTTCTGGCAGGGTGTGACGTTGATGACGGGCCGAAACCCGATAATTCATCGAAAGAAAATACCCCACCCGCCGCAGAAAACCAGACACAGGAAAGCAAGCAAAACAATGTCTATGTGGCAAAATATGCGTCTAAATTTGAGCATGGGCCGGATACCCCTACCGCATGGGCAGAACTGACTGCGGAAGAATGGCAGAAAATTGCCCCAAGCCTGCAAAGCGCGCTGGAATGTAGAACTTCTTTACCCAATACGCCAGAAATTCGTACCTTGTTGAAAGGAGAAACATCGAAGGATAGAGATAATTTCTCTATCCCCGTTTCTGAACAATACTTCGAAATCATGAGTCTTAAAAACACTAATGTTCCCCAAAATACATTTGGTGACGATTTGAATTTCGTCGGTGAGATCATCCCCAGTGATGATTTTCGTGTATTTGGACTGCCAGTAAAGAAAATCAATATCACGCGCCTTATCGGTGGAGGTGATTTTGGTGGCTATTATGTTTGGTCAACAATCCAATCACCACAAGCGCAACTCAACAAAGCTGCCGGTTTGAAAAATAGCGATGATACAATAAAAACAAAGGTTGGTATGCTGAATTCATTTGCCGCCGAAGATGATAATCTTATTCTGCAATGCTTTTATTGGCAAATAGTGTTTGATAACTAAACAGGAACTATTCGATTGGGACGCGAAAAATATTCATCTGCCCGCCATCGAGCGGGCAGTTTGCGGAAAAGTCCTCAGAATGGCGCATCACCCGGCGCGCCCGGCGCGGCAGTGCTCAGACCCTGCTCCTGCTCGCCTCCCAACACATCGAGCAATGCTGGCAGCAAACGGGCGAGTTCCCCTGCCATCAGGGCGAACTCGGCGTTGAACAGGGCTTCCGCATCGTCATCGTTGCCGTCGATCTGGTCATGGATGACATCGAGGAAATCCAGACGTTTGAGTTCGAGCTTGTCGGTGAGGATGAAGCTCAGGCGGTCGTCGAAAGTAAGCGCCAGACGGGTCGGGAGTTTGCCCGCTTCGAGATGGCCGCGAACTTCGGCGGTGAGTTTTTCGCCTTCGAGCGGGTGATGCACGTAACGCACGGCGGCGCGGTCTTCGTTGACCGAGCGCAGCTCGCAATCCTGATCGAGGGTAAAACCTGCCGGGGCCGCGCCTTCTGCCAGCCAGTCCGCCATGACGGCAGCGGGTGAGCGCTGGACGTGCACCAGCGCGAGCGGAAAATGGTCCAGGGTTTTGCGCAGGTGTTCCAGCACGTCTTCCGCCCGCGCCGGGCTGGCGGCATCTATGCCCAGCCAGCCGTTTACCGGATCGATCCAGGCCAAGGTGCGACGGCGGCGGGTGAAGGCGCGTGGCAACAATTCCTGCGTGATCTGTTCGCGCAGGTCTTTCATCTGCTTGCGCCCCGGACGGTAGCCTTGCTGCTCTTCGAGCAGGATCGCCCGCTCATCGGCTTCCTGTTTGACGACCGCAGTGGGCAGCAGGCGCGTCTCGATGCCGAGCGCGATCAGCCACTGGCCCCCCACCGTGTGGGCGAGGATGTCGTTGCCCAACGGCGACACCCAGCCGCGCGACTCCATGTTCTGGCTGCCGCAGTGCTGGAACGGATGTTTGGCCAGCAGGGCTTCGAGCTCGTCGGCGCTCAACTGCCAGGGGGCGGGCAGGCGGTAAAACTGCAGATTTCTAAACCACATAAAGATCCTTCAATGGACAGGTTTCGCCGTCACCAGTGCGCGAATGACGTTCAGGGTGTCAAAATCGGACTGGCAGTAGGCGGAACGGACAAAATCGGCACAGGCGGCTTCCTCCCGACTCGCATCGCCCAGACTGGTCTGGTAGTGAAAGCGCAGCAGCAGCACGCTGCCCTGCTCTTCGATGCTGATCGTCAGACTGCCGCCCGCGTGGGCGGAGCTTGCTTCGGACTCGAAACGTATCCAGTCGGGCGCGCCCAGAATCACCCGGTCGCGGATGAGCGCCGCGCCAAAATGGAGTTCGCGCACCAGCTCGCCCTCAGTGCGCGCGATAATCCGGCAACTGTCGAGTCCGGGCAAGAATGGCCGCGCATCCTCGGCCCGGCACAGCAGCCCGAACCACAGCATGTCACGATCGAGCACCGGCGCGGCCGCTTCATTGACTTCCAGCAGATGTTCAAACTCCACGCGCCGACTCCGTTGGCGGAAAGGCGCACAGTGTACCTTCCCTCTCTCACCCTGACATCAGGCACGAGCATTTATCCATGCAAATCGAACGGATTCTTCATTCCCAGGGCTTCGGCAGTCGCAAGGACTGCCGGGCGCTGATTCGCGCCGGGCGCCTCAGCGTAAATGGCGAAATTTGTGATGACCCCGCCGCCGGGTTTGACCCCGGCAGCACCGACGGCACGCCGGGACTGGAATTTTCCCTCGATGGCGAGCTCTGGCAATTCCGCGCCCGCGCTTACCTGATGCTGCACAAACCAGCCGGTTACGAGTGCTCGGCCAAGCCGGTTTTTCATCCTTCGGTGTTCAGCCTGCTGCCCGCCCAACTCCTGGCGCGCGGGGTGCAATGTGTTGGCCGCCTCGATCAGGATACCACCGGCCTGTTGTTGTTCTCCGACGATGGCCAGTTCATCCACCGCTGGAGTTCGGGCAGGAAGAACATTCCCAAGGTCTATGAAGCCACGCTCAAACACCCCGCTGACGAACGCCTGATCGCCCAACTGCTCGCCGGGGTGGTGCTCCATGACGACCCTGTGCCCGTCGTGGCCCAGGCCTGCGCCCTGCCTGCGCCGCAGTGCCTGCACCTGACCCTGTGCGGGGGAAAATACCATCAGGTGAAGCGCATGATCGCTGCCGCCAGCAACCGGGTAGAGGCGCTGCACCGCAGCCGTATCGGCGGGCTGGAGCTGGATCCGGCGCTGCCGCCGGGTCAGTGGCGCTGGCTGGAAGCCGCAGACCTGGCCCGGCTCGAAGGTTGTTAGTTGTTTACAAGTTTTTAAAAAATTAAAGGTACAAAGACTAATAAGGGAGCGGAGATGTTGTGGATAAGTCCGGAAACGCCCGGTTTGACGCGGTTTCAGGCGCGGGGAAAGGTGTTGAAACACGCAGGCTGCGCTTGTGCGCTGAATGTTCATCGTTTTTGCCGCAGTGAGGCGGCGGCGGTTTACCCACAAGCTGTCCCGCTTTCATCCAGTGGGTTGTGCACAGGATGAAGCCGACGTGGGAGATTTTTTGCCGCGTGGTCGATAACTACGGCGATATCGGCGTGTGCTGGCGTCTGGCGCGGGAGTTGGCGGCCAGATTCGGGCTCGGGGTGAGGATCTGGGTCGATGACTGGACGGCGCTGAGCCGACTGTGTCCGCAGGCGAGACACGATGGGGCGTACCTCGACGGGGTGGAGCTGCGGCGGTGGACGCAGGCTTTTGCCCCGGCGGAGGTGGGGGAGGTGGTGATCGAGGCCTTTGCCTGCGATCTGCCCGAGGCACAGATCGAGGCGATGGCGGCGCGGGCAAACGCGCCGGTATGGATCAATCTCGAATATCTCTCCGCCGAGGACTGGGTGCGGGGCTGTCACGGGCTGGCTTCCCCCCAGCCGGGGCGGGCACTGCGCAAGTATTTTTTCTTTCCCGGTTTTGGCCCCGGAACCGGGGGTTTGATTCGTGAACACGGGCTGTTCGAGCGCAGGGCGCAGGCGCTGCGCGTGCCGCGAGCGGAGTGGCTGCGCGCCAGAGGGATCAGAGACCCCGGCGCGGCGGCGCGCTGGGTGTCACTGTTTGCTTACGGCCATCGCGCGCTCGGCGAGCTGTTGCAGTGCTGGAGTCAGGGTCCGCAGCCGACCCTGTTGCTGGTGCCGGAGGGGCGGATACTGGCTGAGGTGGGCGCTTTTTTCGGCGCCTCACTGGCGGCGGGAAGCCAACCCGGGCGTGGCGCATTGCAGCTTGCCGTGCTGCCTTTTTCCGTTCAGGACGCCTACGACGAGCTGTTGTGGCGCTGCGACCTCAATCTGGTGCGGGGGGAGGACTCTTTCGTGCGTGCCCAATGGGCGGCGCGGCCCGTGGTGTGGCAAATCTATCCCCAGGACGACGGCGCGCATCACAAAAAGCTGGACGCTTTTCTCGCCCGTTACACCCAGGGGCTGGATGCGGGGTCGGCGACGGCGCTGAAAAATTTCTGCCATGGCTGGAATGATGAGGTACACGGGGGGCTGGCCGCCGCGTGGCAGCAGTTCGCGCCTGTCTTGCCCGCGCTCACCCTCCACGCCCAGGCATGGTGCGAGCGTCTCGCCGCCGGGGACGATCTTGTGCACAATCTGGACAGGTTTTGCGCATCAAAGAGGATTTCAGGTTAGAATTCTGCCCTTTTAGTTTTTTTGAAACATGGGCGACGCTTGGCGTCCGAACGAGGCAGAGAATGAAAACCGCACAGGAATTGCGTTCCGGGAATGTCATCATGGTCGGCAACGACCCGCTGGTGGTGCAGAAGGCCGAATACAACAAATCCGGCCGTAACGCCGCCGTGGTGAAGATGAAGTTCAAGAATCTGCTCACCGGCACCCCCGCCGAGGCGGTGTACAAGGCCGATGACAAGTTTGAGCTGGTCGTGCTCGATCACAAGGAAGTGACTTATTCCTACTTCGCCGACCCGATGTATGTGTTCATGGACGCCGAGTACAACCAGTACGAGGTTGAATCCGAGAACATGACCGACGCGCTCAAGTATCTTGAAGACGGGCTGACGTGTGAGGTGGTGTTCTACAACGGCAAGGCGATCTCGGTCGACCTGCCGAATTCGGTGGTGCGTGAAGTCATCTACACCGAGCCTGCGGTCAAGGGCGACACCTCCGGCAAGGTGATGAAACCGGCCCGTCTCGCTACCGGGTTCGAGCTGCCGGTACCGGCGTTCGTTGAGATCGGTGACAAAATCGAGATCGACACCCGCACCGACGAGTATCGCAGCCGGATGAAGTAAGGCTTCAAGCCTGTAGCAGGAAAAACGGGAACCGGGTCTGTGACGACCTGGTTCCCGTTTTTTTCAGGCTTCGCTCAGCTTTCATCCGGGCTTTGGGGCTTCGGGTCTTCGGCCAGCATGATCACCACATCGCCGGGGAGCACCGCGCGGTGACGGCCCTGGTGCTTGGCCTGATACATGCGCCGGTCGGCGACTTCGATCAGGGTCTGCCAGTTATTGATCTTGTCGGCGATGCGCTCGGCGATGCCGACCGAGACCGTCAGCTTGTGACCGTCCGGGGTCTCGCCCAGGCCATGATCCGTCAGCCGTGCGATAAAACCTTGCAGTTGGTTTGCCGCCATGTTGGGAAGAATGACGACGAATTCCTCACCGCCCCAGCGCACGAGCGTATCGCCCTGACGCAGCGCGGCGCGCAGGTGCGTCACCGCCTGTTGCAGGGTCTTGTCTCCCGCTTCATGGCCGAAGGTGTCGTTGATGCGCTTGAAGTGATCGAGATCGAAGAAAGCCAGCGCCAGCGATTGTTTGGTGGTTTTTGACAGATTGAAGATCAGTTCGAGCGTCTCGCTGCCGGAACGACGGGAGAAGGTTCCCGTCAGCGGATCGGTCATGACCCGGCGCACCAGCGTCTCCATGTAGAGCGACTGGCTCATGCCGGAGAAGATCGACACCCCCGTCATCATCAGCATGCACCACAAGGCGATCACGTGTTCTTCAAACGGCAGTGACATGCCCTTCAACATCAGCCCGATCAGCGCCGCGCCCAGCATCGGCAGGGACAGCAGCACGATTTCGAGGATGGTGAGCGGGAAAATCGCCAGTCCGCCAAGCACGATGATGGGCATGAAGGCATAGAAGCGGATCATCACCGCCTCGAAGCCCACCGTGGTCTCCGGGTGCAACACCATCAGGGAAGCAAGGTAAAAAGCCGACGGTATCAGCATCAGCGTCACCAGCATGATCAGTGCCTGGCGATAGGGATGATCCAGTGACATTTCCCGTGGCAGGGCGAGGCAGGCGAAGCCGATGGCCGCGCTCATCCGCATCGCCAACAGCCATAGCGCGGTATGCAGCTCGAACACCAGCAGGTCAACGATGGCCCACAGCGGGACGAGGATGGCGAAAATGAAGGAGATGAACTGGACGCGGGCGATGATGACCGAGGCCGCGTAGCGGTGGGAATAGGGCGAGCGCCCGAACGGCATCACCAGTTGCCAGCATTGCTCGGGCGTCAGCTCGGTCGGGCCGACAATGCGTTGGAGTACCTTGTTCCAGAATGGACTCATCTTTTATGCGCTATGCAAAATACTCCGGAACCCCGGATGTGCGGATGTGAGATCTGATCAATCCTTCATCTTATTCTGTTATCTAACAAATAGATAGATGGTTTTCAGTGTGCATTTCCGACGATATCTGCGCTTAAAGCGCCAGGTGACGGCCTACAATACGCAGCTTACCGTGCGCGTGACCTCCCAACCATGTCCGAAGCTACCGGTGTGATCCGCATTCGCGGCGCACGTCAGAATAATTTGCGCGATCTGTCGCTGGATCTGCCCTTGAACCGCCTGATCGTCGTGACCGGGGTATCGGGTTCGGGCAAGTCCTCGCTGGTGTTCGACACGCTCTACGCCGAAGGCCAGCGCCGCTATGTCGAGACCTTCTCGCCCTATGCGCGCCAGTTTCTCGACCGCATGGACAAACCGCACGTCGACCGTATCGAAGGCGTGCCCCCGGCCATCGCCATCGACCAGACGGCCCAGGTGCGCACCTCGCGCTCCACCGTCGGCACCATGACCGAGCTTGCCGACCACTTCAAGCTCCTCTACGCCCGTGGCGCACGTCTTTACTGCGAATGCTGCGGCCAGCCCGTGCGCCGCGACACCCCGGCGTCCATCATTGCCGATTTGCGCCGCCGCGCCGAAGCCGCCGCCGACCCGCGCCTGATGATCTGCTTTCCGCTCGCGGTGCCCAAAAGTTTTACCGCCGGGGAAGTGACCCAACTGCTGGCCGCGCAGGCCTACACCCGCATCCACACCCGCGATGAAGGCACGGATGGCGACGTGCTCCAGGTGGTGCAAGATCGTTTTCGCCTCTCCGCCGCAGAACCGGCCCGCCTCGCCGAAGCGGTCGAGGCCGCGCTGCAACGCGGGCACGGGCGCATCAATGTCTACGCCAGCGGCGCGGGGGTCGAAGGCGATGAGGCGGTGTGGCGCTATTCCACCGCGCTGCATTGCGCCGACTGCGATATTGCGTATTCCGACCCGCAGCCGGGCCTGTTCTCGTTCAACTCCGCGCTGGGGGCGTGCGAGACCTGCCGGGGGTTTGGTCGCGTGATCGGGGTGGATTTTGCCCTGGTGGTGCCGGATGAAGCGAAGACGCTCGCCGGTGGCGCGGTCAAGCCCTGGCAGACGCCGAGCTTCCGCGAATGTCAGGACGACATGATGCGGATGGCGCCGAAATACGGCGTCGCCACCGACATCCCGTTCCGCGATCTGCCGCCCGAACACCGGCGTTGGGTGCTCGAAGGTGATGAGCAGTGGAAAAGCTGGAAGTCGTCGTGGCCACGGCGCTGGTATGGCGTGCGCCACTTTTTCGACTGGCTGGAGAGCAAGGCCTACAAGATGCACATCCGCGTCTTGTTGTCGCGCTACCGCAGCTACACCGAATGCCCGGCCTGCCACGGGGCGCGGCTCAAACCCCAGGCGCTGTTATGGCGCCTGCCATTTGGGGGCGACGGGGGCCAGGGGCTGGCGATCAACGCGCTGATGGCGCTGCCGGTCGACAAGATTCGCGCCCTCATCGCTACTCTGGCCTTGCCCGAACTCGCCGACGAAGCCGGCGCCCTGATTGTGGGCGAAATCCGCGCCCGCCTCGATTACCTCGCCGATGTCGGCCTGGGCTATTTGACCCTCGACCGCCAGTCGCGCACCCTCTCCGGCGGCGAAGTGCAGCGCGTCAACCTCACCACCGCGCTCGGCACTTCGCTGGTCAACACCCTGTTTGTGCTCGACGAACCCTCGATCGGTCTCCACCCGCGCGATATTGGCCGCATTCTCGGGGTGATGAGCCGTTTGCGCGACGCGGGCAATACCCTGGTGGTGGTGGAACACGATCCCCAGGTGATGCTGGCCGCCGATGAGCTGCTCGAAATCGGCCCCGGCGCGGGCGAGCATGGCGGCAATATCGTCGCCCGCGGCACCCCGGCGCAGATCGCCGCCGATCCCCATTCGATTACCGGCCCGTGGCTGGCGGGGCGCAAAAAAATCGAAGGGCTCAGGGTGTTGCGTGAGGTCGACGACCACACCCCGCGCCTGAGCCTGAGCGGCGCGAGCGAACATAATCTGCGTGCCCTCAGCGTCGGTTTTCCCCTGCACAGGCTGGTGTGCCTCACCGGGGTGTCGGGTTCGGGCAAGTCCACCCTGATTGAAGACGTGCTCTATCCCGCGCTCGCCCGCCACTTCGGCCAGCGCGTGGAGCAGGCCCCCGGCGCTTACCAGCGCCTTGAAGGGCTTGAAAACCTGCGCGGGGTGGTGATGGTCGACCAAAGCCCGATCGGCAAAAGCTCGCGCTCCAATCCGGTGAGCTATGTCGGGGCGTGGGACGCGATCCGCCAGCTTTTCGCCGCCCTGCCCGAGGCGGCGCGGCGCGGTTACAGCCCCGCCACCTTCAGCTTCAATTCCGGCCACGGACGCTGCCCGACCTGCAACGGCTCGGGCTTCGAGCACGTCGAGATGCAGTTCCTCTCCGATGTCTGGCTGCGCTGCCCGGATTGTGACGGCAGACGCTATCGTGCCGAAGTGCTCGAACTGCGCTGGCGGGACAAATCAGTGGCCGACGTGCTGGATCTGACGGTACGCGAGGCGCTGGGCTTTTTTGCCGACCAACCCAAGGTGCTGCTCGCGCTTGCGCCCCTGGCCGACGTTGGTCTCGACTATCTGCGCCTCGGCCAGCCGGTGCCGACCCTCTCCGGCGGCGAAGCGCAGCGCCTCAAGCTCGCCGGTCATCTGGCGGAGGCGATGGCGGTAAAACCGGGGAAAGCCAAAACGCCCTCTCCACCACTGGTGGGAGAGGAGAAAACGAAAGGTCTGCTGTTCCTGTTCGACGAGCCGACCACCGGCCTCCATTTTGAAGACGTTGCCACCCTGCTGCGCGCCTTCGACAAGCTCATCCAGGCCGGGCACTCGCTGATCGTCATCGAACACAATCTCGATGTGATCGCCGCCGCCGACTGGGTGATCGACCTCGGCCCCGAAGGCGGCGAGGGCGGTGGCGAGCTGGTGGCGGAAGGCACGCCCACAGCGCTCACCGCTCATCCGACGTCCCACATCGCCGCCGCCCTGCGTGACTACCGCGCATCGCTCGCCCACACCGCCCACACCGCCCACACCGCGCTGAAAGTCGCCGAAGCGCCCGCCCAGTATCGGGTGGAAAAAGCGCCGATGATCGAAGTCTTCCACGCCCGCGAACACAACCTGAAAAACGTCAGCGTCAAAATTCCGCGTGAACAGTTCTCGGTGATTACCGGCCTCTCCGGCTCGGGCAAATCGACCCTGGCCTTCGACATCATTTTCGGCGAAGGCCAGCGCCGCTATCTCGAATCCCTCAACGCCTATGCGCGCCAGTTCGTCCAGCCGGCGCGCCGCCCCGACGTCGACCACCTCGCCGGCATTCCGCCGACGGTGGCGATAGAGCAGCGCACCAGCCGTGGCGGCTACAAGAGCACGGTGGCGACGCTGACCGAAATCCACCCCTTCCTGCGCCTGCTCTACGTCAAGCTCGGCACCCAGTATTGCCCGGCTTGTCAGGTAGCGGTGACGCCGCAGAGTTTCGAGGCCATCGTGGCGCAGATCATGCGCGATTACCGCGAGGTCTCGATCGAAATCCTCGCCCCGCTGGTGGTGCAGCGCAAAGGGCTGTACAACGAGCTCGCCAAATGGGCGAAGGCCAAAGGCTTCGAGCAACTGCGGGTCGATGCCCGATACCTGCCGACCACCAAATGGCCGCGCCTCGACCGCTATCAGGAACACACCATCGAGCTGCCGGTCGGCATGGTGGTGGTGCGTCCCGCGCATGAGGACACGGTGCGGGCCTTCGTGCGCGACGCGCTCGAACACGGCAAGGGCGTGCTCAAGGTGCTGGCCCTGGGCACGGCGGGGGCTACCCCGGTGACTTTGTCGGTGTTGCGCGCCTGTCCGCAATGTGGCGCCAGTTTCCCCGAGCCCGACCCCCGCCTCTTTTCCTACAACGCCAAACAGGGCTGGTGCCCGCAGTGCTACGGTACCGGGCTGAGAACGGTCGCGCGCATCGACGACCCCGAACAGCTCGATCTGGGCAAGGTCGAAGCGCTGGTGCATGAGGGCGAAGCCTGCCCCGCCTGCGCCGGGGCGCGGCTGAATCCGGTGGCGAGGGCGGTGCGTTTTCGCGGCCAGACCCTGCCCGAACTCGCCACCCTGTCGGTGGCGGGGGCGGCGGAATTCTTCGCCGCGCTGCGGCTCGACGCACGCGAAAGCGACATTGCCCGCGACCTGATCAACGAAATCTGCGGGCGGCTCGACTTCCTCCAGCACGTCGGCCTTGCCTATCTGGCGCTTGACCGCGCCGCGCCGACCCTCTCTGGCGGCGAAGCCCAACGCATCCGCCTTGCCGCCCAGCTTGGCTCCAACCTGCGCGGGGTGTGCTATGTGCTCGACGAGCCGACCATCGGTCTTCATCCGCGTGACAACCGCCTGCTGCTCGATACCTTGAGCGCGCTGCGTGATCGCGGTAACACCCTGGTGGTGGTCGAGCACGATGAAGAGACCATCCGCCGCGCCGACCACATCATCGACCTTGGCCCCGGCGCGGGCATCCGTGGCGGCGAAGTGGTGGCGGAAGGCAAGCTCGCCGCGGTGCTGGCCGCGCCGCGTTCGGCGACCGGCGCCAGCCTGCGTGAGCCGCTGCCCCATCCGCGTGCGCCACGGCGGGCGGTCAGCGCCGCTCACCCCGCGCTCAAAGTCTATGGCGCGAACCTGCACAACCTGCAAAACGTCACCGTGCGGGTGCCGCTGGCGCGCCTCACCGTAGTCACCGGCGTCTCCGGCTCGGGCAAATCGACCCTGGCCCGCGACGTGATTCATGCCAACCTGCGCGCCTTTCTCGGCGACCCGGATGTCGCCCGCGCCAGCCGACGCGGGGAGACCGCGCCCGGCCACGAGCATGTGGCCCGTGGCTGCCAACTGCTCGACGGCTGGCAACGGATTGGCCGGGTGCTCGAAGTCGACCAAAGCCCGATCGGCAAAACCCCGCGCTCCTGCCCGGCGACCTATGTCGGTTTCTGGGACGCGATCCGCAAACTCTTTGCCGACACCTTCGACGCCCGCAGCCACGGCTGGAACGCCTCGCGCTTTTCCTTCAATACCGGCGCGGGGCGCTGCCCGGTGTGTGAAGGCGCGGGCCAGACCAGGGTGGAGATGAGTTTTCTCCCCGACGTGAAGACCCCGTGCGAAGCCTGCGGCGGTGCGCGCTTCAACCCCGAAACCCTGCGCGTGCACTGGCGCGGCAAAAACGTGGCCGAAGTGTTGGCGATGGAAGTGGATGAAGCGGTGGAATTCTTCGCCGCCCACCCCGCGATTGCCCACCCCTTGCGCCTGTTGCAGGAGGTCGGTCTGGGCTACCTCACCCTCGGTCAGGCCAGCCCCACCCTCTCCGGCGGCGAAGCGCAGCGCATCAAGCTGGTGACGGAGCTGGCGCGGGTCAAACCCCGCCCCGGCGATGCGGCGGATAATGATGGCTTGCCACTGCCGCCAGATCGCCATACCCTCTATGTACTCGACGAGCCGACAGTTGGTCTGCACATGGCCGATGTCGACAAATTGCTCGGGGCATTTCACCGCCTGACGGTCGCGGGCCATACCTTGCTGGTCATCGAGCACGATCTCGACGTGATCGCCGAGGCCGACTGGCTGATCGACCTCGGCCCCGACGGCGGCGACAACGGTGGCCGGGTGGTGAGCGTCGGGACGCCCGAGCAGGTGATGGCGCAGGCGCAATCGCATACCGGCCACTATCTGCGGGAATTTCTCAGCGCCCGCTCACAACGGACAACAACACTCTGACAGGAAAAAATCATGAGCCTGACACAAAGCGTAAAAGTCTGGGATTTCCCTACCCGCCTTTTCCACTGGACTCTGGTGCTGCTCACCATCGCGGCTTTCGTCACCGGCTTCGAGGGCGGCAACCTGATCGACTGTCATGGCAAGATCGGCGTCGCGCTGGTCGGCCTGGTCAGCTTCCGCCTGGTGTGGGGCTTCATCGGCTCGACCTACGCCCGCTTTCTCCAGTTCATCCCCGGCCCGAAGCGGATACTGGCCTATCTGCGCGGCCAGTGGCACGGCATGGGGCATAACCCGCTGGGGGCATTCTCCGTGCTGGGGCTGCTGGCGCTGATGATTTTTCAGCTCGGCAGCGGCTTGATCACGGACGACAGCATCTCATTTACCGGCCCCTTGAAAGATCTGGTGAGCCAGGACACCAGCGACCTGTTTACCGGTCTGCACAAACAGAACATCTGGCTGATCATCGGGCTGGTGTCGCTCCATGTGGCCTCGATCGTGTTCTACGCCGTGGTCAAGAAAAACAACCTGCTCCTGCCGATGATTACCGGGAAGAAGGAAGTCGATGATCCGGTCGCGCTCCCCGCCCGTGGCGGTGGCTGGCGGGCGTTCATCGTCGCGGTGGCGATCGCCGCCGGGGTGACCTGGGTCGCCAGCGGTGGCCTCATCCCGCCGCCGCCCCCGCCCCCGGTGCAGACCGCGCCGGCAGCGTGGTGAGTCGCCGCTGATGTCGTGGAACATTTCCCAGATCGGGCAGATTTTTGCCCTGGCTGAAAGTGGTCTGCTCCATGCCGGGCAGGTGAAGGACGCGGCGCGGCTGGATGCGCTGCGCCCGGCGCGGGCGGCGTGGCTGGAGATGGGCAGCCGGGTGTGCGCCTACGCGGGCACGCTGCTGCTGGCCAGCGCGGTCATTTTCTTCTTCGCCTACAACTGGGCGGATTTGCCCCGCTTCGCCAAGATCGGCCTGGCGCTGGCGGGCGTGGTGGTGGCGGTCGCGGCGGCGGGTTTCAGTCGACCCTTTGCCACCGGCTGGCGGGCGGCCTTGTTCGGGGCGTCCCTGTGCACCGGGGCGCTCCTGGCCTTGATCGGACAGACTTACCAGACCGGCGCGGATATCTGGGAGCTTTTCGCCGCCTGGGCGCTGCTGATCACACCCCTCGTGCTGCTGGCGCGTTCGTCGGCAAGCTGGCTGTTGTGGCTCGTGGTCGCCAACATGGCCCTGATCCGCATGCTGAACCAAAACTTTGGCTTCATCCTTTGGTACTACAACACTAACGAGCTGTCCCTGTTCATTGTGGCCGGTTTTAATCTGGTGCTGCTGGCCGCGCTGGAATTATGGAGCGCACGCCTGCTGCTGCGTCCTTCCCGCCACCTGCACCGCATCACGGCCCTTGCCCTGATCTGGCCATTGACCTTTGCCGGGTGCGTGGCATGGGATGATGCGGACTACGCGCTTCTGTCGTTTGGCTTTTTCGCCCTCGCCGCTGTGATGCTGTGGTTTTACCGCCAGATTCGCTTCGATCTCGCCATGCTGGCGATTGCCGGATTCGCGCTCATCATCGTGACGACGACGGGGCTGGGGCATTGGTTGTTTGTAGAGGTAACGATCTTTAGCCTTAAGAATGATGCTGCCCTGTCTCTCATCCTTCTCGCCCTGTATCTCATCCTCACCACGGGCGCATTGGCGGTGTGGCTGAAACGGCTGCATCGCAGCGCATCCACGCCAGCGCAAGGAAAAAACGCATGAGCGCATTACTACGTTTGCAGGAACAGGGCATTTTGTCGGCAGAGGTGGTGCAAGACCTCGAAAGCCGCACGTTCCACGCGCCCGGCTGGTTGGCGGCGCTGCAAGGCATTGCGGCATGGGTTGCGGCCCCCATGATTATTGCTTCGGCTTTTGTGTTTTTCCAGAATAAAGTCGCCTCGTCATTTGGTATTTTCGGCGGAATCCTGATTGCCGGAGCGGTGTTTTTGTTTTACCGCAAGGACAACACCTTCTTCTTGCAATTGGCGCTGGCGTTTTCATTGGCGGGGCAGGGTTTGCTGACATCTTCTTATAGCATGAGCAACCACGACCTGGGTCATCTGCTGGTTGGCGCATTTGTCGCGGCGGCGATGACCTTGCCGCGCAGCACGCTGTTGCACCGCAGCCTTTGCTCGCTGCTGGCACTGGGTTGTTTGAGCATATGGGTTTTCTATTTTTCCAATCATGGAAACTACAGCTACAAGTTGTTTATCGGGACGCCCCGCCTTGAAATCCTCGGTGTGCTGTTTGCCGCGATGTCCGCCGCCTTGTGGTTGTGGCGCGAGAAATGGGCGGCCCATCAACAGGCGCCGCGTTTCAAGGCGCTGGCTCATGCCGGAATGCTGATGAATTTTGCCATCATGGGCTTCTTCTGCGTCATACAGAGCTCGCTGGTCAAGGAATACCGTGGACAAGTGCCGGGCTTACTGATTTATTCCTGTGGCGCGGCGATTTTGTTCCTCGCGCTCAGTTTCTATTTGAGCCGCAAGCTGCCACCGCCGCAGCGGGTTCCGTTGCTCATCGTGGCCGTCGCGCTTGCTTTTGCCGCCCATGGCGCCCCCTGGCTGCTGGTCTGCGCCAGCCTGTCGCTCACCGCCTTTTACGCCTGCCACCGGGCATGGTTTGCCTTGTCGCTGCTGGGCGCGGTGCTGCTCCTCGGCCAGTTCTATTACAGCCTGGAACTCACGCTGCTGGCGAAATCCGGCGTGCTGGCCTTGAGCGGCGCCATCCTGCTCGCGCTGCGCCTCATGCTGCAACACTGGCACAAGGAGGCAACATGAAACGCCCCCTCCTCTTGTTGACCCTCGCCGCCGCTTTTGCCATCGTGCCCGCCTTGTGGGCAGTATGGGATCACGAACGCACCCTGGCAGAAGGCGAAATCGTCCTGCTCGAACTGGCCCCCGTCGACCCGCGCTCCCTGATGCAGGGCGACTACATGGCCCTGCGTTTCGCCATCGACCGGAATCTGGACGATAAGGCCGATTACGCCTGGCTCACCCTCGACCCGGAAAGGCGGGCGAGCTTGCAACAAACCAGCCCCACGCTGCCATCGCCACAAGGCGTACTCGCCATGCGCATCCGCAAATATCAGGGCCATTCCACCATCGGCCCCAATGCGTTTTTCTTTCAGGAAGGCACCAGCGAACGCTTCGACGCCGCCAAATGGGGCGAATTCCGCGTCGCCCCCAATGGCAAGGCGCTACTGACGCATCTGCGTAATGAAAAGCTGGAGCGCCTGGGAGAGAATTTGCGCTGAGTTTTCAAGCTGCTTTTATTCCAGCATATTTGGTGGGCTGGTCACGCCGCGTTTGCCCCGGTTCAGCACATGGGTATAGATCATGGTTGTGGATACGTCCTTATGTCCGAGCAATTCATCAGCCCATAGATGCCCTCCATACGTTCCAGCACCACCGGCAGCCGTGCCGGACGTTTGGCCCGCACCACCTCTGTCAGCCAGGGCAAATCCAGTCCCGGCACTTCCCGATAGAGGAACAACAAAGCCGAGAGCGCCTGATTCTGCGTAGCCGCCGCC
Organism: Betaproteobacteria bacterium; assembly: GCA_025997045.1. Classification (GTDB taxonomy): domain Bacteria; phylum Pseudomonadota; class Gammaproteobacteria; order Burkholderiales; family Rhodocyclaceae; genus WRNU01. Next base: position 25,414 of record BNUB01000010.1, read on the forward strand.
ACCCTGTCCGTCACCGCCAGATGCGTCAGGAAAGCCTCGACCTCCGCGCCTCCCATCTGAGCCGGATGCCGTTTGTTGTGAAACAGGATGAAGCGGCGCACCCAGTTGACGTATTGCTGTTCCGTCCGTATGCTGTGGTGCTTCGGACGCAAGCGTCTGTTTCATCAACCAAGGAGAAAAAAATGGCAAGTTATGTAGAAAGCGCTCTGACAAAGGGAGAGCAAGTGGTTTATCAGGGGAAAATCAGTATCTGGTCGCTAGTGCCGCTGCTGCTGCTTGGGCTCATATTCTTAGCCGTCTACGGGTTGGGTCTTCTGTTTTTGGCCGCTGCCGCAATCAGATATTTCACGACAGAGCTTGCCATCACAAATAAACGGGTCATCGCCAAATTTGGCCTCATCAGCCGATCAACCATTGAAATCAACCTTCAGAAGATCGAAAGCATCCAAGTCAATCAGGGCATTCTTGGTCGCATCTTCAACTTCGGCTCCATCGTTGTTTCTGGTGCAGGCAATCCACAAGCCCCGATTCCGGGCATATCTAATCCCCTTCAGTTCCGCCGTGCATTCATCGACACCCAGGAGAGTAACGGACAGCCCCAAGTTGCTGCACAGCCAGCCTAACAATCGCGTCAACTCGGATGGCAAAAAGCGGCGCTTCGCTCTGCTTTTTGCCGCCGGTTACGCAAAACGTTAGCCCTGTCCAATACGGTGAGCATTTTTCCACGGCATCAAGTGGCGCATCGCCACAGTGTTCTTGGTCGCGCAAGTTGTCCGTGCTTGCTGGTCGTGTTGCAGCACAGTGGGCGTACCCATTCCGTTTCGCGCCACTTCAAACCCTCGCTTCCCGACGTTCTTGCTTCGTGGGAAGTTTCGTGCCAAAGTCTAACCTTTCGTTCAAGCGGACGCCGCTGTCGCGGCGCCGCTTAACTCCAACGTTATGCCCCACACCAATGACCATAATCGACTTCGAAGAGGAAAAAAGCTACGAAAATCGGCGTGACTTCATTCCGTTCGACAGTGTTGACTCACTGGTCCTTGAGCGTGATCCGTCATTTGAGGACTATCTTTTCTTCCACAATTTGCTCGACAAGTTTTGCTGGGTCGCAAAACTTCACTATGGCGACCGAGAGACTGTTAAGCGGAAAAGACACAGGCTAGACACCCTATTCCAAGGGATGCTCAGATCTGGTGCTTTCAGCTTGGTGAAGGCCTCTAAAGCCCTAAGCAAAGAAGCAACTGAAGAGCAACTTCGGTATCACCTGACGAAGGGATGGCTCAATGAGCTCGTTCGGAGCCATCCACTCCACCCTGACTACCTTCAAATTGGCACGAATGTTGGCCAATGGAATACACCTGGCTCGGGGGGCTTCGCCTCTTGGAACATCATTCAGAGCTATTACGCCTTCTTCGAATACTTGGCGATGATATGTGTAGGCATAGACCCTACGCTCAAAGCAAACGGCCACAAGGTTGTCTCTAAATTTTTCAACAATCATGGCATTGGAAAAGCCAGTGATAGAGTCATCTTCTATCCCTTCAACCTACTTGATACTACGATTTCATTTCCTGCCCATCCAAAGCACTGTGAGTATCATTATGCAACATATCCACGGGAAGTCGGTCGTTCAATCGTTGAACTTGAGCTAGAGCTAACGAAGGCCTTCGCGCTACTAAGCAAGCAGAATAAAGGCACACGCACTTCGTTTGTGGACGTTTTCTATGAGCTTCGGCTTTGGGCTAACTACACGGGCGTGCAATCCATCATCACGCTTTCTGATGGTGGCTATCAAAAATTTCTCTCGCGCAATCTCGCAACCATCGTTTTCCTGATGGGCGGTATGGCCGAGCTTGCATACATTTCGCGCTTTGGAGTAGTCAGCTACTTGGGCGCACTCAAGCGTTTCTCTCTTGACTACATCGACAAGCATGAATCATTCGCTAGGAACAAGTTCCTAATCCCAACCTATGTGCGCCTGAGAATTCTGAAGCATTTCGGAATCGTGCAGAGCAACCTCGATTTCTTGATTCCCCAGCCCGCCGATCCGGTAATTTTTCTATAGCAATGCAAGTGGGGCATAACAATTCATTCAAGCCGACGCCGCTTCGCGGCGCGGCTTAATTCAGACGTTAGCCCTGTCCAATACGATGAGCATTTTTCCACGGCATCAAGTGGCGCATCGCCACAGTGTTCCTGGTCGCGCAAGTTGTCCGCGCTTGCTGCTCGTGTTGCGGCACAGTGGGCGTACCCATTCCGTTTCGCGCGACTTCAAATCCTCGCTTCCCGGCGTTCTTGCTTCGTGGGAGGTTCCATGCCAAAGTCTAACCTTTCGTTCAAGCGGACGCCGCTGTCGCGGCGCCGCTTAACTCCAACGTTAGGCGTCTCAGTCATGATCCCAATCTACGAACAAGGTAGCGGAAAAGGTATCGGCCATGGACTTCAGTCCTTCCTCTGGCGCTTCGATGAAATCTGCACCGAGCATCTCGCTAGGGGCCGTGCCAAATCATTCGCGTTCATCTTCTACGACTTCACCGATCAAGCCATCCGCAAGATTTTGAAGAGCCAAGGTGTCTTCACCCAGCTCGACCGTCTATCGTGTACAGAACTGAGCGTCTTCTACTTGCATGCCGGAACGAAGGCCGCTGTTGAAGCATTTAACGCGCACTTCTTTAGCGTGCTTGGTATCGAGGACCAAACCATGCTACCGTGCGTGGTTTTCTTTCGAGTGCAAAAGGGAGTCGTTGAGGACGTCGAGATTGCGCAGCTCGAAAGTACCGATCTTGTTCACGGATTTCACGAACTGTACGGCGCAATTCAACAATATCTTTCGACAAGCCCTGCGGCTTCAACAGGGCAGTCACGTGCGATTCGGTGGCTTAAGGGTGGCTCCAGGTTCTTATCGGTCGAGGTATTTCGTGCCGCACTCAAAAAGGGTTTCGAGCTTTTCTTCTAGCGCCATGCAGAGACGCCGAACCCATTATTCCTCCGGTCTGCACAAAAAGCCGCGCAGGCCGGTGAATTCAGACGTTAGGCTGCTTGGAACGGCATCGCATGGTCGAAAAATCTAAAAGCAAGAACCGGAAGCTCGACCTTGATGATAGGAAATGAATCAACTCTCCCTGGCCTTGCGTGCCATCGCTTCGTCCAGTGTTTCGCCGGGCTTCCAGCCGTACAGGCTGCGGACGTTCGCCGTATCAACGAAAGTCGGCAGCTTGGTCGCCGACTCGCCTTCGGTGATGAAGGCAGGGGCTTGGTCGTCGCCACTCTCAACGGCATCCTGTTCGCTCAAGGCATCCTCTGTGAATGCGTCAGCCCGCCCTTGCCGCTTTGACATTTTCCCCTCCATGGTCTATCTTGCCGCCTCCAGCGCCGATTTGATCCATAGCTTGCGGGCGCTCAACAAATCCGGCTAAAGCGAGGGCACCCAGTTCGCTCCCGCGCCGGCTGGGTTTTTTGTTTTGTAGAGACATGACAGAAGCGTTATCCGTCGGGGTCGTCGCGCCGCAGAGGGCGTGTTTTGATGAGCCGCTGCCGCTCAAGGGCGGCGGGCAGCTTGAGCGTTACGAGTTGGTCTATGAGACCTATGGCGAGCTCAACGCCGCACGCACGAATGCCGTGCTGGTGTGCCATGCGCTCTCCGGCTCGCACCACGTCGCCGGGCGCTACGCCGATGAGGCGTACACCAGCGGCTGGTGGGACAACCTGGTGGGGCCGGGCAAGCCGCTGGATACCAACAAGTTTTTTGTCATCGGGGTCAATAACCTCGGTGGTTGCCACGGCTCGACCGGGCCGCGCTCGATGAATCCTTTTTCCGGCAAGCCCTGGGGCGCGGAGTTTCCCTTTGTCACCGTTGAGGACTGGGTCGCGGCCCAGGCGCGGCTTGCCGACCAGCTCGGGATCGAGCGTTTTGCCGCGGTGATCGGGGGCAGCCTGGGCGGGATGCAGGCGCTGTCGTGGACGCTGCAATATCCGGAGCGGGTGCGCCATGCGGCGGTGATCGCCTCTGCGCCCAAGCTCTCGGCGCAGAATATTGCGTTTAATGAAGTGGCGCGGCAGGCGATTCTGACCGACCCCGATTTTCACCGCGGTCATTTTTATGCTCATGGCGTGGTGCCGGTGCGGGGCTTGCGCCTGGCGCGGATGGTGGGGCACATCACTTATCTGTCCGATGATGCGATGGGGGAGAAATTCGGTCGCAGCCTGCGCCATGGCAAGACGCTCTACAGCTACGATGTCGAGTTCGAGATCGAATCCTACCTGCGTCATCAGGGCGACAAGTTCGCACGCCAGTTCGACGCCAACACTTACCTGCTGGCGACCAAGGCGCTCGATTATTACGACCCTGCTTTTGCCCACGACGGCGATTTGCGCGCGGCGTTGGCGGCAGCGCGGGCGGATTTTCTGGTGGTGTCTTTTACGACCGACTGGCGCTTTGCGCCGCTGCGCTCGCGCGAGATTGTGCGGGCGCTGGTGGCGAATCAGCGCAATGTGAGTTATGCCGAAATCGACTGTGCGGCGGGACACGATTCGTTTCTGCTCGCTGACCCTGTTTATCATGCCGTGCTCACGGCGTGGTTTGACCGCATCGAGGTATAAGCATGGCTGTTTTTCGTTACGACTACGAAGTGATCGCCCAGTGGATTGAAGCGGGCGAGCGTGTGCTGGATCTGGGCTGCGGCGATGGGGATTTGCTCAGTCATTTGATCGAGGTGCGCCAGGTGCGGGGCTACGGGGTGGAGAACGACCCGGAGAAAATCCTGCGCTGCGTCAAAAACGGCATCAACGTGATTCAGGCGGATATGAACGGGGGGCTGCCTGATTTTGAAGACGGCTTTTTTGATCACGTGATCATGAGCCTGTCGCTGCAGGCGATGCAGAACACCCAGCGGATTTTGTCCGAGATGTTGCGGGTGGGGAACGAGGCGGTGGTGAGCTTCCCGAATTTTGTCTATTGGCGTCACCGTCAGGCGATTCTCAACGGGCGCATGCCGGTGTCCGAGAGCCTGCCCTACCAGTGGTTCGATACGCCCAACGTGCGCTTTTTCACCATGACCGATTTTGAGGATTTATGCGCGGCGAGCGGCATCGCCATCCGCCAGCGGCTGGCGTTTGACGAGGGCAAGGTGATTATCGAGGAGCCGAACTTCCTTGCCAGCGTAGCGGTGTATCGGCTGGGGCGCGATTAAACGATGAGCATGCCCGCCTGGCTGCGCGTACTGCTTGGGCCACTGCCAGGTCTTGGCACGCAAGCTGTTTCGCCCGCCTGGCTGCGTGCGCTGCTCAACCGGCGCATGCTGATCTGTATCTTCACCGGCTTCGCCTCCGGTCTGCCGCTGTACCTGCTGTTCAACCTCGTGCCCGCGTGGCTGAAAACCGAAGGCGTGTCGCTGAAGGTGATCGGCATTTTCGCCCTGGCGCAGTTTCCGTTTACGTGGAAATTTCTGTGGGCGCCGCTGCTCGACCGCTACAACCTCCTCGGCTGGATGGGGCGGCGGCGCGGCTGGATGTTTGTGACCCAGCTCGGGCTGATCGCTGCCATCGCCTGGCTGGGGCAGGTTCCTGTCGTCGACCAGCCCTTGCCGTTTTCCGACCGCGTGCTCGATCTGCTCGGGCTGTCTGCCCGCTTTGAAGGCGTCATGACTTTCCCGTGGCAGGCATTTGTGCTGGCGACCGTCATCGCCCTGCTGTCGGCAACGCAGGACATCGCGCTCGATGCTTACCGCCGCGAAATTCTGCCGGACGCGGAGCTGGGGCTGGGCAACGCCATTCACGTCAACGCCTACCGTATTGCCGGGCTGGTGCCGGGGTCGCTGTCGCTCATTCTGGCGGATCGTCTGCCGTGGACATGGGTGTTCGCCATCACCGCCGCCTTCATGTTGCCGGGGCTGGTCATGACCCTGCTGGTCAAGGAGCCTGCCATCGCCAAAGGCACACCACGCACTTTACGCGGCGCGGTGGTCGAACCTTTTCAGGAGTTCTTTGGTCGTCACGGGGTGAAATCGGCCTTGCTGGTGCTGGCGTTCCTGTTCTTTTACAAACTGGGCGATTCGTTGTGCACCGCGCTGGCGACGCCGTTTTATCTGGATATGGGCTTCAGCAAGACCGAAATCGGCTTGCTTGCCAAAAACGCGGGGCTGTGGCCGGCGGTGATCGGCGGCATTCTGGGCGGGATCTGGATGGTGAAGCTGGGCATCAACCGGGCTTTGTGGCTGTTTGGCGTGGTGCAGGTTTTCAGCATTCTCGGCTTTGCCTGGCTGGCGTGGCTGGGGCCAGCCCAATCCGATCTCCTGCGGCTGGCGGCGTTGGCGCTGGTCATCGGGGTTGAGGCGATGGGGGTCGGCCTGGGCAGCGCCGCCTTTGTGGCGTTTATGGCGCGCACCACCCACCCGGCCTATACCGCCACCCAACTGGCGCTGTTTACCAGCCTGATGGCGGCGCCGCGCACCTTCGTCAATGCCAGCGCGGGCTGGCTGGTGGAAAACTTCGGCGGCTGGCTGAATTTCTTCTGGCTGTGCTTCTTCCTCGCCATTCCGGGCATGCTGCTGCTGTTCAAGGTCGCGCCGTGGAACGGCGATGTCGCGCCCGCAGAAAACCGTTCCCCAACAGATCAGCGCTGAATTCCGCCCATGTCCGTCTCCACTGCCCCCCTCCTGATCGCCGCCGCCCGCCAACTCTCCGACGCGGTTGACGCGATGCGTTTCGCGCCGCCGGTCAGCCATGTTTACAACCCGCTCGCCTACGCCGGGGATATTCACCGCGCTTATCTTGAGCGCTATGGCGCGGGGCGCAAGCGGGTCGTGTTCGTCGGCATGAATCCGGGGCCGTTCGGCATGGTGCAGACCGGGGTGCCGTTTGGCGAGGTCGCCATCGTGCGCGACTGGCTCGGGCTTGAAGGGCCGGTCGGTCAGCCAGCGCAGCCTGACTCCAAACGACCGGTGGAGGGTTTTGCCTGCACCCGCTCGGAGGTCAGTGGCCGCCGCCTGTGGGGGCTGTTCCGCGAGCGCTTCGGCACGGCGGAGGCGTTTGGTGCGCAGCACTTCGTCGCCAATTACTGTCCGCTGGCGTTTTTCGTCGAAGGGCGCAACCTCACCCCGGACAAGCTGCCTGTCGCCGAGCAGGCCGCGCTGCTGCGGGCCTGCGACCGCCACCTTGCCACCCTGGTTGCGACGCTGGAAGCCGAGTGGGTGATCGGCATCGGCGCCTGGGCCGAAGCGCGCGTGCGCGCGGCCTTGGGAGACAAAACCTTCGTAAACATTGGCCGCATTCTCCATCCCAGCCCGGCCAGTCCGGCGGCCAATCGGGGCTGGAGTGAGGCCGCCAGCCGTCAGTTGGCCGAACTTGGAGTGTGGGCGGCGTAATCGTGCGCCAGATCGGCGATAATCGCGCCCTGCGTCCGCAGCTTTGTTTTCAGCACTGGAGAACTCATGGATCCCGTCATCGCCGAGCTTTTCGCCAATAACAAGGCGTGGTCGGATCGCATGCAGGCTGATGATCCGGCTTATTTCCTGCGGCTGGTGCGCCAGCAATCTCCCGGCTATCTGTGGATAGGCTGCTCCGACAGCCGGGTGCCGGCCAACCAGATCATCGACCTCGATCCGGGCGAAGTGTTTGTCCATCGTAACGTCGCCAACGTGGTGGTGCACACCGACCTCAATGCGCTCTCCGTCATCCAGTATGCGATAGACATCCTGCGCGTCCGCCACATCCTGATTGTGGGCCATTATGGTTGCGGCGGGGTCACGGCGGCGATGTATGACGAAAAGAACGGCCTCGTCGATAACTGGCTGCGCCATGTGCAGGACGTGCGCGACCGCTATGCGGCAAAACTGGCGCTACTGGAAGACCCGGCGCTGCAGCTTGACCGCCTGTGCGAACTGAATGTCATCCATCAGGCGGTCAACATCTGCCAGACTTCAGTGATGCGGGACGCCTGGCAGCGCGGCCAGGATGTGACGGTGCATGCCTGGTGCTACAGCCTGAACAATGGTCTGGTCAACGATCTCAAGGTCAGCGCCCGCAGCCGCGAGGAAGCGGTCGAGCAGGCGCACAACGCGATTGCGCGCATGTTCTGGGGCAGGAAGCGGCGGCACTGATCTGCCCGCGCTGCGGGTTCAGGGCTTGCGGGCAAAGAGCAACAGATTCGAGCTAAAGCCCAGAAAGCGGATGCTTGTCAGCCGGATTGCGCTGTCGGGCAGATTTTCCCAACTGGCTTTGGCCAGGCCCAGAAGCTCGTGCCGGGACAGGAGGTTGAGCGTTTCTTCCCTGGCGAAATAATCCATCCCCAGGGCGCGGAGGAGTTTGCGGTGCACAGGCTTGGGCAGCCAGTGAATGAACGGCAGCACCGTATGAAACTCAACGGGGTGATAGCGGTTGGGGGTGGTGATAAAAACAAAACGGCGCGCGACCCGGGCGCATTCGCGCAGAAATTGCTGCTGGTTTTCCCCGTTTCCCACATGCTCGATGACGGCATTTGAAAAGACCAGATCAAAACTGTTATCCGGGAAAGGCATTTCCAGCGCACTGGATTGAACGAAGCGCAAGCCCTGATAGTGTTCTTCCATCCATGAGGCGTCCTGATCGCTTAACGCCGTGATCCGTTGCGGATACGGGTAGCGATTCTCAAAAAAATTGGAACTCACCAGCTCACGGTCAGCGGTGACGCCGACATCAAGGATGCTTTGCTGCTCATCCAGCGCCACCAGCGCGGCAAGGCGGGCATACATCTTTTCCCGCGCCTGCGCGGTGGCGCGGTCACTAAAACTTTGCCGCTTTGCCCGGCTGCTTACGTATTCATTTGTTTCTGTCATTTTTCAGGTTTGAAACTGGTGTAGACTGCCGCAGTTTACCTTCATTTCCATGGCTTATGCGGCACACATCGTGTTATCATCACTAAATGATATTGACCTCGAACCTCGAACCTCGAACCTCGAACCTCGAACCTCGAACCTCGAACCTCGAACCTCGAACCTCGAACCTCGAACCTTGGCGCATGAACTTCGCATAGCGGTTCTGCTGCCGTGCTATAACGAAGCGGCAACCGTTGCTCAGGTGGTGCGGGATTTTCGCGCTGCGTTGCCTGCGGCGCGCATCTTTGTCTTCGACAACAATTCCAGCGACGAAACCCGCGCCGAGGCGCTGAAGGCGGGGGCCACGGTGCGCAGCGTGGCGCTGCCGGGCAAGGGCAATGTGGTGCGGCGCATGTTTGCCGATGTCGACGCCGATGTGTATGTGCTGGCCGATGGCGATGCCACCTATCATGCCCCGAGTGCGCCCCGGCTCATCGCCGAGCTGCTGGAGCGTCACCTCGATATGGTGGCCGGTGTGCGCGAGCATGAGGACGAGGAAGCCTACCGCTGGGGCCATCAACTGGGCAACAGCATGCTGACCGGGACGATCCGCTACATCTTCGGCGGCGCCTTCAAGGATATGCTGTCCGGCTATCGCGTGTTCTCCCGCCGTTTCGTCAAATCCTTCCCTTCCATGTCCCACGGTTTCGAGATCGAGACCGAGCTGACCGTCCACGCGCTGGAGCTGCGCATGCCTTGCGCCGAAGTGACGACCCCTTACGGCGCTCGCCCCGAAGGCTCGACGAGCAAGTTACGCACTTACACGGATGGCCTGCGCATTTTGTCCACGATCATCCGCCTGTTCGCGATTGAACGCCCGTTGCGCTTTTACGGGCTGCTGGCGCTGCTGCTGGTGCTGGTCGCGGTGGGGCTGGCCTTGCCGCTGTTCCCGGTTTATTTCGCTACCGGGCAGGTGCCGCGTTTCCCTACCGCCCTCTTGAGTACCGGCCTCGTCATTCTGGGCGCACTGAGCTTTGTGACTGGGCTGATTCTGGAGACCGTCACCATAGGCCGCCGCGAGGCGCGCCACTTGCACTATCTGGACTACGGCGTCCCATCTGCATCCGGCGATGCGGTGGACTGAGGCATGAAGCCGATAGTGCTCTTCGCCATCGCCGGCGGCGTGGGCTATGTGGTCGATGGCGCCGTTTTGCTGCTGGTGGCCCCCCTCGCCGGCCCTTATGCCGGGCGGCTGGTGTCGTTTTGCGCCGCAGTGCTGGCGACCTGGCTCATCAATCGCAAACTGGCTTTTCGCGGTAGCCATAGTGGTCTGGCATTGCACCGTGAATTACTGCGCTATTTTATCGTCAGCCTCGGCGGCGGCAGTGTCACGCTGGGGGTGTACGCGCTGATCGTGTTCATTTTTTCACTCTCCGGGTTGTGGCTGCTGAGTGCACTGGCGGCGGGGGCGTTGGCGGGATTGGTGGTCAACTTCACCCTGAGTCGGCGCTTCGTGTTCGCCGGGAAGGATTGAATCGTGCAATTTGGGTTTTATTTTCGTGAGCATGGGCTGGCGTGGCTTGCAGGCTTATTGGCCGTGGCCGGTTTCGTTTTTGTGATTCATGCGAGCTATCCGGGCTATCTCTATGAAGATACCTGGCTTCAATTGAATAATCTTTTCCATGGAAAAATACAGGACTGGAACTCTGCCTTCGTCATATTGGTCTGGAGCGGGCTACTCAAATTTTTCCCCGGGCCGGTGGGATTTATCGTGCTCGACAATGTGCTGCTGTGGGGGGCGCTTGCTCTCATTGCCGTAAGTGCGACCCGGCGGGTAGGGTGGCCCGGGCTGGTGGTGTTGGCGTTGCCGTTTCTGCCCGGGTTGTTCAATTTTCTCGGCCACGTACATCGAGACACCATGCTGGCTGCCTGGCTGTTGGCTGCATTTGCCTGTGCTTTCTGGGGCAATCGCGCCGAACCCGGACGCAGCCGGGTGGTCTGGCAGGTGTTGGCTAATGTGTTGGCAGTAGGGGCTTTTCTGATTCGGGAGAATGCCGTTTTCGGTCTCGTGCCGCTATTGCTGTATGCCAATATGCGCCTGATGTGGAGGCGCAATTTGTTGGCCAGTGCAGTGGTGCTGATCATGATGCCACTTACCCAGATCGCGCAAAATCACGCATTCGATGTTGAGCGTATGCACGCTGGCAATAGCATCAAGGTTTTCCATCTGGTGGCGTTGTCGTATTTCGAAGGACGTAACCTGCTGCCGGGAGAGTGGACAGCGGAAGAGTCGCGGGAGATCGTTGAATCATGCTATTTGCCAATGCAGTGGGATACTGCTGCGTATTGGGGTGGCTGTAACTTCATTCATCGTGGCTTGTATAGCCAAAATGTGTGGAATAGTACCGAGTTGACACGGGTTTGGTTGAAAGAGGTTGTCACTCATCCACTGGAACTCTATTCAACTATAGCAGCGACTTTCAAACTTAGTATGCACAATCCAAATTCGCGCACCATGTTGTATCCGCCGCCTAAATCAGATTTAGTAAATTGGGCGGTTGAGCCACCGCTGCGTGAGAGTACACAATTCTTCCAGGATTACATGAATTCGGAGTTCAATGACACGTATAGTCGGCCCCGGGTTTTTGTCGTCGTGTCAGCGTTGGCTATGATGTTGCTCTTCGCCTTACGCTTGTCCACAACCCGTTTGGGGTGGTTCGCGCTGGCAGTGCTTATGTCCGGGATGATTTATCTGTTCACCTATTTTCCGGTCAATGTGTCGGCAGAATATCGCTATTTCTATTGGAGCGGCTTCGCGGCTTGGCTGGGTCTGGCGCTGACGCTATTGGCGTGGCTGGAGCGACGTATGGTAGAACATGGGGGGCCGTCTTTATCTGTATTGGTGCGTTTGGGCGCTTGTGCTGTTACTGCCGCTGTAGTAGTGCTGACGTTTGCAGCTTTTAATCTGCCACTGGAGCAGCGCGTGGTGACTGTGACTCCTCTGGAGGGGAGTAATGCCGTGACCCAGCTAGTTCACTCGACGCGCCCGGCGTGGATGGGCAAATATCAGGGACTGACTGAAACTTCAGGCTGGCGTTATACCCAAAAGGAAGACTGGTGGGTGGCAGATGAGCCGGGGTCGGCTTTGACCGCTTCTTTCGAAATCTTGCACCAGTCAATCCGGGTGATCGTTATCGCCCACCCCGAGGGCGGCAAGGTGCGCATCAGTGACGGCGCATGGACGCAGGAAATCAATACCCGGGCAGATGAGGCAAAAGAACTCTTTATTGAGATCCCGCCACCAGAAGGTAAATTAGCCACTGGTCGGCGTCACGCCTCCTGGCTCTACCCGGCGCGCACCACGCTGTGGACGGGCATGCTGATGGCGGTGCTGTTCTGGCTGTCGGGCCGCGGGCGGCGGCAGTGCAAGCATGCGGGCGCAGCGGCGGGCTGCTAATCCTCGTCTACAGGATAGATTTTGTCATTGTTCTCGTGAACCTGATATAGATCGACGTAGTTGGAAAATATTTCCGCTTCCTTTCTGAATTGTTTGGGCACCCGGGAAAAGTCATAGACAGCGCCGTCGATCACCAGATATTTTTCGTTGCCAATTGATGCGCCGGGAATATTTTTGGTCTCGTCGAATAATGATGCGCCCAAAAATGCATTCGAGATCGTGTTTTCGCCCAGCAGGTTCAAGATGGTGGGGGCAAGGTCGATGGACGTTCGTCCGCCCGCATCAATCCTGCGCGGCAAGCCGGAATATGGGTCGTAGATCATGAGGGGAATGGCGTCTACGAAATAACGCGGAGCGTCTTGCTCAAACAGCCTGACATAAGCAGGCTCAGGAAATCTGGCGTGGTCTGCGGTTATGATCAGGTAGGTATTTTTTGCCCAGGGAGACTTGATAAAATAGTTCAGGAACTCCCCGAGCGCGTAATCGAAATTATGGGTAATGTTCAGTATTGGCTCATTGCCCGTATTATATACTTTGTCATTGGCGCCAGTATTCAAAAAGGCGTGGGTGCCGACATTGTATACGCCGATAAAATGCGGAACGGTTTTATTTTCGTTTTGTTGCAGATATTTGGTCAGACCGGCATAGAGCGCCTGATCGGACAGCCCGTCGTACTCCGTCGAGAGGGTTTCTTCACGAGCAATTTTCAATATTTCACCAGGCAGGCTCGTGTCATCATAGATGCGTTTGAACTTCAGCGCCGCATACATATTGTTCAGGCGGCCCCAGCCCGAAAACATGGCGGTTTCGTAGCCGAGTTTATTGAGCATCATGACAATCGACGGATAGGACTGGTAGGACTTCGAGTGGACATCAATCCATCTGCCGCCGGCCAGCGGCCAGGCCGAGGCCAGCGTTCCCCCTATGCCTCTGTGAGTGGCGGCGGTATGGTTGAAATAATTGTCGACCACGCAGACATGGGCATCCCTGGCAAAGGCGTCAAGGTTTGGGGTCAGGCCAGGGAATTTCCGATCGCCTCCGTATGTGCCGATCAGGTGTGCTGAATAGCCTTCGGCAAACAGGACGATCACATTCGGCTTTTGCTGATGCGGAATCTTGTAAACGTCGTTGTTGTAGACGTAATCTCTTAAAAACGGATATTCGGAATCCAGTTTTAATGTATAATATTTTGCTACTTCGGTCGCATCGAATTTTGAACCGCTGCACATCGGGCAGGCGACCGTATAGACATTTTTGGCCAGTGCCAACGTGGGGGAATAATTTTTGACGTTTTTTAACTGAAATGCGCACAGCAGCACCAGCAAAATAACGTAGTATTTTTTCCGGTTTTCATCTTTGTTGTTTTTTGGAAACAGGAAGAAATAAACCAGGAGCATTGCCACGAGTACTGCCGCGCAGGCCATGCTGGTCAGGCTGCGCACGAATTGTGCCTCGCGCCAATTCTCAATCGCGACGACGGACAGCAGTTCACCGCCGATCAGCAGGCTGGCAGATTGGCCCAGATAGATTACGGAGAGCAGTGAAAATAACAGGAAAAATGCTGTTTTTTTGATTTTCCGGTTGATGTTGAAAGTGAACAAAATTTTAAGGACAACAAGGTAAAGGCAGAACTCTACCAAGGGCGCTATCACATGGAATCTGTTTATTTCAATCCCGCCTGCTCTGCTTTTAACCACAGCGCAGGCGATCAGAAACACAAGATATAAGGCGGCGAATCCGAGCGCAAGATAATTCCGTGTTTTCATCTAAATATTGATCCATGTGAGAACTGAAAGCCTAGCGCGTCCCGCGCAGGGTGGCGCGCAGCAGAAGATAGCCGACCGGGGCCATGGTCAGGTTGGTGATGAAGCCTGCCCAGCCTTCGCTGAGTCCCAGCCATAGCATCAGGGCCAGCACGCCCTGACTGATGGCGAAGCGCAATAGATAAATGGCGGGGAAGGTCAGCAGGTGATGGCGCAAGGCTTCAACGCGGAACACGTAGCGGCGATGGACGAAATAGCCGAATACCGTGCCGAAGATAAACGAGACGGTCCACGCCTGATACGGCCCGGTGACGCAGAGCGCGAGCAGGTAGACGCAGTGGGCGCTGAGGGTCACGACACTGCCGCCGATGAGAAAACGCAGGGGTTCGGCAAAACGCTGGCGCAGCGTTGGCATCAGGCGTCCTTGTGGTCGATTAACCGATAGCGCGGATGGCGGCGCAGTCCGGTGCGATGCAGAAAGGCTTCGCCGGCCACCCGCAAGACGCCAAGCCCATACACCACCGAACGGCGGAAATTGATCGAACTGGCTGCGGGAAAGTAGCGGGTGGGACAGGACAACTCGCCCATGCGAAAACCGCCGACGATGACCTGGGCGAGGAATTCGTTGTCGAAGACGAAATCGTCTGAATTGTCCGCAAACGGGATGCGCTCCAGAACCCTGCGGTGGTAGGCGCGGTAGCCGGTGTGGTACTCGGACAGTTTGGCCCCGAGCAGCCAGTTTTCCGTCAGGGTCAGCAGCCGGTTGGCGATGTATTTCCACAGCGGCATGCCCCCTTTGAGCGCGCCGCCTCCGACGATGCGGGAGCCAAGCACGACGTCATAGACCCCGGAAGCGATCATGTCGGCCATGGCCGAGGCCAGCCGCGGTTCGTACTGGTAATCCGGATGCACCATCACCACAATGTCCGCACCCGCGGCGAGCGCGGCGCGGTAACAGGTTTTCTGGTTGCCGCCATAGCCCTGATTGGCAGGGTGGACGATGGTATGAATACCCAGCTCACGGGCGAGGTCGGCAGTGCCGTCGGTGCTGGCGTCGTCGACCAGAATCACTTCGTCGATCAGATCGAGCGGCAGCGCACGGTAAGTCATCTCCAGGGTTTCGCTGGCATGGTAGGCGGGCAGGACGACGACAATTTTCTGGTCGTGCAACATGGGGAGCAGGGGCGCAAACGGATAAGCCCGCATTCTCGCTTATCTGCGTGCGCTTGTCCCGAGGGGCACGCAAGATGCAAAAGATGCTGGACAACATCGAGGCTGCCGTAGAGGATGCGGCATCAGGATTTTTGCCGGGTGGTGGTGGAGCATGCAAGTGCAGCGCAGGGTTTGGTGGCAGTGGTTGATTGTGGCGGTGGTGGTCGCGCTGGCGGTGTTTCTGCGTTTTCAGCAGATCGACGCGCAGTGGTTGACCGACGACGAGTGGCACGCGGTGCACAAGGCGCTCTCCGGCGCGACCTATGGCGACATCGCGCTCGCGGTCGCCGAGGCGGATTTTTCCATTCCGCAGACCTTGGCGTACAAGTGGCTGGCCGCGCATGGCGGGCTGGACGAGCTGGGCATGCGCCTGCCGATGCTGGTGGCGGGCCTGGTGCTGGTGCTGGGCGGAGGGCGCTGGGCCTGGCGCAACTTCGGCGCGACGGTGGGCCTGGGCTTCATGGGCTTGCTCGCGATCTCTCCCGCGCTGGTGTATTTCAGCCGCAATGCCCGCCCCTATGGGCTGACCGTAGTGTTGAGCTGGGGCGCACTGCTGGCGCTGGCGCGGTGGCGCAACGGCCATGGGGTGCGGTGGGCGTGGACTTACGCGCTGGCGGCGGTGCTGGCGTGCTGGTTGCACATGGCGGTGGCGCCGTTCGTCCTGGCGCCTTTGGCGCTGATCGCGGGCCTGGATGCGTGGCAGGCATGGCGCGAGCGGCGCCGGGCGGTGATGGGGGGGAGTTGGGCGCTCGGGTTCGGGGTGGCGCTGGCGGTGCTGCTGCTCGCCGGGCTGCCGATGCTGCTCAACACCCAGGCGCTGGCGCTGCGCATGGGCAGCGATGTGCCGTCCCTGGCAACCTGGATCGGGGTCTGGTTCGTCTGGCTGGGGACGGGTTCTCGTGTGCTGGTGGTGCTGTGTCTGGCGCTGGCGCTGGTGGGCGCGGGCGAGCTGTACCGCCGTCGTCCCGACGTGTTTCGTCTCGCCCTCGCCGGGGGGCTGGCGGCGCTGGCGGCGGTTTATCTCTCGCGTCCGGCCTGGGTGCACAACCCCGTGACCTTCGGGCGCTATCTGCTGCCTGTGGCGCCCTTGCTGCTGTTGTGCGTGGCGCTGGGGACAGGCCGGGTGCTGGCGTATCCGGGCCATCCATCCCGCCTGCGCACGCTCGCGCCGGGCCTGATGTTCATTGCGCTCGGGGGGGCCTTGCTGGTCAACGGGCCGAGCTTCGAGATCATCACCCGCCCGAACAACTTCAGCCTGCATTCGTGGTATCAGTTTGATTACCGCGTGCGCCACAATCCGATGCGCACCCGGTTCATGGCGCTGCCGGAACCGCCCTTCTGGCGACAGTTGGCGGCCTTGCCGCCGCGGAGCGTGCGCGTGGCGGTGGCAGGGCACGCGCTGGAGAGCTACACCCTCTCAGATGTGCGCTGGCAGCCGATTCATCGCCAGCAGCTATGGAGCGCACAGCTTAACGGCTATTGCGGGGGGTGGCATTGGGGCGAGGCGGCGCCGGAATCCGGGGTACGGCTGAAAAACGCGGTCTCGCTCGCTGATCCGGCGTCCCTGCGTCACGCGGCGATTGATTACGTAGTGTTCAACCGCTGGCGCGAGGGCGAGATGCCGGATCTGGCGTCCTGCATCGAACGCTTTGCGCGCGAGCACGGGGCGGCGGAGTATGAAGACGAGTATGTGGTGGCGTTTCGGCTGACGGGAAAATAGGGAACCACGATTTTTACGCTTTTGGCGTAAATCGTGGTCTGCCTCCAATTTCCTTCAGAGCAGGGCAAGGTCGATGCCCCCTATTTTCCTTGGTAGGGAACCTCGGTTGTCAGTTCAGATAAGAAGGAAGTACCAGTTCGGTGATTATGCACTTCTCACCACTGGTCACTACACCGACAGCCATGAACTGAAGCAGCTTGCCCGCCGAGTCCCTTAGCAACTGAAAGCCGTTAATTGTGCCAGCGTGACCGTTCCCGCTGAATGTTCCAGACCCGTTTTTGTAGGTATAACCAGTAGCAGAAGATGTGACCGAAACCGTACCATCCCCATGGGTAATAATGCTCAAGGTGCTGTTCGGAACGTCGCGGGTACCATTGCTACTTGCATTATTGCAAGAGGAGTGCCGGACTTGAATCTGGGTGCTATAGACCTCTCCATTGCCTGTATCAGATCCCGTGCCTGTCCCTGTCCCGGTGTTGCCGAAACCAAAGCGTTCCAGACCGAAGTTGCCTTGCTTGCCGTCATAATTGTAAGCGAAGATCGCCTGGTTATCGGAGCTGAACGTCAGCGTCGCCGAGCCGACCTCGGCTTGTGTAAGGGCACTGGCGGAGTAGAGCGGGCCGGGTGGCGTACCATGGGAGCGATACAGCTTGCCGCTCAAGGTATTGCCATTCAATTTGCCTGAGAGATTCAAAAAGGTGGAGTTGCTGTTATCGTCGTAGTGATACCAGGTCACGGCTACCGTGTCGCCTTTGTGGATGACGTTAAGCCCCATCCCGGACAGGGCGGGATTCCACCACCCGTCCGTGTAATCGGCGGCTTGAGCCAGCGACGCGCTGGAGACGGTGAGCGCGAACGCCAGGCATGACAACAGCTTTGGTTTGGTGAACATGGGTGTGACTCCTACTGTGGATGGATAAACGGAAAGGACAAACGAAAACAGCCGCCGTCAGTGTTGAGGGCAGCTGGTGAAGCAAAAAAGGGAAAAGCGAAGCCGGACTAGAACGCCAGCGGCATGAAGGTTTGCAGGTTTGCAGGTTTGCAGGTTTGCAGGTTTGCAGGTTTGCAGGTTTGCAGGTTTGCAGGTTTGCAGGTTTGCAGGTTTGCAGGTTTGCAGGTTTGCAGGTTTGCAGGTTTGCAGGTTTGCAGGGGAGTATACCATATCCATGATATGAAGTCTATTGAAATCAACGAGTTGTTTTGATCTTTCACGGTGTTTCGGTCGCTCCGATTGCGGAAACTGCCCCGCCCCACCCGACGCCGACATGCCGCTACGTCGACGCTGCAAACCCGCTGATTTACCCCCTCTGGATGCATGAACGTGCGTAGTAGAAATGATAAATACCTGTTGTGTCAAGTGTCCACACGGGCAAGATGACGGTTCGCTGCGTCGTTGCTCACAATGACTGCCGGGCGTGTTTTTCGTATCTCCGAGCCGAGCGCCGGATCAAACCCGACCCACCACACTTCACCGCGCTTCATTCACCATATCTCCGGCAAGTGCATTGCACCATGCCTGCGCTTCGGCCTCGCGCGTCCTGTCGGCAGCCATTGCCCGGTAGCCTTCGTCAAGTGCGGTATCGGTCACATGTGGCTTGACCAGTTCTTCAATGAACTGGCTGATTTTCCGTTTTCCGATCAGTCGATACAGGCCGTCGTATACCGTTTCATCCAGCGTAATCGTCATTCTTTTGTGCATGATATGCCCTCATATGCGTGATACGCATGAGGTATTTAAGCATCAAACTTTCAGCGGATCAATGTCGATGCGCCAGCGCAGTTCATGGTGCGTGCGCTGGCGCGGAAATATCACACCTTGAATTGCGCCACCACGGCGGCCATTTCCTGTGCGAGTTTGGAGAGGGTTTTCGAGCCGGTGGCGGTTTCTTCGGCGGCGGCGTTGTTTTCGTCGGTCATCTGGGCGATGCTCTCGACATGGCGCGCCACGTCCTGGCTGGCCTGGCTCTGTTCTTTCAGGGCGTTGGAGATCTCCGTCACGGCGGCGGAAACATTTTGCGCTTCGGTGCGAATCTGCTGGATGCGCCCTCCTGCTTCTTGCGCTGAAGCCTGCCCGGATTCCACCTGTTTGACCACTTCATCCATTTCCTTGACCGCTTCATTGACAGAGACCTGGATTTTTCCAACCATGGTGCTGATATCGCCGGTCGACTGCGCGGTACGTTCAGCCAACTTGCGTACTTCATCGGCAACCACGGCAAAGCCTCTGCCCTGTTCGCCCGCCCGCGCCGCTTCGATGGCGGCGTTCAGGGCGAGCAGATTGGTCTGATCGGCCACTTCCTTGATCACCTGCACCACGCTGCTGATTTGCCGGGATTCTTCGCCCAGCGCCTTGATGACCTCCGACGCTTTGGCCACGGTGTGCGAGATCGTGTCCATCTCTTTCACCGTGCGTTCGATGACTTGTTCGCCCTGATCGGAGAGATTCCCCGCTTCCTGAGCCTGGCCTTGGGCCTCGTCCGCACTACCGGAGACGGTGTTGATACTCACGGACATTTCCTCGATCGAGGCTGCCATGGAAGAAGTGGAGCTGCTCTGATGAGCGGAGCTTTGCGCGACCTGATCTGCCGCCGTTGAGAGGGAGCTTACCGCCTCGTCGACCTGACTCACTTTCTGCTGGATGCTTTGCAGTGCCTCCTGCAAACGGCTCATCATCCGGTTGAAGCCCGCGACCATCTCGCCGACTTCATCCTTGCTGTGCACATCCACGCGCAATTGCAGGTTGTGTTCATTCGCCACTCGCATCACCAGATCGCGGGTTTCTTCGAGCGGCTTGATGACGGAGCGGAACATGGAGTAGCCGATTCCCGCCACCAGCGACAACATGATGACGATAACGGCATATTGCGTGTATTCCAGCTTTGTCGAGAGCGCCCCTGCGGCGGTCATCGTTTCCTCGCTGACCTCCAGGTTTATTTTGAGGATCTGCTCAACATCCTTGTCGATGTCGGTGAAGAGCGGGCGGCGCGTCTCGTTCGTCTCCCGGATATGCCGGTACAGCGCCGCCATGGTTTCCGGCGAGGGATTGCGGGCTGCCCGTTCAGCCGTTTCGACGTTCTGCTGGAGATAGCCGGACAAGGTCGGCCATTTCTGGAAAATGTCATTCCAGGAGGACTCGGCTCCGGGCGCGAAACCGCCGGCTGCCTTGACCTCCGAGAGCATTTTGTCGGTTTCGGCAATGGAAGCGCGATACGGCGCCAGATCATCCAAAATCTCTTGCACCGTCGCTTTTTCATCCAGCCCTTGTGTGGAAAGCAGGACAAAGGAATGTCTGCGCAGATCGCTGAGCGTTTCTAAAAATTGAAGACCGCCCACAATCTTCGGCATCCGCTGGTCGTAGATGATATGGGTGGTCTTGTCAGAATCGTTGGCGGAATAAATCCCCAGCCCGCCGATGGATAACATGCCGACCAGGGCGGCGACAACGAGAAAAATGAGTTTGCTTTTGACTTTCATGACATGCTCCTGTGATTGCTTGATCAGAACGGCGGCGTGCCATGGGTATGACCCCTGCCGGAGATGGATGACGGAAATGACAAACGAAAACAGCCGCCGTCAGTGTTGAGGGCAGCCGGTGAAGCAAAAAGGGGAAAAGCGAAGCCGGGCTAGAACGCCAGCGGCATGCAGGTTTGCAGGTTTGCAGGTTTGCAGGTTTGCAGGTTTGCAGGTTTGCAGGTTTGCAGGTTTGCAGGTTTGCAGGTTTGCAGGTTTGCAGGTTTGCAGGTTTGCAGGTTTGCAGGTTTGCATTATATCACACTCATGATATGAAGTTCATTAAAATCAATGGGGTGCGTTAAATTTTCACGGTGTTTCGGTCGCTTCGACTGTGGAAACCGCCCTGCTACGCCGACGCCACAAACCCGCTTGGTTTATTCACCCCTGAATGCCTGAGAATGCGTAGTGAAAATGATAAACACCACTTCTGTCAAGTGAATAGTAAGCATCTTTCATCAAGTGTTTATTATTAACGGGATGGGTTAGTTTTTAGCGTAGCAGTTCCGGATACGTTATACGCATAAATAAAAACAGTGAACCACGATTTATACGCTAACGGTATAAATCGTGGTTCACTGGTATATTGCGCCCAGTCTCCTGGAATCACACCTTGAATTGCGCCACCACGGCGGCCATTTCCTGTGCGAGTTTGGAGAGGGTTTTCGAGCCGGCGGAGGTTTCTTCGGCGGCGGCGTTGTTTTCGTCGGTCATCTGGGCGATGTTCTCGACATGGCGCGCCACATCCTGGCTGGCCTGGCTCTGCTCTTTCAGGGCGTTGGAGATCTCCGTTATGGCAGCGGAAACATTTTGCGCTTCGGTGCGAATCTGCTGGATACATCCCCCGGCTTCCTGCGCCGAAGCCTGCCCGGACGCCACCTGCTTGACCACTTCATCCATTTCCTTGACTGCTTCATTGACAGAGATCTGGATTTTGCCAATCTTGGTGCTGATATCGCCGGTCGACTGCGTCGTGCGTTCGGCCAGTTTTCTCACCTCGTCGGCGACCACGGCAAAGCCGCGCCCCTGTTCGCCCGCGCGGGCGGCTTCGATGGCGGCGTTCAGCGCCAGCAGGTTGGTCTGGTCGGCGACTTCCTTGATGACCTGCACCACGCTGCTGATTTGTTGGGACTCTTCGCCCAGCGCCTTGATGACCTCCGACGCTTTGGCCACGGTGTGCGAGATCGTGTCCATCTCTGCCACCGTGCGCTCGATGATCTGTTCGCCATGGTCGGAGAGATTCCCCGCTTCCTGCGCCTGGCTCTGGGCATCCCCCGCGCTACCGGAGACGGTGTTGATGCTCACGGACATTTCCTCGATCGAGGCCGCCATGGAAGACGTGGAGCTGCTCTGATTGGCGGAACTTGCCGCAACCTGATTCGCCGCCGTCGAGAGGGATCCCACCGCCTCGTCGACCTGACTCACCTTCTGCTGGATGTTTTTCAGCGTTTCCTGCAAGCGGCCCATCATGTGGTTGAAGCCCGTGACCATCTCGCCGACTTCATCGTTGTTGCGCACATCTACGCGCAACTGAAGGTTGTGATCCGCCGCGACCTTCTGCACCACATCGTGAGCTTCTTCGAGTGGCTTGATGACGGAACGGAACATGGAATATCCAACACCGCCCGCCAGCGCCAGCATGACGATGATGATCGCATATTGCGCACGTGCCAGCGTTGTCGAGTTGACCGTTGACTCTTCCATTGTTTCCGCACTCATCTCTTGGTTCAAGCGGAGAATTTCCCTGATGTCCTTGATGATGATGGCGCTCTCGGCACGACGCGCAACGTGACCCTCCTCGACTTGCCGGTACAGGCCATTCAAGGCTTCCTGCGAAGGATTGCGCGCCACCCGTGCAGCGGTCTCGATATCCTTTTTGGCATAACCAACCCAGACATCCCATTTCTGGTAAACCTCATCCCACACCGGCTTGGTCTTGGCAGGAAAGCCCTCGGCTTTGGTGTCCGCCAGCAATTTTTCGGCTTCGGCAATGGAGGCGCGATACGCCTCCAGTCCGGACAAAACCGCCTGTGCTTCTGCATTGCCATCCATGGACTCTCTGGACAGCAGGATGTAGGAATGCAGACGCAAGTCACTGAAAATTCTGGAAAGTTCAAGAACAGACACGATCTTGGGCACACGCTGGTGATAGATGGCAGCGGTTGCTTGGTCAGAATCGTCAGCAGAATAAATCCCCAGTGCACCGATGGATATCATGCCGACCAAGGCAATCATGACAAGCATCGTTAATTTGGTTTTGACTTTCATGGCGCGCTCCTGTTGTTGCTTGTAGACCTGCAAAATGAAAAGGTTCGAATGCTCGACCTCTACCTTGTGTTGCGCTTCATTCCAACAGCTTTGGTGTGGTGGTCATGGGTTGAACGCGGGGGATGACTCCTGCTGTGGGTGGATGAACGCAAACAGCCGCCGTCAAAGCTGAGGGCAGCGAGGGAAGCGGAAAAAGGGGAAAAGCGGGGCTGGAACGCCAACGACATGCAGGCTCGCAGCGCAGTATACCATATCCATGATATAAAGTCTATTAAAATCAAAGGGTTGTATTGAGTTTTCACGATGTTCCGGTTGCTTCGATTGCGGAAACCGCCCTGCCTGCGCCGATGCCACAAACCCGCTTGATTCAGCCGCCCCTGGATGTCTGAATATGCATATCATAAAATGATAAACGCTGTTTTGTCAATCATTTAGCATTCACGGCAAGCATTGGTTGAATTCTCACACTTCCAGCGGATCGATGTCGATGTGCCAGCGCAGTTCATGGTGCGTGCGTTGGGCGCGCAAGGCTTCCAGCCAGCGGGCGAGGAAATCCTGTAACGCGCCGCGCTGGTCGGCTTCGAGCAGGAGCTGTGCGCGCTCGCGGCGGGCGAGGCGGGTGAGGCGCATCGGCACGGGGTCGGCGAGGCGGATGGCGGGGGAGGCGCTGGCGGCGGCGAGTTGTTTGGCGCTGTGGAGGAAGTCCAGCGCGAGGCTCAAGTCCGGGGCGTCGGCGCGCAGCATGGCCTGATGCGAGAACGGCGGGAAGGCGGCGGCGTGGCGCTCGGTGAGTTCGCTGTGGGCAAAGGCGTCGAAATCCTGACGCACGAGGTGGCGGTAGAGCGGGTGCTCGGGGTATTCGGTTTGAATCAGCACTTCGCCGGGGAGTTCGGCGCGGCCGGCGCGGCCACCCACCTGCATCAGTTGCTGGAACAGGCGTTCGGGGGCGCGGAAATCGGCGGCGTGGAGCGAGGCGTCAGCGCCGACGACGCCGACCAGGGTGAGGCGGGGGAAGTCGTGGCCCTTCGCCATCATCTGGGTGCCGACGAGGATATCGGCTTCACCGGCGGCGATCCGGGCCAGCAGCGCCTCCCACTGGCGGCGGGTGCGGGCGGCGTCGCGGTCGATTCTGAGCACGCGGGCGGTGGGGAACAGCTCGATGAGACGCGCTTCGACCCGCTGGGTGCCACGGCCAAACGGCAGGATGTCCTGATTGCCACATTGCGGACAGGCGCGGGGAATGGCGCTGGCGCTGCCGCAGTGATGGCAGCGCAGTTGGCGGTCGGCGAGGTGAACCACGGAGTTGGCCGAACAGTGGGGGCAGCGGCTGACCCAGCCGCACGCCGCGCAGGCGAGCACCGGGGCATAGCCGCGGCGATTGAGAAAGACCAGGCTCTGTTCGCCCCGCGCCAGGCGCTCGGCGAGGGCGCGCTGCAAGTCGGGGCTGATGCCTTCGTCGAGTGGTTTTTTGCGCGTATCCACGGTGCGCACCGTGGGCAGGGTGGTGGCGACCGCCCGCGCCTTGAGCCGCAGCAGGTGGTAATGGCCGCTTTGGGCGTGACGCCAGCTCTCCAGCGACGGGGTGGCCGAACCGAGCACGACCGGGATGTCGTGGGCGCGGGCGCGCCAGATGGCGAGGTCACGCGCACTGTAGCGGATGCCTTCCTGCTGCTTGTAGGAGGCGTCGTGTTCCTCATCGACGAGGATCAGACCGGGGCGGGGCAGCGGGGTAAAGACCGCAAGGCGGGTGCCGAGGATGATGTCGGCGTCGCCGCTGAGGGCGGAGACAAAGCCGCGGGTGCGCGCCCCTTCAGCGAGGGCGGAATGCAGGCTGACGATGCGCGCCGCAGGAAAGCGGGCTTCGACGCGGGCTTCGAGCTGGGGGGTGAGGGCGATCTCGGGCACCAGCATCAAGACCTGCCGCCCCGCAGCCAGCGCGGCGGCGGCGAGGCGCAGATACACTTCGGTTTTGCCGCTGCCGGTGACGCCCGCGAGCAGCCAGACGCCGAAGCCCTGCGCGGCGTTGAAGCGGTCGAGCACGGCGGTCTGTTCTGCGGTCAGGGCGGGGAGGGCGCCGCCCAGGTGGGGCTGGCGCGGGCCGTCGACGCTGCCGAGCCAGCCTCTGCGCAGCGCCTCGCCGACGGCCTGTCCGGCGGGCAAGGCGCGCAGGGCGCTGCGGCGCAAGGGAGGGGAGGTGGCGAGGGCGCGGAGGAGCTCCAGCGCCCGGCTGTTGCGCCGCGCCGCCGCCAGCGCCTCGCGTCCGGCGGCGGTGAGTTCGAGCAGGGGGTCGTGGTCGTGGCCGTCGCTGGCCTCGGCGCGGCGCAGGCCGGGGGGCAGCGCGAGGGCCACGACTTCGCCAATGGCGGCATGGTAGTAACGGGCGGTGAAGCTGACCAGCGCCAGCCAGTCGGGGGGCAGGGCGGGCGTCTCGCGTTGCAGGTGGGTCACGCTCTTCAGTTGCGCGGGGGCGATGGCGCTGTGTGCGGCCAGCGCAAAGATCAGGCCGGTTTTTTCTCCGCGCCCGAACGGCACCCGCACCGTGCGCCCCACGTCGGCGGCAGTGGCGTCGGCGCAGACGTAATCAAATAGTTGCGGCAGCGGCAGCGGCAGGGCGACCTGGACGATGGGGACGACAGGGGCGATGGGCATCTGGGCCGTTGAATCAATCAAGGGCTTGGGGGCAAGGCTTCAAGTAATTTCGCAGCAACTGCCCCCAAATCCCGGTCACGGCAGGGGATTTCAGTTGCCCACAAAAACTGTGGATAAAGCTGTGTGCAAACTGGGCGCAACACCCCCAAACCGTTGCTGTCATTAGCCACATCAGATTTTGCTCCAACTTTAGGCAGCTCTATTTATCCAATAAAATCAATGTGTTGCGCTGAATAGCGCATAGCATGTCAAACTTTTCCCAAGCGGGGCGCGGGGTTTGTCATTGTGTGCATAAGTCAAGCGCAGAAAACGGTTTTTTCGCTTGACAGACCGCCTTTAGCGCCCGCGATATCCGTGCACCGCTTCGACCAGCGCGCTGACGTTTTCCGGCGGGGTGTGCTGGGCGATGCCGTGACCGAGATTGAACACATGGCCGGGATGGGGGCCGTAGGCGTCGAGGATTTTTGTCGCCTCTGCGGCGACAACCCCGGGCGCAGCAAACAGGATCGCCGGGTCGAGGTTGCCTTGCAGCGCGACCTTGTCGCCGACCAGGGCGCGGGCGCGGCCAATGTCCATCGTCCAGTCGAGCCCGACCGCGTCTGCGCCGCAGTTGGCGATCGCTTCCAGCCACAGGCCGCCGCCTTTGGTGAACACGATGCTCGGCACCCGGCGGCCTTCACGTTCGCGGGTGAGGCCGGCGACCACTTTTTCCAGATAGGCGAGGGAGAACTCGCGGTAGGCGGCTTCGGCGAGGGTTCCGCCCCAGGAATCAAAAATCATCACCGCCTGCGCCCCCGCTTCGATCTGGGCGTTGAGGTAGACGATCACGGCCTGGGCGGTGACGTCGAGGATGTGGTGGGCGAGGTCGGGACGGCTATAGGCCAGGGTCTTGATCTGGCGATAATCGGCGGACGAGCCGCCTTCGACCATGTAGCAGGCCAGCGTCCACGGGCTGCCGGAGAAACCGATCAGCGGCACGCTGCCATCGAGGGCGCGGCGGATTTCGGCCACGGCGTCGATGACGTAGGCCAGCTCGACGCCGGGGTCGGGGGCCATGAGGTTGCGAATCTCCCACTCGTCGCGCAGGGGGCGCTCGAACTTCGGCCCTTCGCCTTCGGTGAAATACAGGCCCAGCCCCATCGCGTCGGGCACGGTGAGGATGTCGGAGAACAGAATCGCGGCGTCGAGATCAAAGCGCGCCAGCGGTTGCAGGGTGACTTCGCAGGCCAGCGCCGGGCTTTTGCACAGCTGCAGGAAGCTGCCGGCGCGTTTGCGCGTTTCGCGGTATTCGGGCAGATAGCGGCCCGCCTGGCGCATCAGCCACAGCGGGGTGTAGTCGGTCGGTTGGCGCAGCAAGGCGCGCAGGAAGGTGTCATTGTCGAGACGGCTCATGTCGGCTCCCGCCGGATGATTACCGGCGTGTTACCGGCGAAGGGCGTCATTATCGCCTGTTTACCGCCGCCAGAACGTCGGGGTGAAGACGACGAGCAGGGTAAAAATTTCCAGACGGCCCAGCACCATGGTGAAGGCGAGCACGGCGGTCTGGAAGGTGGACAGCGCCTCGTAGGTCAGATCCGGGCCGACGGCGGCCAGCCCCGGCCCGGTATTGTTGAGGCAGGCGACCACGGCGGAGAAGGCGGTGACGATTTCCAGCCCGCTGGCGGAGAGCAGCAGGGTGAGGGAGACGATGGTGACCATGTACATGAAGCTGAACCCCAGCACGGCATGGAGCACGGTTTCGGGCACCGGCTGTCCGGCCAGCCGTACCGGGCGCACCGCGGCGGGGTGGAGCGAGCGGATGATTTCGCGCAGCACCTGTTTGTAGAGAATGATCGCCCGCATCATCTTGATTCCGCCCCCGGCCGAGCCGGAGCAGGCGATGAAGCTGCCGAGAAACAGCAGCCAGAGCTGGGGGAACATCGGCCACAAGGTGTAGTCGTAAGTGGTCAGGCCGAGCGAGGTCGACATCGACACCACCTGAAAGGAGACGTAGCGCAGGGTGGTGGTGACTTCCTCATGGATGCCGAGGTGCCCCAGATAGAGCGCGAGCAAGGCGACGCTGAGGACGAGCACGCCGAAAAAGAACGGGATCTCCGGGTCACGCGCATAGGGCGCAAACGAGCGCCGCGCCAGCGCCAGATAATGGGTGGCAAAGTTGAGCGCCGAGGCGAGCGCGAACACCATCACCACCACCTCGACCGCAGGGTTGTCGTACCAGGCGAGCGAGGTGTCGTGGTTGGAGAACCCCCCCAGCCCGGTGACGGAGAAGGTCAGGATGATCGCGTCCCACCCATCCAGCCCGGCCAGCCACAAACAGCCGCCGCAGCCCAGGGTGAGCAGGCAGTAAGTCACCCACAGCCCTTTCGCGGTCTCGGTGATGCGCGGGGTGAGACTGCTCTCTTTCATCGGGGTGGGGATTTCGACCTTGAACAACTGGCGTCCGCCGATGCCCAGCAGCGGCAGGATGGCGACCACGAGCACGATCACCCCCATGCCGCCGATCCAGTGCATGAAGCAGCGCCACAAATTGATCGACACCGGCAGATGGTCGACCCCGGTGAGGAGGGTTGCGCCGGTGGCGGTGAGGCCGGATGCCGCTTCAAAATAGGCGTCGACCGCACCGAGGGTGGGCAGATAACTCATCAGCGGCAAGGCGCCGAACACGGGCAGAATCAGCCAACTGCTTGCCACCAGGAAAAAGCCGTCGTGGATGCGCAGGTCGCGCCGCTGGCGGCGGGTGACGGCAAACAGCAGCGCACCGCAGCTCACCGTAATCAGGAAAGCCTTGTCGTAGGCGGTGGCGGCGCCATCGTCGAGGGTTCGGGCCACGATCAGGGGGAACAGCATCAGCAGCCCGAAAATGCCGATGATCAGGCCCAGGGCGTTGAGCGGCGCGGCGTAGGGCCGCAGCGGAAAGCGGATCGCCATCAGAAGTATCAGAAGTAAGTGAAACTGACCTGGAACAGCTTCTCGATCTTGGGCACCAGGCTTTTGTGCGGGCAGAACACAATGATGCGATCGCCGCTTTTGATCTCTGTGTCGTGGTGGGGAATGAGCACCTCGCGGTGGAGCAGCTTGCCCCCGGCGGAGCGGGTGTCACGCACGATGGCGCTGAAGGTGACGCCTTCCGGCAGGCGGATTTCTTCCACCGTGCGCCCCACCACGCGCGAATTGCCCGGATTGCCGTGGGCGATGATTTCGAGCGCCTCGGACACCCCGCGGCGCAGGCTGTGCACGGCGACCACATCGCCGCGCCGCACCCGCGCCAGCAGCACGCCGATCGAAGCCTGCGCCGGAGAGATGGCGATGTCGATCGGGCCGCCTTCGACCAGGCTCACGTAACTCTTGCGGTTGATCAGGGCGATGGTGTGGCGTGCGCCCATGCGCTTGGCAAGCTGCGCCGACATGATGTTGTCCTCTTCGTCGTTGGTCAGCGCAACGAACAGGTCGGTCTCATCGATGCCCTCGTTTTCGAGCAGCTTCTCGTCGGTGGTATCGCCGTGCAGCACCAAAGTCTTGCGCAGGCTGGAGGCCAGGATTTCGGCGCGGCGCTGCTCGAATTCGATCAGCTTGACGTTATGTCCGGCTTCGAGCGCCCCGGCCAGCCTCATGCCGATATTGCCACCCCCGGCGATCATGATCCGGCGCATTGGCCGTGAACTCCCGCGCAACTCCCGCATCACCTTGCGCACGTTGGGCGTGGCGGCGATACAGAACACCTCGTCGCCGGGCATGATCACGGTCTCGCCCCCCAGCGCCACCATCGCGTCGTGGCGGTAGATCGCCGCGATGTAGGCGTCGATATTGGGCAAATGCACGCGCAGCTCGGCCAGCGGCTGCCCCACCAGCGGCGCGCCTTCGAGCGCAATCACGCTGACCAGGCTCACCATGCCGTCGGCGAAATCAAGCACCTGCAGCGCCTCGGGGAAATCAATCAGGCGGCGGATGTAGTCGGTGACGATCTGTTCCGGGCAGATGGAGAAATCCACCGCAAAGTTATGCTCGTCGAGCAGCTCGGGGTGATCCACATAATCGGTCGAGCGCAGCCGGGCAATGCGGCTGGGCAGGTTGAACAGCGTCTTGGCCGTCTTGCACGCGCACAGATTGGTCTGGTCGGACTGGGTTACGGCGATGAGCAAATCCGCATCCTGCGCCCCCGCCTCGCGCAGCACCGAAGGCGAGGCCGCATTGCCGCACACCGTGCGCACCTCCAGCCG
Organism: Betaproteobacteria bacterium; assembly: GCA_025997045.1. Classification (GTDB taxonomy): domain Bacteria; phylum Pseudomonadota; class Gammaproteobacteria; order Burkholderiales; family Rhodocyclaceae; genus WRNU01. The sequence goes on from BNUB01000010.1 coordinate 54,996, forward strand.
GTCGCGCTGCACGGCGAGGTAGGCCGGACTGGTATCGACCAGCGTGATGTCGTTAGCTTCGGAGACCAGGTTTTCCGCAACGGAAGCTCCAACCTGACCCGCACCCAAAATGATGATTTTCACCGCGCCTTGTGCGTCATGAACGAGGAACGAGCGATTCTACGCGCTCACCGCAGAGGGGGATACAGAATGTTGCGGCGCAGCAGGATCAGCATTTCCGGGCTTGTGTCAGCCAATGGCTGGCCCTCGCTCAAGTCAGCGGTGTTGTGGTCATGGGCAAGCTGCCAAACCACAAGGTGAACCCCTCTGGGTCAGAATAGTTGTCGCATCAAAAGCTCCTGACTTGCCGGTCAAACGCTTGCGAGAATACTTCAACTCACCCCACTGGCACAGGGCTGGGGGTATGCAGTTATGAATGCAAAAATCATAGGCAAGATCACTCGTTTGACACGGGCGCACCAATGGGCACTTCTATTTTAGTCAGATATTCCTTAATGAGATCAATTCTTTGAACAAGCACATTTCCATGAAAAATCAAAACGGAATGAGTAAGAAAAATCAACCAGAAAACAACCCATGCTGTAACATAAAAATCAACAAGGAAAGAACAGATAAATACAGTATATACCACAGGTATAATTCTTGCAATCTTATATATTGAGTCCAGTGAATGCATCCCAATTTTCAGTTCAATATTACGGATATTTTTCTCAACCCCAGCGATCATCCACAACACGACATAATACGTCAAAAGCAGCAACAAAGGAATAACCATTCCAGCCCTATCAAAACCTCGAATCAACTCTACCGCCCCACAAAATAGAATCACTACAGTAAAATACATAAAAGGGACAGCACACTCCAACTTACTCTTGGAATATATATTGTCTTGATGTCCTTTTTCTATACATACCAAAGATAGCGGTTCAACGTCATCTTTCAGATGTCGCTCCAACCTCACCACAATTTGTGAAATTTCATCCAGATATTGATGTAATGAACTATAAGCCAGAACCAACAAAAGCGGAATAACCCATCCTTGACCAACAACACCCCCAGTCAAAGCTAGTACACAGAATATAAATAAAAAACTCACGTCATACAAATAAACACTGACATTACCTTGATTAAACGATCTGTATTTCATCGCCCCACCTCCAAAGAACTTTCAGACAAATTCGGGCGCTTGATCAGAGTGCTCCTAAGCCCCCTGATCAATTTCCCTTTGAACACTTTCGTATACTACCATAAGCATGGTACAACGGGGCACTTGTTCAGCAGGGCGATTGCATCTAAATAACATATACTGTTGTTCTTGCGCAACTTTATATTTTATTTGCCTTAACCTATTGTAAACGCACAACAAATCCCGTCTACTCTCGTTTTTTGAGCGTGCGATGGGGAAGAGTCTGATGGAGTATTTTGCGGTGATTGAAGACCCGAGGCAGGGGGTCGTTAAACACAATCTGGTCGAGATGCTGGTCATTGTGG
>BNUB01000011.1 GCA_025997045.1 Betaproteobacteria bacterium
ACTTCCAGCCGATTTACTTCCCGTTCGCTCATCTCTATCCGTTCTGCCATCTCCGCTTCCTGTTCCAATACTCGAAGCGGACATTTCTAACTTGCTCAGACCGGACATTACTAACTTGCCTCTACACTGTGTTGTCCGCCATCGCAACAGGAACGATTTGCGGATACACTCGGCAGGCAGACAGCGGCTGGAGCAGGCGGACTTGAATATTTCTGCTCAAAATTTAATCAAATGGCGCTTGGAGAAGGGTGATGAACAGCCCCCGTACACGGAAGGTGAAGACAGAGCTCCAGCGCCTGGCCGAGCATCCGGACGCGGTGGTGCGCTGTAATGTGGCGAATCATCCCGAGGCGTCGCCCACAATACTCCGGCAACTGGCTGCCGATCCTGAAGCCATCGTTCGTCAGCGTGTAGCGGAAAATCCAAACACTCCGTCCGACGTGTTCCAACCGACTTTTGCAATACGTCGGAAGGTGTATATAGACTTCCCGCCCGATAGGCTCCGACAAATGGCAAATTCTCCCGACGAAGCGATGCGCGGATATGCGGCGGAACACCCCAACACTCCGGTCGACGTGATCCTGCAACTGGCGAGCGATCCGGACAAACATGTGCGCAGGAACGTAGCAGAAAACCCCAACACCCCACCCGAGGTACTGCCGGTGCTGGCGCTGGACTTTGACCCTGCCGTGCAAGAAGCCGCCCTGAAGGCGCTTCAGTGGCTGGAGAGCCTGACATGAGCGCGCGCAACGGTGCCGCCTCGGTACGCCCCCGTACACGAAAGGTGAAGACAGAGCTCCAGCGCCTGGCCGAGCATCCGGACGCGGTGGTGCGCCGTAATGTGGCGAATCATCCCAAGGTGTCGCCCGCAATACTCCAGCAACTGGCTGCCGATCCTGAAGCCATCGTTCGTCAACGTGTAGCGGAAAATCCAAACACTCCGTTCGACGTGATCCTGCAACTGCTGAACGATCCGGAAGACTCCGTGCGCTGTTGTCTGGCGGCACACCCCTATCTCCCGCCTGATATGTTCCTGCAACTGACTTTTGTAACGTGGAATCAGTCGAACAAAGATTCACGTTGGGAGGTGGTGGATATAGACCATACCCCGCCCGATGTGCTCCAACAACTGGCGGCTCATCCAGACGAAGTGGTACGTGTAGGTGTGGCGGGACACCCCGACACGCCGCCCGATGTGCTCCGGCAACTGGCGGACGCTCCTGAAGCAAGAATTCGTCAGTTCGTAGCGGGAAATTCAAGCACCCCACTCGCCGTGCTTCAACAACTGGTAAGCGATTCGGACGAAATTGTGCGCTCTGGAGTGGCAGAAAGTTCCGACACCCCACCAGCGCTGCTCCTGCAACTGGCGAGCGATCCGAGCGGAGCCGTGCGCTGGGGAGTGGCAAAAAATCCCGGCACTCCACCAGCGGTGCTCCTGCGACTGGCGAGCGATCCGGACGAATGTGTGCGCTGGGGAGTGGCAGGAAATCCCGCCACTCCACCAGCGGTGCTCCTGCAACTGGCGAGCGATCCGGTAGAAAATGTGCGCAGTGATGTGGCAGAAAATCCCGGCACTCCACCAGCGGTGCTCCTGCAACTGGCGAGCGATCCGGTAGAAAATGTGCGCAGGGAAGTGGCGAAAAACCCCAACACTCCACCCGAGGTACTGGCGGTGTTGGTGATGGATCTGCACCATGACGTGCAAAAAGTCGCCCAAAAGGTTTTTCGCAAAAGACGACGGGCAAGGCGTCCGCTTCCTGCCTGAGCGGCGCGACCGGGCGCTGGCTGTCACGCGCATCACGCGCTTGCAGGTTGGCGAGGATGTGCGTCTGCATTGGAGGTTGCTACAATGAACCAGGTCACAAACCAGTTCGAGGTTTTACCATGTTTCAGGAAGTGGGTATTTTCAACGCCAAGGCCAAGCTCTCCGAATTGTTACGCGCCGTGCGGGATGAAGGGCAGCGATACACCATCACGGTGCGTGGCGAATCAGTTGCTGACCTCGTGCCGAGTGAAGCGACGCAACGGCGGGACATCGAAGCCGCTATTAGCGCCATGCAGAATTTCAAAAAAATTCGCGGGGTCAGCGCCGAGGATATCAGCGCATGGATCAGCGAGGGCCGCCGATGAGCGTGGTGATTGATGCCTCAATGGCGCTGGCGTGGATTTTTGAGCGCCAGAGGACTGACGAGGCGGAACGTGCTCAACGCATATTGGGTGAAGCGGGTCGCGTCGCCATGATCGTGCCCTTGCTCTGGTACACGGAAGTCGCCAACGCCCTGCTGGCAGGCGAACGCCGCCAAGTCGTTTCTGAGGCGCAGGTCATCGACTATCTGGCTCGATTGGACAAATTGCCCATTGCACAGGACAGCGCCCGCCCTGACGCACGGCGCGATCAGGTCATGGCGCTTGCACGGCAATACAGATTGTCGGCTTATGACGCGACTTATCTGGAATTGGCCTTGCGTGAAGGCGCCGGACTTGCAACATTTGACGGGAAGTTGGCGGATGCCATGCGTAGCGCGGGGGGAAATGTTCCGGGCTAAGCGCGCTTAAGTCTTTGCCCCAAACCAGTCCAATACTTGCCGGGTGGCCTCGTCGATGCCCAGATGATCGGTGTCGAGCAGCAAGGCGTCCGCTTCCTGCCTGAGCGGCGCGACCGGGCGCTGGCTGTCACGCGCATCACGCGCTTGCAGGTCGGCGAGGATGGCGGCGCGGTCGGCCTGCGCGCCGCGGGCGAGCAGCTGTTGGTAACGCCGCTCGGCGCGCACGGCGGCGCTGGCGGTGAGGAAAATTTTGAGCTTTGCCTGCGGAAAGACGACCGAGCCCATGTCGCGCCCGTCGCCGACCAGACCGGGGGCGCGGTGAAAAGCGCGCTGACGGAACAAAAGCGCGGCCCTGACCGCCGGGAGGGCGGCGACTTTGGATGCGCCGGCGGAGACCGCTTCGGTACGCATCGCGGCGCTGACTTCCTTGCCTTCCAGATAGACGTTCCCCGCGCTGAACTGCACTTCCAGCCGCGCCGCAACTTCTGCGACGGCGGCTTCGTCCTCCCAACTCACGCCCTTGTTCGAGGCCGCCAGCGCGGTGAGGCGGTACAGCGCGCCGGAATCGAGATAATGGAATCCCAGCGCATCCGCCACCCGCGCCGACACCGTGCCCTTGCCCGAAGCCGTCGGGCCGTCGATGGCAATCACCGGCGCGGGCGTCACGAGGCGCTCGAAGCGGGTGAAATAATCGGGGAAGGTCTTTGCGGTACAGGCCGGATCGTTGATGCGCAGCGGCACGCTCGCCGAGGCCAGCGAGAAACACATCGCCATGCGGTGATCGTCGTAGGTGTCGATGATCGCCGGGCGCAAGGGATGTTCGGCATCGGGCGGCGTGATGGCGAGCCAGTCGCCGCCCTCCTCCACCCGCACGCCGAGCTTGCCCAGCTCCGTCGCCATCGCGGCGATGCGGTCGGTCTCCTTCACCCGCCAACTGGCGATGTGGGTGAGCGTGGTCTTGCCCCGCGCAAAGATCGCCGCCACCGCCAGCGTCATGGCGGCATCGGGGATGTGGTTACAGTCGAGGGTAATTCCCGTCAGTCCGCCTGCGGGCGCAGAGGCGCTGATCCAGTCATCCCCCGTCTCGATCACCGCGCCCATCGCCTGCAGCGCCTCGGCAAAACGCACATCGCCCTGAATCGAGTCGCGCCCGACGCCTTCCACCCGCACCGGGTTTGCCGCCGTCGCCCCTATCGCGCCCAAAGCGAGAAAATACGACGCGGACGAGGCATCGCCCTCCACCCGCAACACGCCCGGCGTCACATAACGCGCACCGGCAGGCACCGTAAACGTCTGCCATCCCTTGCGCGCGACACGCACGCCGAAACGGGCCATCAGGTTGAGGGTGATTTCAACGTAAGGTCGGGAAATCAGTTCGCCCTCGACTTCCACCGTCGTCTCCGCCCCGGTGAGCGGCAGCGCCAGCAACAGGCCGGTGAGAAACTGGCTGGAGACATCGCCACGTATCTTCACCACGCCGCCGGGCACAATCCGCGCCGCTTGCAGCCGCAGCGGCGGAAAACCATCGTTTTCCAGATATTCAATCTCCGCGCCCAACTGGCGCAAGGCGTCGACCAGATCGCCTATCGGCCGCTCGTGCATGCGCGGCACGCCTTTGAGCACGTAGTCCCCGTCGGCCAGCGCCAGCGTCGCGGTGAGCGAACGGAACGCCGTCCCCGCATTGCCGAGGAACAATTCCGCCTGACGCACGGCAAAGCGCCCCGCACAGCCCGCGACGTTCAAGCGCCCGTCACCCCGATCCGTCACCCCTACCCCCAGCGTATCCAGGGCTTCCAGCATGCGCGCGGTGTCGTCGGAGGCGAGCAGGCCGTGAATTTCGGTCACGCCTTCAGCCAGCGCCGCCAGCAGCAGCGCACGGTTGGAAATGCTCTTGGAGCCCGGCAGACGAACGCTGCCGCCAGCGGCGGTCAGTTGGGGGAGATCAATGAAATCCATGGGAACCTTGTTTTGAACAGGCGACGGAACCGCAGCAATTTACGCCATCGCTACCAGCCCGATCATACCCAAAATAAAACCTACCCTGCCACCCCGGTGAATAAGCGGAAGTGGTATTTCTGGAGAGGGCTGCGGCTGCCCGAAGCCTGACTGGCAGTGGCCGTTATACGATGGCTGTCCAAACCCGGCAGCGACTCACGTTCGCAGCGTCGACAAGCCATCCCGTCCGCACGCCACCGCCGCCGTGCCGCAAGGCATTTCGTGAATCCGCAAGTTCCGCAGCCCTTGGAAGAAATACCGCTTTCGCGGCGGAGAGACGCAAGCACGATCACACTGCTGCGCGTGCCGCGAGCGTTTTGCATTCGTATTCCAGATTTTCCCGCGCCATTTTCTCCAGACGCATCTGGAAATGCGGGGTTTTATAAATTCGGGGTCGGGCCAGAAAATGTTCGAGCACGCGGCGGCGACCGGCGTTCCAGGTGGCTTCGTCGTAACGGGCGTATTCCTGCCGGACTTCGGTTGCCATGCGTAAATATGCACTGCGGGGCTGCCCCAATGACGCCAGGTCGATATCCGTCAGGATGTTTGTATCCGCATCATCCGCGCTTGCATGATCGCGCGTGGCGAGAATCATCTGCCGCACCTTTTGAATACGCTCCGACGGCAAACCGAGTCGGGCGAGACGGTCGGCGGCCAGATCGGCGCTTTGGGTTTCGTTGTCGTCATGGGCGGGAATATAAATTACATCGTGATAAAAAAGCGCAAACAGCACGGCGTCCTCATCCTGCACACTGGCAGCGACTGACGCCAATTGGGCGAGCATGAAATCGAGATGGGCCGTCGTGTGGTAATACCGCCCTGCGGCTTCGTAATGCGCCACAATTTCTTCCGCCAAACGCCTGCACAAGCTGGCATCCGTGTGGTGACGCAGCGCAAGCGCTTCAAAACGGCGACCTGCCTCCGCGCCAGGGCGACACGCCTCAACGCCCCCGCCAACACCGCGCTGCAACGCCCCGCGCAACATGGCGATGCCGTGCGCGCCGTGCGCTTGTGCGCTTGCCAAGGTGTCCCGCGTCTGCCCGCCCAGCGCAAAAACCGGCAATTCCCGGTTTTCCACCAGCCGGGCAAAACCTTCCCAACCGATTCCAGCCGCTTCCGGGTGGCTGGGAGTGGGCAACACCGGCCCCAGGATGGCGTAATCCAGCCCCAGGGTTTCCGCCCGTTCCAGTTCTTCCGCCGTGTGACAGGACGCTCCCACCCAGGAAAAATCCGGACGCGCCGTGCAACAGCCAAGCGCTGCTGCGGTCAGATGCACGCCTACCGCGCCAATCTCGCCCGCCAAGGCCACCCCGCTGCCAGCGCCATCCTCGCTGACCAACACCGGGTCTGCATGAGCCGCCGCCAGGGCCGCGACCTCGTGCGCCCACCGCCGCCGGGCATCTGCTGCCAAACCGCGATCGCGCAACTGAATGCACACCTCCCCGCCCTGCGCGCCTTGGCGCAGACGGTGCAATTCCGCCTCCATCCCCTGCGCTTCAGCATGCGTAATCGCCATCACCGCAGGCAAAGAGAGCGCCTTCAAAATCGGCGTATTGGCGGGCAGCAGCGGCGCAACCGACACCGGGCCGCGCAAGGGCTGCCACGCGATCGCGCTATGCTCCAGCGGCGCGACCACGCCGATTTCGCCCTTCCACGCGCTGACGCGCCAGAAATGGATGCACACCCTGGCATGCGGATAAACGAAGCGCCGGGTCTGCCATGGCGTGGCCTGGGTGATGGCGATGCCCATCTCCTCCCACAGCTCACGCACCAGCGCGTCCTGGACGCTCTCCCCGGCTTCCACCTTGCCGCCGGGGAATTCCCAATACCCCGCGTAAGCCTTGCCTTCCGGGCGACAGGCGAGGAGAAATTCCTCTCCGCGCAACAGCACGGCGGCGGCGACTTCAACCTCTTCTGTCATCTTCCCTGCCCCATCTATTCAAACCAATCCCGCATTCATCACAAAAACCAGCACGATTGCGAACGGAACAAAATAACGCAGCATATTGAAATACAAAGAGGAATGAGCGGTGTCCGGATACAAACAAAACCCCGCGCAGAACACGGGGCCGGGTTGTTGCGTTGCTTGCGCGTAGCGGGACGACTACGCTCAGCGGGCAAGCTCTTCTCCGATGATTGCGCCCACAATCGCTCCCGCAGCAATGGCGCTGCCGCGATGATGACCGCGGGACAGGTTGTGACCAATGACACCGCCCGTGATCGCACCCAGCGCACGTCCCGTGGCGACATTGCGCCGATCATGGCGTGACCCGCTGTTGTAACGCGGCGCCGTGCGGTAATGGACGACGGGCGCGCTGTCGTAATACCCGTTGTAATACTCGTCGTAAGAATCGCGGTCGCGGTAGATCACGACCGGTTCGCGGTAACGGGGGGCCGCGTAATAAACCGGCGGCGCGACTACCACCACCCCGCCCGAGCGGGAATAGCCATGAGTGTAGTGACGTGGCGCGGGCTGGCGATACTGATAGGACTGGCGGGATTGGCGCGGCTGGACGTTGCGGGAATGGGAATGGGAGGAATAGGACTGGGAGTGGGAAAAATGCTGTCCCCGATCCGGACGCTGGCCGCTACGATTCCGGTTATCCGCCAGCACGCCGGTGCTGACCGCGAGGCCCAGGACAAGCGCGGCAACGAAGCTGATTTTCATGATTTCACTCCCTCTGCACAGTACATATCATGGTGCAAGTGTAGGCGATGTCGGGCGTCTTTGATACCGGGATTTGCCCCCGCTCGCCTGCCCTGCGACAATCGCGCTTCTCAGCACGCTCACCACTTTGACGACGATCATGGCCGACCAAACCACGCAAGCCCCCCTCCAGGACGAAAACCACATCATTGCCGAACGGCGCGAAAAACTTGCGCAATGGCGGCTGGAGGGGCACGCCTACCCGAACGACTTCGCCCGCGAGAACACCGCAGGCAAGCTCGACGAACTCTATGGCAACAAAGAGGGCGAGGCCCTCGAAGCCGCTCCGGTCGAAGTCAAGGTCGCGGGCCGGATCATGCTCAAACGGATCATGGGCAAGGCGAGCTTCGTCACCATTCAGGATCTCTCCGGGCGGCTCCAGCTCTACGTCGCACGCGACGGCGTGGGTGAGGAGGTCTATGCCGACTTCAAACGCTGGGACAGCGGCGACATCATCGGCTGCGTCGGCACCCTGTTCAAGACCAAAACCGGCGAGCTCACCGTCAAGGCCGGCAGTATCCGCCTGCTCACCAAGAGCCTGCGCCCGCTGCCCGACAAATTCCACGGCATCACCGACACCGAAGCCAAATACCGCCAGCGTTACCTCGACCTCATCATGAACGAGGAGTCGCGCTTCACCTTCGTCGCCCGCAGCCGCCTGGTGCAGTCGATCCGCCAATACATGAGCGGCCACGGCTTCCTCGAAGTCGAAACGCCGATGATGCACCCCATCCCCGGTGGTGCGACGGCCAAGCCCTTCACCACCCACCACAACGCGCTCGACATGGATCTCTACCTGCGCATTGCGCCGGAGCTTTATCTCAAGCGGCTGGTCGTGGGCGGATTCGAGAAAGTGTTCGAGATCAACCGCAATTTCCGTAACGAGGGCCTGAGCCCGCGTCACAATCCCGAATTCACCATGATGGAGTTCTACGAGGCCTACGCGAACTACCGCAGCCTGATGGACTTCACCGAGGGCCTGATTCGCCACGCCGCCCGTGAATCGCTCGGCAACGAGCGCTTCATCTATCAGGGCCGCGAACTCGATCTGTCCAAACCCTTTCACCGCCTCACAATCACCGCAGCCATCCGCAAATACCACCCCGGCTTCACTGCGGAACAACTCGCGGACCCTGCATGGCTGGCGCAAAAAATCCACGACTTCGGCGAAAAGGTCAAACCCGGCGGCGTCGGCAGCCTGCAACTGCAATTGTTTGAAGCCTCGACCGAAGCCGAGTTGTGGGAGCCGACCTTCATCATTGATTATCCGGTCGAAGTCTCGCCCCTTGCCCGCGCCTCCGACACCCAGCCGGAAGTCACCGAGCGTTTCGAGCTTTTCATCGTTGGCCGCGAGATCGCCAACGGTTTCTCCGAACTCAACGACCCCGAAGACCAGGCCGCCCGCTTCCGCGCCCAGGTCGAGGCCAAGGATGCCGGCGACGAAGAAGCGATGTATTACGACGCCGATTACATCCGCGCCCTCGAATTCGGCCTGCCCCCCACCGGCGGCTGTGGCATCGGCATCGACCGTCTGGTAATGCTGCTCACCAACAGCCCGGCCATACGCGACGTGATTTTGTTCCCGCAGATGCGGGCGGCGGCTGAGTAAGGGTTTCGTCGGCGCCACGCGGAAGCGGTACTTCTGGAAAGGGCTGCGGGGCTTGCGGATTGACAAAGCGCTTCGCGCGGCGGCAGTGGTGTGGGCGGAATGGCTTGCCGACACTGCTGCCGTGAACCGCTGCCAGTCAGGCTTCGGACAGCCATGCGTCAATCGCGTCCAGCAACTTGTACACATCCGTGTAGGGATTCCACTGATGGGGCTGCGTCCAGGCAGGATCTGCTCCGTTCATCGTCTGCTGGTTAAGTCGCACGGCGTTCTTTCGTGCCATTTCAATCTCCTTGTCTGAATATTTTCTCGCCTTTCCCTTTTCATAATTCGGAATATGCTGCCGTGCCAACTTGCTATTTTCAAGCAATTGATCGCAGGAATTATACGCTGCTGCAGTATACTCAAAATGCAGAAGCAACCAGAACTCAAAACAAACATTTGACAGCGCAATCCTGACACCATTTGCATCCGCTTTTTTGCGAGCTTTCGCATGCAAACTATCTGGATACCGACCTTCGCTCTCACGGTCATAAACGACCCATACCTCGTCACCTTCCAGATAATTTTTCTTTTTATCAACTGCCTCTTCCACCAATTGAACAGGGGTATTTTTCTTTCGTTGTTCAATCACAACTACCGGGTCACGCGAAGAACCACTCAGCGATTCTTTATCCTTCAACGACAAATAATGCCTGAAATAATCCGGCTCGGTTTTCTCACCCTCGCAAAAAATATGCAGTTTGGGCGCGATTGAACGTACTACGCGACGTTGAGGTTTAGGCATGTTCAACCTCTTGTCTGATGAGTTTTTTGATGCCTGCCCAGCTATACTTCGGAAACGCGCCGAGACGCCCTTCCAGATACAATTTTCCGAAAACACTGTCCGGCGTGACCATCTTTTTATCAAAATCATTCAGCGAATAGAGGGTTGTCGCTCCGTTTTTCTTCTCTGTAAACCAGATCTGATCTCTACGCAGATGCTCGGAAGACATCAAGCTGATGTCATGGGTCGAAAAAATCAACTGCGCACCGAACGGGTTGACCTCCTGGTCGTTAAACAGGCGGATTACCAGCTCTCCGATGAAAGAGTGCCAACTGTTTTCAAGCTCATCAATCATCAAAGTCCCACCGTTTCTGATAACATCGAGAATCAGTGGAAACCTGTCATAAAATCGCTGCGTTCCCGCAGATTCATCTTTGAGTTCAAAGATGACATCTCGGCCATCATCACCTTGATGATGAAAACGAGGTTTCCAGCGTTCCTTATCAAGAATAGTATTCTTGATATTTTCCGGAAAATCAGATGGAAATTTAATTTTTTTCTCATCAACTTCACATTCCTCAATGTGAAGTTGATGAACGCCCGTATCTATAGCAGCGATGAATCCGGAAAGATCAGTTTGAATGTCGCGCAATTTATCTGCTGCCACATTAGCTGATTCGCCTATGCTTAAGCGAACAATGCTGCGGATGAAATCGTAGGCTTCTCGAACCAAGGGGGAAGTCGCAGCATTTTTCCCGGCAACGGATAAGTAACATTGATTTGGAAAAAACGGCACCCGACGCACACCTCTGCAGTGATCACCAAATTTAACTGTTTCCCACGTATCCGTTTCCTTGCGGGAAAACAGCATCGCCTCTTTGGCGGAGGGGTAGTAACTCAGCCGCTCGCGTTGAATGGAATTTTCTGTGAACGCCACCTGATAATGAAACCTGTTTTGCTGTTTGGTGACAAATTCTATATCGAAAACAGTCGGACGCTTTTCAGATAGTTCATCTAAGCGATAAGGTTCATAGCATAGGATTTTATCCTTATCGTCAAAACGACTCGATTGTGACACAAGGAAGGAAAACGCATACAAAGCCCTCAGCAAATTCGATTTCCCGGACGCGTTCGCGCCATACACTCCGGCACTTTTCAGGATATGGATATTTTTCGTCCCAGGGCAAAGCACCGTATTTTCGGGCAGATGCTTGCCCGGAACGTGCGTGTACAGCGAAAATACCTGCTCATCCCTGATTGAGCGGAAGTTGGAAACACAAAACTCGATAATCACCTCACCATCCCTCCAAACGCCAATTTTTCTGATAATCACGGAAATTCTAGCAGAATATCAGACGAAGTACACATAAAACGCGCCCCCCATGCTCATCACCCCCGCTCCGCTCCAGTTCGCCCCCGATGGCACGCCCTGCTCCGACGCTTACGGCGATGTCTACCACTCCGCCGACGGCGGCTTGGGGCAGGCCCGCCATGTTTTCCTCGCCGGGAACGACCTGCCCGGGCGTTGGCGCGGGCGGGATCGTTTCGTCATTCTGGAGACCGGCTTCGGTCTGGGGCTGAATTTTCTGGCGGCCTGGGCCGCCTGGCGGGACGACCCGCAGCGCTCGCGCAGCCTGCATTTTGTCTCTTGTGAGCTACACCCGTTTCAAAAGGAAGACCTCGTCCGCCTGCATGCGCGCTGGCCGGAGCTGGCCCCTCTGGCGGCGGAGTTGCGCGCCAACTGGCCCGCGCTGGTCGGCGGCGTGCACCGGCTGAACCTGGATGGCGGCAGGGTGAGTCTGACCCTCTTTTTCGGCGATGTCCGCGACGGACTGGCGCAGCTTGCCGTCTGTGCCGACGCGCTGTTTCTCGATGGTTTTTCTCCCACGAAAAACCCGGAGATGTGGTCAGCCAAAGTCTTTTACCTGCTCTCCCGGCTCGCCGCGCCGGATGCGACGCTGGCCACCTGGTCAGTCGCAGGCGAGGTGCGCGAAGGGCTGCGCCGCGCCAGTTTCGTGACCGGGAAAGCGCCCGGCTTCGGCGGCAAGCGACAAATGTTGCGCGGGCACCTCTACCCGCATCCGCGCCGCACTCAGGCGGTGACGCCCCCCCCCGCGCTGCGCCACGCCATCATCATCGGCACCGGCGCGGCGGGTTCGGCGGTGGCCGAACGCCTCGCCGCGCGCGGTTGGGAGATCGAGACCATCGACGCCGCCAGCGGGCCGGGGCAAGGTGCTTCGGGCAATCACGCGGGCGTGCTGCGGCCCCAGCCCAGTTTCGACGATAACCGGATGAGCCGCCTGACCCGCGTCGGCGCGCTGTACGGCTGGCAGCATATTGCAAAGCTCACGGCGGCAGGCGGGGCGATTCGGGCGGACGCCTGTGGCGTGTTGCACCTTGCCCGCGACCCCGTGCAGGCAGGCAAGATGCAGGCGGTGGTCTCGCGCCTTGCCCTGCCCGACGCGCTGCTACGCGACGTCGATGCCGCGACCGCGAGTGAAATCATCGGCTGGCGCGTAGCGTTGGGCGGCTGGTATTTCCCCGGCTGCGGCTGGGTGCAGCCGCCGAGCCTGTGCGCCACCAACCTCGCCGCACATCCGCAAGCCATCCGCAGCCATTGGTCGCGTCACGTCGCCCGCATCGAACGCCGGGGGGAACGCTGGCACGCGCTGACCCTTGACGGCGACACCATCGCCGCCGCGCCGGTGCTGATCCTCGCCGCCGGCGTCGGGATGCCCGCCTTTACCCAGGCCGCACCGCTGCCGGTCATCAGCGCACGCGGTCAGGTCAGTGTGCTGCCCGCAGTGGCAGGCAGCGCCCCGAGGGCGGTGGTCTGTTGCGGCGGCTATGTCACGCCCGAAGTCGACGGCCGCCGCTGCGCCGGAGCGAGTTTCGATGTCGATGACCCGGAACCCGCCCTGCGCCTGACCGACAACCAGGCCAACCTCGCCAGGCTGGAGACCTTCCTCCCCGGCTACACCGCCCGTCTCGACGCCGCCACCCTCGCCGGGCGCGTCGGCTTTCGCCCGGTCTCACCCGACCGCCTGCCGATGGTGGGCGCCATTCCCGCCCTCACCGTCGCGCCGCCGCCCGCCTCGCTCTCCACCCTGCCCCGGCATCCGGGGCTTTACGCCGTCTCCGGCTTCGGTGCGCGCGGGCTGGCCTGGGCGACGCTGGCGGGCGAGTTGCTGGCCTCACAGATCGAGGGCGAACCGCTGCCGCTGGAGCGCGAGTTGGTTGAGTCTATGGACACAGGGCGCTTTTTGCTGCGGCGACATCGGACCTATTCCGTCACGAATGACGACGATTAATGCCAGACGTGAGCGTTACGCTGTAGTATGGCGAAACTCACGTTTGATAAAAAAACGTCGTCTCCTGTCGGGCGCCCGCGCCTTCCATCCCCTCAAGCATGCACTAGAATGAGTGCATCCTCTGTCGTTAGACAGTGTCATGTCCAGCAAACTCACCGTCCTGATCGCCAGTCTCATTTTCGCCGTGTTGTTCGGCGCCGGTGGCTGGTTTGTTCTGGATCAGCACGAAGCCCGTTTCCAGACCCAGTTGGAAGGTACTGCGAGCCAGTTGCAAGGCATCTACGAGGCGACGAGCCGCTCGCTCGCGTATTCGGCGCAGGCCCTGGCGTTCGGACTTGCCTCTGATCTGGATGTCCAGCACCTGATGGATGAGGCAACCCGGGTCGTGCGCCGGGAAGGCGGCGGTGGCGGCGGGGTGAAGGCGGAAATCCTGCGCGATCAACTGCGTTACAAAATGCTGTCGCAATGGCAGAACCTCAGTGCGCAGTACAGCATGTCGTCGATGACGTTCATGCTGCCCGATCACACCGATGTGTTCCTGCGCATGCACGAACCGGAAGAATTCGGCGATTCACTGGACGCTATCCCACCGTTCGGCGAGATCAAAAAAGATCTGCTGCCACGCAGCGGTTTCCAGATCGGGTACACCAACGCGGGCATTCGCGCCGCCGTTCCCATTCTGCGCCCGACCGCCGACAGGGGAATCCGCCACGTCGGTACGCTGGAGCTTGGCATCAACATGAGCGACGAATCCCGCTCTCTGTCTGACCAGCTCACGGCGGGCATTGCAGTGCTGCTGAACACGCAACTGGTGGTCAACACCATGAAAGAGCGCTACCTGCCCGCCCATGCCCTGCGCCCAAGCTGTTGTGCCCTGCTGGTGGCGACCCGTCCCGAGGGCGTCGCCTGGTATGAATCCGACCTCTTCACCCTGACCGCTGTCCCGGAGAACAAGCTGCTGCATTGGGGCAGTCGCACCTTTCATGCCGTCAGCTTTCCCCTGCGCGACTGGCAAGGTCAGGCCGATCCGGAATATCCGCCGGTCGGCACGGTTCTGATCTGGCGTGATGCCACCGCCCGGGTCAATGCCTACCGCGCCGATCGCCATCTGATCGTCAATGGCTTCATCGTCACTTATCTCCTCGTGCTGGCATGCGTGCCGATGGTGTTGCGCCTGTTGCATCTGGAATGGGGACATCAGGTCAAGGGGCATGGCGCCATGATCAACGCGCTGGCGCGCCACAATGACCTGCTGATCGAAACCATCGGCGAAGGTGTTTATGGCCTGGATCGTGAGGGCAAGATCACTTTCATCAACCGCGCCGCCTGCAACATGCTCGGACTGGATAACGTAGATGTCATCGGCAAAGACCCGCATCCGATCTTTCATCACCGCAAAGCCGACGGTCAGCCCTACCCGGTCGAAACCTGCCCGCTGATGAAAGCGGTGCGCGATGGCCAGCAGTGGGAAGGGGAAGAGTGGCTGATTCATCAAGACGGTCACGGCTTCCCTGCCCTGATGACGGTCTCGCCCATATACAGCCACGGCATTTACGAAGGCTCGGTCACGGTGTTCCGCAATATCGCCCGCTTGCGCGACCGTCAGGACGAACTCACGCGACTGGCGATTACCGACTCGCTCACCGGAATCCCCAACCGGCGCTATTTCCTCGAATTATTCGAGAGCGAGCTGGCACGGTTGCGGCGTCACCACTCCGTAGCTTCGCTGTTGATGGCCGATCTCGACTTTTTCAAGCGTGTCAATGACCGTTACGGCCATGCGGTCGGCGATCTCGTGCTCAGGCATTTTGTGAGCGTCGCCCGCTCCGCCTTGCGCCGCACGGACATCATCGGCCGCCTGGGCGGAGAAGAATTCGCCATCCTGCTGCCCGGCGACGGCATCAACGGCGCCAACGAACTGGCTGAACGTCTGCGGCTACTGGTCGAATCCAGCCCGGTACGGGTCGACGACACCCATGTTCAGATCACGGTGAGCATCGGCATTACCGAGTTGTACCCGCAGGATCTCTCGGCCGATGCCCCCCTGTCCCGCTCGGACGAGGCCCTCTACGCCGCCAAACAGGCCGGCCGCAACCGCACCGAGATCTACCTGGCCCACTGGGACGAATCCACCATCCGCGGCGAGAGCGCGCACTAAAATCAATCGCGTTACAGTTGCCCCAGCCGCTGCAAAACCTGTTCACGCCCGAGCAGCTCCAGCACCGCATCGATCGAAGGAGTGTGTTCCACCCCAAGCAGGGCCACGCGCAAGGGAATCGCCACCTGCGGCATTTTCAGCCCGTGCGCTTTCATCGTGTCCTTGATCGCCTGATCGAGCGCGGTCTTCTCCCACTCCGGCAACGCAATGAAGCATGCGGCCAGGCTGGCAAGCGCCGCCCGTGCCGTGGCGGTGAAATGCTTTTCCGCCAGCTCGGCGGGGATGGAGGCAGGTTGATAAAAAGGCGCGGCAGCGTCGGCAAACTCGTTGAGATTGCTCACCCGTTCCTTGTAGAGCGCCACAAATCCGGCCAGACCGGGGCCACCCTGGGTGTTGATGCCGCGCTGATCGAGGCGGGCCGTGAGTGCCTGCGCCAGATCAGCGTTATCCGCCGCCTTGATGTACTGGGCGTTGAGCCAGTTCAGTTTTTCCGTATTGAACTGCGCCGCCGAAGGGGTGATGTGGCTGAGGTCGAACCACTCGACAAACTGCGTGCGGCTGAAAATTTCGTCGTCGCCGTGGCTCCAGCTCAGGCGGGCGAGGTAGTTGATGACGGCGTCGGGCAGATAACCCTCGTCAGCATACTGCATCACGCTCACCGCGCCGTGGCGCTTGGAGAGCTTGGCGCCGTCGTCGCCGAGAATCATCGACAGGTGCGCGTATTGCGGCACCTGCGCGCCAAGCGCGATGAGGACGTTGATCTGGCGCGGGGTGTTGTTGACGTGGTCGTCGCCGCGAATGACCTGGGTGATCCCCATATCCCAGTCGTCGACCACCACACAGAAGTTGTAAGTCGGCGTGCCATCGGCGCGGGCGATGATGAAGTCATCCAGCTCAGTGTTGGCAATCTCGATGCGCCCTTTGACCAGATCGTCCCACGCCACCACGCCATCGAACGGATTCTTGAAGCGCACCACCGGCTGCACGCCCGCTGGCACAGGCGGCAGCGCCTTGCCCGGCATGGGCCGCCAGCGCCCGTCGTAGCGCGGCTTTTCCTTGCGCGCTTCCTGTTCCGAGCGCAGGGCGTCGAGTTCTTCCTTGGAGGTGTAGCAGTAGTAGGCAGTGCCCGCGGCGAGCATCTGCTGAATCACCTCCTTGTAACGCTCCATGCGCTGCATCTGGTAGAACGGCCCTTCGTCGTGTTCCAGCCCGAGCCAGTTCATGCCGTCGATAATCGCCTGCACCGCCTCCGGGGTGGAGCGGGCAAGGTCGGTATCCTCGATGCGCAGGATGAATTTGCCGCCGTGGTGGCGGGCGTAGGCCCAGGAAAAAAGCGCGGTGCGTGCGCCGCCGATGTGGAGGTAGCCCGTCGGGCTGGGAGCAAAGCGGGTACGAACGGTTGTCGTCATCTCAAATCCAGAAATGAAAAACCCCGCCGTCGGCAGCGACGCGGGGCGAATGTTCTGGTGGGCAAAAATCCGTCGCAAGCGGCCCACGCCTGGTGGGCGGTACTGGGATCGAACCAGTGACCCCTGCAGTGTGAATGCAGTGCTCTACCGCTGAGCTAACCGCCCCTTGCGAAAGAGGCAGGATTCTAGCGGGGGTCGATGAGGCGTGTCAATGGCAAAATGCGCGACAAAATTGCGCGACAGGCAGGGGGTCGTAGCCCAGGGGGATCGTGTTGTTGTTGCCGGGGCGTCGATGGATTACTCCGAGGCCTCGCAGGTCGCCGGAATTTAATGGGAGAAAGTCATGTTTTACCCGATTGAAATTGAGCATGAGCGACCCGGATGAAAACAAGTACGGCGCCAAGGCTTACGATGTGCTGGGAGCGACGGCGTCTCGCCGTCGCACGATGGCGAGGACGCCATCGCTCCCAGACCCCTCAGAAAGCGTAACGGCCGGGTTTCAAACCCGCCCGCCGTTGCAGCCTTAGCTCACCTTGAAGAACCGCATTGATTTCTGGAGTTCCTCCGACAATGCTTTCAGTTCTCCGGCAACCACAGCGTCGTTTTCAACTTCGGCGCGAACCTCTTCGGAGAGGGCGACGATGCGCTCCGCGCTTGCCCCCGTGCCACGGGAAGTCTGAAGCAGCGCGACCGTCATTGTGTTGGCGATGTATTGCGCTGACTGGAGCGAATTCGACGCTTCCATACGGATGTTTTCCAGCATTTCGTTCATCTGGCTGGAAAGTTTGAAGCCCTCGTTGACCAATGGTTTGATGGCGATCATGCACTCCACGGCGTGGTTGGTTTCTTCCTGAATGGAAGCAATCATGGTGGCGATGTCGCCGGTCGCCTTGGTGGTACTCTCCGCGAGTTTTCGCACTTCGTCCGCCACCACCGCGAAGCCGCGCCCGGTTTCACCCGCGCGCGCCGCTTCAATTGCGGCATTCAAGGCCAGCAGGTTGGTCTGGTCGGCAATTTCCCGAATTACATTGGCAATCCCGCTGATTTCGAGCGTTTTGTGCTTTAACTGCTCGATTTGCCCCGCCGAAGTGTCAATATGGGTGGCAATCGTTTGAATCACGGTTCCCTGCGCTTTTGCCATTTGGGTGCCTTTTTCGGAAACCTCATTGCAGACCTCAGCGTTTTTGGCGCTGCCGACCGCTTGTTCGGAAACATCATTGATGCTCACGCCCATTTCTTCGATACGCTGTTTTACATCGACGCTCGATTGCGCCACCGCGTTGACTTTCGCGCTGGTCGCGCTCAAATCCTCGAAATGGCGGAGAATCTGCCCCACAATGTCGTGTACGCTGCCCACTACCGTTTTTAATTTGTTTTGCATATTGACGATCGAGCTTGCCAGACTGTCGCCATATTCCGGGTCTGCCGCAATCGGGTAAGTGAGGTTGCCCTCGGCAACTTCGCGGGAACCTTCGATCACGCACCTCAACTCTCCGCCCATTTGCCGCAACACGCTACGGCTGATGCGGGTCGCCCAGATGTACAGGAACAGGACGATCAACGCCGTCAGCGCGCTCAATTCATAAACCTGGGTGATGAAAATCTTGTCGACGTCATCAAGATAGATGCCGGTGACAATCGTCCAGTCCCACGGCGCGTAATACCGGGCAAAAGTCATCTTGTCGATGGGGGTGGTATCGGGCGGTTTTGGCCAGCGGTAATTGAAAACGCCCCCCCCCCCCCCCGCACGACCTGCCGCCACGATGCCATTCAGAATCCCCACCCGCGTCTTGTTTTCGCGCACATGCGGCACATCAATGCCTTCCGCCTTG
Organism: Betaproteobacteria bacterium; assembly: GCA_025997045.1. GTDB lineage: Bacteria > Pseudomonadota > Gammaproteobacteria > Burkholderiales > Rhodocyclaceae > WRNU01. The sequence continues at coordinate 18,331 of BNUB01000011.1, forward strand.
GGTTCGGGCGGAAAGACCACATAGTTGGAATTTTTATCCACCAGAAATACGTAGTTCGTGCCATCGTAGCGCGCATGGCGCACATAGGTTTTGACGATATTCTGCGCTTCCGCGAGGGTGATGCTGCCTGCCGCAACTTCCTTGTCCAGCGTCTCGATTGTGCTATACACGGTGTCGACCAAGGCCACCACCTTCTCGTGGCGATCATCAATCATCGTGGAGCGCAAGCCGACCAGCGCCAGAACCGAAAGCACGACCAGCCCTACCAGACTCAATACAATCAAGAGTTTCAGGCGTGTGTCTACACGCATTTTTTCAAGCTGCATGATGTTCTCCAATTTGCATAAATTACTCTTTTGGTACTACTGATTATACGGTCGTGCATTTTATTGCCTAGTGAAATAATTAACAGTGACGTTTAATTACTGAGCAAAGCGGGCGATTTATTCTGATAACAATATTCATATTTGTTATATGGACGGCAATAACATAACGGAGGCGAATGCGGATTTAATGGTTTCAATGTTCGCAAGTGTGTATACTCCACGCCTGCGCCGACACCCCCGGCTGCCCTGCGCCGCGCTCGATGCCCGTCGACCACTACGAAAACTTCCCTGTCGCCTCCCTCCTGCTCCCGGCCCGCCTGCGTCCGGCGGTCGAGGCGATCTATGCTTTTGCCCGCAGCGCCGATGACATCGCCGACGAAGGCGACGCGACGCCCGCTGAGCGCCTGGCCCGGCTTGACGCTTACCGCGCCGCGCTCGATGCCATCAGCGGCGGTGAATTGCCCACAGCGCCGCCGCTCATCCCGCTGTTCCGCAAACTGGCCGCCGCCATTGCGCACCATCACCTGCCGCTGGCTCCGTTCTACGACCTGCTCGACGCCTTCAGCCAGGATGTGGTCAAGACGCGCTATGCGGATTTCGCCGAGTTGTCCCATTACTGCGCCCGCTCGGCCAACCCGGTCGGACGCCTGATGCTCGAACTCTTCGGCGCGGCCACCCACGTCAACCTGCTGCGCTCCGATGCCATCTGCACCAGCTTGCAGCTCATCAACTTCTGCCAGGACATTGCCATCGACTGGCGCAAGAACCGCGTCTATCTGCCACAAAACGACCTCGCCCATTTTGCCGTCACCCTCGACGACATCGCCGCCGGGCGGACAAGCCCGCAGTGGCGCAAGCTGCTTGCCTTTCAAGTGGAGCGGGCGCGGGCGCTGATGCTCGAGGGCGCGCCACTCGCACTCGCGCTGCGGGGGCGCATCGGCTGGGAGATGAGGCTGATCGTCGAAGGCGGCTTGCGCATCCTCACCCGCATCGAAGCCGCCGAATTCGACGTCTTCGCGCATCGTCCCCGTCTGGGCAAAGCCGACTGGCTGGCCGTGGGCTGGCGGGCGCTGAATTTCCGTTATTCCTGAACGCCTATGAATCCACACCAATATTGCCAGGACAAAGCCGCCGCCAGCGGGTCGAGTTTTTATTACAGCTTCATGTTCCTGCCGCCCGCCCGACGCCAGGCGATCACCGCGCTCTATGCCTTTTGCCGCGAAGTGGATGACGTGGTCGATGAATGCACCGATCTGGCGCTGGCCCATGACAAACTCGGCTGGTGGCGGCAGGAGATCGAGCGCGTCTTTGGCGCCACCGCGACCCATCCGGTGGGCCTGGCCCTGCAGGATGTCATCGGCCAGTTCAAGATCAGCCGCGAACATCTCGATGAGATCATCGACGGCATGGCGATGGATTTGAGCATCAGCCGCTACGCCGATTTCGCCGCGCTGGAACGTTACTGCTACCACGTCGCCAGCGTGGTGGGGCTGCTGGCGGCGGAGATTTTCGGCTATCAGGATGCAAAAACGCTCGATTACGCCTATCACCTTGGCATCGCCTTCCAGCTCACCAACATCATCCGCGACGTGGGTGAAGACGCCCGCCGGGGCCGCATCTACCTGCCCGTCGACGAATTGCAGCGCTTCAACGTCCCCGCCGCCGATATCAGCAATGCCCATTCCAGCGACAATTTCCGCGCCCTGATGCGCTTCCAGCACCAGCGCGCCCAACATTATTACGATCAGGCCCTGAACGCGCTGCCCGCCATCGACCGCAAAAGCCAGCGCCCCGGACTGATCATGGCGGCGATTTATCGCGCGCTGCTGGATGAAATCGCCCGTGACGGTTTTCAGGTGCTCGACCGCCGCACCTCGCTGACCCCGCTGCGCAAAGTCTGGCTCGCCGGCCTGACCTGGCTGAAGTCCTGACGACCATGGCGGATACCCGAGTCGCGGTCATCGGCGCCGGTTATGCGGGACTTGCCTGCGCGGTTGAGCTGGCCCGCCACGACATCCCCGTCACCGTGTTCGAGCGCTCGCTCACCATGGGCGGACGTGCGCGCGTGGTGCGCAAAAATGAGCGGGTGATTGATAACGGCCAGCATCTGCTGATCGGCGCCTACACCGAACTCGCCCGCCTGCTGCGCCTCACCGGCTGCTCGCCGCGCCAGCTCGAACGCCTGCCGCTCACCCTGCACATCGCGGGCAAACTCCGGCTCAAGGCCGCGCCCCTGCCCGCGCCGTTTCACCTCGCATTCGGGCTGCTCACGGCACGGGGCCTGAGCTGGCGCGAGCGTCTGGCGATGGTGCGCTGGCTCGGTCAGCTCAAACGGGCGCATTATCGGGTGCCGCCAGAGATGACGGTAGACGCCCTGCTCGCCGCCCAACCCGCAACGCTGCGCACCCAAATCTGGGAGCCGCTCTGCCTCGCGGCGCTCAACACTGCCCCGGCGCAAGCCTCAGCGCAGGTTTTTGCCAACGTCTTGCGCGACTCACTGGGCGCCAACGCTACGGCCAGCGAATTATTGATTCCGCGGGTCGATCTGACCGACCTGTTCCCGGTGCCCGCCGCCCGCTACCTCGCCACCCGCCACGGCGAGGTGCACACCGGCAACGCCATCCGCGCCATCACGCCGGGCACGGATGGCTTTCAGCTCGAAGGCGACACCAGCGGGCAAAGCTGGCCCCATGTCGTCATCGCCACCGCTCCCTATCACGCCGCACCGCTGCTGGCCTCAACCGCAGCGTGCCCTGATCTGGCCGCCAGCCTGAGCGCCCTGCCCTGCGAGCCGATCACCACGGTCTATCTGGCCTTCGGCGCCGGTGTCAGCCTGCCGGAAGCGATGATCGGCCTCAGCACCCCGCCCGCCCAATGGGCCTTCGACCGTGGCCGCTGCGGCGGGCCGGAAGGGCTGATCGCCGCCGTCATCAGCGCCCACGACGAGCATCTGGCGCAGGATCACGCCGCCCTGTGCGCCCGCCTCCACACCCAGCTCGAAACCGAACTCGGGCGCAAACTGCCCGCGCCGCAATGGAGCCAGGTCATCACCGAGAAGCGCGCCACCTTCGCCTGCCGCCCCGGCCTCGAACGCCCGCCCATCGCCACGCCGCTGCCCGGCTTGTGGCTGGCGGGCGATTACGTCGCGAGCGACTACCCCGCCACGCTGGAAGCCGCAGTGCGCAGCGGCGTCGCCTGCGCCCATGCCATTGTCGCGGGCACGGGTGTATAAAGCCGGTATCAGCACCATTTGACCAACAACCGAATTTGCATGATGGATCATCACCAACTCGACCAGCGCAGTTTGGCCTTTCATCGCCTCGTGGCTGAAAAAATCCGGCGTGATCCGGGTTTGTTCAGCAAAGTGCTGCCTACCCTTCAGCGCTGGAAAGGGGCGGAAGGGTGCAGAAGGTCGTTACCTTATCTGATGGAGTGGGAACAACTTGCCCGGCAAGGGATGGATGCGTGCCTGACCATCGCCACAGAAGACTCGGAACACGCGCAGGCATTGAGGCAGTCAACACCATTCGTGGGCATCCTGACCCATGCAGAACGTTTCGCGTTTTTGAAGTCATGGAAAATTGAGCATGACGCGCGCTGAACTTGAGCACATTATTCGTGCAGCATCAGCCATCGTAAACGAATACGAGATCGTGATCGTGGGCAGCCAGTCGATTCTGGGAGCCTTCCCCTCTGCGCCCGAGAAGCTGCTGTTTTCGATGGAAGCGGATGTTTATCCGCTGAATCGCCCTGATCTGTCTGATCTGATCGACGGTGCGATTGGCGAAGGATCTCCGTTTCAAGAGCATTTCGGGATCTACGCACAGGGTGTTGGCCCGGAAACAGCGGTTTTGCCGGAAGGCTGGAAGGATCGACTGGTCAAGATTCAAAATGCTGCGACCGATTTGAGAATTGGCTACTGCCTTGAACCGCACGATCTGGCGGCGTCGAAATTGTGTGCCGGTCGGGAGAAGGATTGGGAATTTGTGAGTGTGATGCTTTCTGAAAAGCTGATATCACCTCAAACGCTTCGTGAACGCATTGCGGCGCTGCCGATCAATCCTGAGCATCAGACGCGCTTGACGCGCTGGCTTGACCGGGTTTGACCAGCGCCTTGCCCTTGCTCCCCGCCCTCGCCTGTTGCACCATCCGTGCTCTTTGAACAATCCACCTCACCTGTTACCCATGCTCCCTCCCATCGAACACCGTATCGCCACCGAACTGGGTGTTGCCCCCCGTCAAGTCATCGCCGCAGTCGAGCTGCTCGACGACGGCGCCACCGTGCCCTTCATCGCCCGCTACCGTAAAGAAGCCACCGGGGAGCTTGACGACACCCAGTTGCGTACCCTCGCCGAACGGCTGGAATACCTGCGTGAGCTGGAAGAGCGCCGCCTCGCCGTGCTCGGCTCGATTGAAGAACAAGGCAAACTGAGCCCGGAACTGAAAACCGATATCGACAACGCCGACACCAAACAGCGCCTCGAAGACCTCTACCTGCCCTACAAGCCCAAACGTCGCACCAAGGCGCAAATCGCACGCGAAGCCGGACTCGCGCCACTGGCCGACGCCCTGCTCGCCGACCCGACGCTGAACCCCGAAACCGCAGCGCAGGATTACCTGAACGTGGAAGCGGGCTTTGCCGATGCCCGCGCGGTGCTCGACGGCGCCCGCCAGATATTGATGGAGCACTTTGCCGAAGACGCGCAGCTTCTGGGCGAACTGCGCCAACTGCTGCACGATGACGGCGAGGTGCGCTCCCGCGTGATCGAAGGCAAGGAGACGGAAGGGGCGAAATTCCGCGACTGGTTCGATTTTGCCGAGCCGATTGCCGCCATCCCCTCGCACCGCGCCCTGGCCCTGCTGCGCGGACGTAACGAAGGCGTGCTCAAACTCGCGCTCGACCTCCCCCACGCTGCGGACGTGGCCGACGCCAAAACCAACACCAATACTGAGCCCCACCCCTGCGAAGCCCGCATTGCGCACCGCTTCGGGATCAGGAATCAGGGCCGGGCGGCAGACCGCTGGCTGGCGGAAACCGTGCGCTGGACATGGAGCGTGAAGGTGTCGCTGACGCTCGAACTCGAACTGATGAATGCGCTGCGCGCCCGCGCCGAAGAAGAGGCGATTCACGTCTTTGCCCGCAACCTGCGCGACCTGCTCCTCGCCGCCCCCGCCGGCAACCGCACCACGATGGGACTCGACCCCGGCATCCGCACCGGGGTCAAGGTCGCGGTGATCGACGCCACCGGCAAGCTCGTCGACACCGCCACCATCTATCCGTTCGGGCCGCGCAGCGATCGTGACGGTGCGATGGCGGTGCTGGCGGCGCTGGTCAAAAAACACGCCATCGACCTCGTTGCCATCGGCAATGGCACCGCCTCACGCGAAACCGGCGCGCTGGTGTCGGAGCTGGTCGCCCGTTACCCCGAGCTTCGCCTCACCCAGGTGACGGTCTCGGAAGCGGGCGCGTCGGTGTATTCGGCCTCGGAGCTTGCCGCACGCGAATTCCCCGCGCTGGATGTCACCCTGCGCGGCGCGGTCTCGATTGCACGCCGCCTGCAAGACCCGCTGGCCTAACTGGTGAAGATCGACCCCAGGTCGATCGGCGTCGGCCAGTACCAGCACGACCTCAACCCCGCCAAACTCGCCCGCGGGCTGGATGCGGTGGTCGAAGACTGCGTCAACGCCGTCGGCGTCGATGTGAATACCGCATCGGTCGCGCTTCTGGCGCGCATCTCGGGCCTCAACGCGACGCTGGCCGGCAATATCGTCGGCTACCGCGACAGCAACGGCCCCTTCCGCGACCGCAAATCCCTGCTCGAAGTCCCCCGCCTCGGCCCCAAGACCTTCGAGCAGGCGGCGGGTTTCCTGCGCATTCCTCATGGCGACAACCCGCTCGACCTCCCCCACGCTGCGGACGTGGCCGACGCCAAAACCAACACCAATACTGAGCCCCACCCCTGCGAAGCCCGCATTGCGCACCGCTTCGGGATCAGGAATCAGGGCCGGGCGGCAGACCGCTGGCTGGCGGAAACCGTGCGCTGGACATGGAGCGTGAAGGTGTCGCTGACGCTCGAACTCGAACTGATGAATGCGCTGCGCGCCCGCGCCGAAGAAGAGGCGATTCACGTCTTTGCCCGCAACCTGCGCGACCTGCTCCTCGCCGCCCCCGCCGGCAACCGCACCACGATGGGACTCGACCCCGGCATCCGCACCGGGGTCAAGGTCGCGGTGATCGACGCCACCGGCAAGCTCGTCGACACCGCCACCATCTATCCGTTCGAGCCGCGCCGCGATCGTGACGGTGCGCTGGCGGTGCTGGCGGCGCTGGTCAAAAAACACGCCATCGACCTCGTTGCCATCGGCAATGGCACCGCCTCACGCGAAACCGGCGCGCTGGTGTCGGAGCTGGTCGCCCGTTACCCCGAGCTTCGCCTCACCCAGGTGACGGTCTCGGAAGCGGGCGCGTCGGTGTATTCGGCCTCGGAGCTTGCCGCACGCGAATTCCCCGCGCTGGATGTCACCCTGCGCGGCGCGGTCTCGATTGCACGCCGCCTGCAAGACCCGCTGGCCGAACTGGTGAAGATCGACCCCAGGTCGATCGGCGTCGGCCAGTACCAGCACGACCTCAACCCCGCCAAACTCGCCCGCGGGCTGGATGCGGTGGTCGAAGACTGCGTCAACGCCGTCGGCGTCGATGTGAATACCGCATCGGTCGCGCTGCTGGCGCGCATCTCGGGCCTCAACGCGACGCTGGCCGGCAATATCGTCGGCTACCGCGACAGCAACGGCCCCTTCCGCGACCGCAAATCCCTGCTCGAAGTCCCCCGCCTCGGCCCCAAGACCTTCGAGCAGGCGGCGGGTTTCCTGCGCATTCCTCATGGCGACAACCCGCTCGACGCCTCCGCCGTCCACCCCGAGAGCTATCCGGTGGTAGAGCGCATCCTCGCCAAAGTGCAAAAAAATGTGCGCGAGCTGATGGGCAACAGCAGCTTTCTCCAGTCGCTGCGCGCCAACGCCAACGATTACACCGACGAGCGTTTCGGCCTGCCCACGGTCGAGGACATCCTCGCCGAGCTGGAAAAACCGGGCCGCGACCCCCGCCCCGAATTCCGCACCGCCACCTTCCGTGATGGCATCGAATCGCTCAAGGACTTGCAGGCAGGCATGCTGCTCGAAGGTGTCGTGACCAACGTCACCAATTTCGGCGCCTTCGTCGATGTCGGCGTCCATCAGGACGGGCTCGTACATATCTCCGCGCTCGCCGACCGCTTCGTCAAAGACCCGCACAGCGTGGTGAAAGCCGGGCAGATCGTCAAAGTGAAAGTGCTCGAAGTCGACCTGCCGCGCAACCGCGTCGCCCTCACCATGCGCCTCGACGACGCCGTGCAGCCGCCGCGCAGCCATCCCGAGCGCAGCCACGATGGGCGCAATGACCGCGCCAATTTCGAGCGCAGCAAAGCCGCCAAACCTGGCCGCGATGTCCGCCCTGCCGCCTCCGCCGCCGCTGCGGGCGGAGCACTGGCCGCCGCATTCGCCCGCGCCCGCACCCAGAAATAAACCCCGGACACACAAACATGGAAACCGTCATTTACGGCATCAAGAACTGCTCGACGATGAAAAAAACCTTCGACTGGTTCGAAGCCCGCCACATCGCCTATCGCTTCCACGACTACAAAAAAGACGGCGTCGACCCCGCACGCCTGCGGACGTGGAGCACCAGACTGGATTGGCAAACCCTGGTCAACACCAAAGGCCCGACCTGGCGCAAGCTCGTCGCCGCCGGTCAGCCGCCGCTCACCCGCGTCGACGAGGCAATTCCGCTTCTGGTCGCCCATTCCAGCCTGATCAAACGCCCGCTGATCGAGACCGCCAGCGGCCAATTGGTCGTCGGTTTCGACCCCATCACCCTCGAAGCCACTTTCAGCCACCACTGACGATGAGCTCCCTCCCCCCCAATCCCCCGCCCCCCCGCTACGTCCAGCGCTTCCTGCTCGAAGCGCTCGACATTCGTGGCGCGGTCGTGAAGCTCACCGACGTATGGCAGGCGCTGCAACTCCGCCGCCACTACCCTGCCCCGCTGGCCCACCTGCTCGGCCAGCTTGCCGCCGTCACCGCAGTCATCTCCGGCAATCTCAAACACTCAGGCCGCCTGACCTTCCAGATTCAAAGTCAGGGCCCGGTCGAATTGATCGTGGTCGATTGCAGCGCAACCCTCAACATGCGCGGCTACGCCAAAGCCAAGGAGCCCATCAGCAGCAGCGCAAACCTCGCCGGACTCGTCCGCGACGGCCACCTCCAGCTCACCCTGGAGCAGGACGGGCAGGAACAGCCCTATCGCAGCCTCGTCGCCCTCGAAGGCGACACCATCGCCGCAGTCTTCACCCACTATCTGGAACAGTCCGAACAGCAGCCGACCGGCTTATGGCTGGCCTGCGACAGCAACACCGCCGCCGCCCTGTTCCTGCAAAAGCTCCCCGACGCCGACCGCCGCGATGCCGATGGCTGGTCACGCATGCAACAACTCGCGCAAACCGTGCGCACCGCCGAACTCCTCGCCCTCCCCCCCGAGCACCTGCTGCACCGCCTGTTCAATGAAGAGGACATCACCCTCTACCCGGCCCGCGCCGTCACCCACCGCTGGCCCCCCAAGCCGGAAAAAATCATCAGCATGCTGCAAAGTCTGGGCGAAGAAGAAGTACGCTCGGTACTGACCGAACATGGCGAAGTCGTGGTCCTCGACGAACTGTCCAACCACGCCTACCACTTTGACGAAGACGACATCGGCGCCATTTTCCGGCCACAGACGCTGCATTAAGTTATCTGCCCGGGAGCGCGGGCGTCCCGCCCGCTGGACATACTGTTGCGCTGTCCGTAAGCTACAGCGCTTCAGACATTGGAGGAAGTTTGTGGGCAAGTACACCCTGATTTTTGCAGTTGCATACGCAGTAGCCATTATTATCGCTGCTGTCACCACAGAGTTGCTGAACCTCAACGCATTGACGAATATCGTTACATTGATGGCAGCAAGCTTCTTTGTGTCTGCCAGGTTTGTAAGCGACAACCAGAGAGTCCCAACCAAGCAAGAAAAGCGAGTTCTTGTCTGGTCATCACTTGCCGCAGCCCTGGTGGTTTCAGGCGTGCTAACGTTGGCATACCTCCTGCTGTTCTCACACGGTGGTGAGTTGATTCTGGCAATCAAGTCCGTTCCATTCCTGTTCTGGGTGTTCGGCCTCGTTATCGCCTCTGGAATCTCGTTACTCATCCTTTACATGTCGTACAGTTGGTTTGCTGGCATATGCGCCAAGAAATACACAGCCTGAGCGTGGGCTCGACAATTCGTCCAAGCCGACGCCGCTGTCGCGGCGCCGCTTAACGCCAACGTCAGGCAAACAATCAGGCATCGCAATGACTGAAAAGAAAGCAAGAACTTGGCTGAACGCCAGCACAAAGCACGAAGGATTCCCAATCTACTTCCGGCGGCCTGATATTCGCGTATCAGAGTTTGAGGGGCTTAGGCCACAATATCCTGTCCTACTCGCCATCAAGCACCAGCTATCCCATGTCAAGGACAACGGGCTCCCCGTAGCCGCTTACAACAAGTTACTTGCCCCATTGGATGCCGCGCTGGTAGAGCCGTTCCGAGACGAGTCGGACGGTCTTGTTGCTCTTGTTGAGACGTTTGCGGGCAAGCGCACTTACTACATTTATCTTGCTCCAACATTCGATGCGCAGCAATTCATGTCCAGTATTGCATCCAAGTTCCAACAGGAGAGCATCTCCTGGAAGCTTCATGACGATCCAACTTGGCGTTTGTTCAATGGGTACGCGGCAGACTTCCAGTTTGCCTGACAATTCATTCAAGCCGAACGGGCTTTGCCCGTCGGCTTAATTCAGGCCTTAGCCCTGTCCAATACAGTGAGCATTTTCCACGGCATCAAGTAGCGCATCGCACAGTGTTCCTGGTCGCGCAAGTTGTCCGTGTTTGCTGGTCGTGTTGCAGCACAGTGGGCGTATCTATTTCGCTTCGCACTACTTCAACCCCTCGCTTCCCGACGTTCTTGCTTCGTGGGAAGTTTCGTGCGAGAGTATGAGCTCTCGTTCAAGCGGACGCCAACGTCAGGTGCGCTCATGGAAATGTTCGACGGCTTTCCTTTTAAAAGCGGTTTTTCCGGTTCGGGTTGGAAGCTGGAGAACTGTGTCGCTGTTGCAGCGAAACATCCAACAACATTTAAGGTGCCATCACCTGATGAGGCCATGCTGGTGCAACTTGGTGATTTGCTTAGGCTGCATTTCCTCATCACAGACCCAGAGCTTAGGTCTGACCCACAAAATCCTCGTGCGGAGCGCATGTGGGTCGAAGTGTGTGATCTACCTGGCAACGGCCTTTTCCGCGGGCACCTTACAAACATGCCAGGATTTATCACCTCGCTTGAGGCGGGTGACGTTATAGAGTTTATGTGGGAGCACGTTGCTCAGGTCTACGTCGAAGCTGACAATTCATTCAAGCGGACGCAGCGGCGCGGCTTGACGCCAACGTCAGGCATCAAGTCCATGAACATTCGACAACACGAACTTGCGTGGCGCTGGACAGACAGTCAACACACGGTTCTGCCCGAAGATGTGCTCGACGCACTGCACCCGATTGATGGAGTCGAAACCAGGCAGTTTCATGAAATCGCGCTATCCTGCCTCGGCAATGACGGATTTTTGCTCTCTTCGGAGTTCAACTCGAAGGCAACAATTACCGAGCATCTGTCCGGCGAAGCAGGATCTGACTGGTTGACCCAACAATACCCTATATCGGAAACAGAGGTTGTTCTTTCATGGAATCAGACGACCGCGCTCAAAACATCCTGGGGAATCTTTGTTGCGTATTGGCAAGATTTCTGCTATCCAGGCTCAGACGACCTCGTTGTCTTCCCACTGACCCCGCGTTCAACTCATAACTGGGTTCTCCTCTATCACCACGTAGAAGAGTTTCACTTTGGCAGGCGGAAAGCCGATGCCTGATCCTTCAATCGGAAGGACAAACCCAAATGACTCTTTGCTCAGCATTTACAAAGCCGGGTGTCGTCATTCCTGGCAGGCTGACGCGCTTGAGTTTGAAACCTTAGCGCGAGACCTCGAAGCGCAATATGGGATCAAGCTGGAGAGCGTGTGGCAAGACCGGCTCACTCTCGGCGAACTTTTCTCTCATGTGTTACCTCAAACATAGGCTCTTCTGCAATGGTTAGCAAATCAACCGGCTATCTCTGGTTAGCGAAGATATCAGAGTTCATTTTCGGCGGCACTCGCGGCTTCAATGAGGCTGAAAATCGTTTACTCTCGTTTCTGATGGATTCCTTGCCAGCCCAGGAGCGGGAGATACTGTCGCGTCAGCTTTTGTCAGTCCGCCTGGTACAAAGGCAAAACCCCGGCAAAATAGTCGTTGCCTATTACAAAAGTGGAAGCGAGGTGCCTCAGCTACCGTATCCAGGAGATGAGTATTGCCTGGCAAATGTCACCTACAAATCTGGAGGGCGAACCAAGACAACGTCGCTCGTCCTTCACAACGGACGCTTCATGACATTTGAGCGAAACGTTCCGCAGTCTCTCTCTGAAATTGAGGCACTAAGTTCAGTTGTTCTGCATCCAAAGGGGTTCAAGAGCGTGGCTCAAGAGATTGACGCGCAAGAGCATGGAGAGCCTTCCGAATGACCGTGTTGGGGCCTGACAATTCATTCAAGCCGCCGCCGCTTCGTGGCACGGCTTAATTCAGACATGGGGTATTTTGATGCGCGACATTAACTATGGGCTTTTCTTTTTGCTTCTGGCATTGGCCATGCTCGGCAACTCGCTTTATGGCGTCATATCAGGCCAGGTGTTTTACCCGGCACGTCACGGCGGTTCAGTTGTCATCGCGCAAGTAGCCCAGCCATTGCTTTTCTGGGCTGTCGTTGCGTTTTGTGCAATCGCCGGTTGCATCACGGCCATCTTCGGTTATCGTCTCTTGCGTGGCACCGAGTAAACGCATGAGTCGCACACCCAACAAGGCATTCAAGCGAACGGTCCCGCAAGCGGGCCGTCCCTTACCTAAGCTGCGCCCACCCGCCGCCGAAACACCCAGGTATCGGCGTCAGAGGCTTCTGCCGCAAAGGCGTAGCCTTCCGCATCGAACCCGCGCAAGGCGTCCACCGTCGCCGCGCGCTTGAGAATCGCGTAGCGGCTCATCAAGCCCCGCGCACGTTTGGCGTAGAAGCTGATGATTTTGTAGCGACCGTTTTTCCAGTCCTCGAATACCGGGGTGACGATGCGCGCCTTGAGCGCCTTTTTGTTGACCGACTTGAAATACTCTTCCGAGGCGAGGTTCACCAACACCGGCTCGGCGTCATCGTCGAGTTGGGCCTTGAGCGCGGTGGTGATGATGTCGCCCCAGAACGCATAAAGGTCTTTGCCGCGGGCATTGCCCAGGCGGGTGCCCATTTCCAGCCGGTAAGCCTGCATCAGATCAAGTGGCCGCAGCACGCCGTAGAGGCCGGACAAAATGCGCAGATGCGCTTGCGCCCAGTCCAGCTCGGCCACGTTCAGGCTGCGGGCCGCGAGCCCTTCATACACATCGCCATCAAAGGCAAACACCGCCGCTCTGGCATTGTCCGGGGTAAAGGGCCGCGACCAGGTGGCGTAACGCGCCACATTGAGCGTGGCGAGCGCATCGGACACGTCCATCAGCGTGGCAATCCGGGCCGGTGAGTGCTGGCGCAGGATGTCGATCAAGCTGGCAGCGTGGTCGAGAAAATCGGGCTGGGAGCAGGTGGAAACCGGCACGGGGGTGTCGAAATCGAGGGACTTGGCCGGGGAAATGACGAGCAGCATGGCGGGAAAGCACGGAGCAGGAAGGCGGCATTATAGAAGTTTCAAACCGGAGTTTGTGCTTGATGTAAAGTCACTGTTCTCCAAAACGTAAAGCTAACCGGCTCCAAAATGTAAAATTACTAGCCTCCAAAACGTAAAGGCGGACACCACCATCGCCCTGGAGGGCGAAGCGCCCCGTGTCATTGATGAATGGCAAGAGGTACCCGCGCTGCGGGACGCCGGAAGGCATCTACGTCATACCGATCACCGAGCTGACCGCCTGGAAAATTTCGGTCCGTATTGCCCTGGGCCAGTATACTTCCCGGTTTGGCACTCTCCTTTTTCTGCGCAACATGTCCCGGATTATTTCCTTTCCCTCGCCGGATGGCGCCCCTTCCCTGCACCGTGCGGGCGTCGACCTGTCGGGGCTGATGAGCGTACTCGGCAAGCACCTGTATTCCACCCCGATGGTGGCAATCCGCGAGCTGGTGCAGAACGCCCACGATTCGATCACGCGGCGGCGGCTGGAAGACCCGGGCTGGGAGGGCGACGGACGGATCACCCTCATCGCCGACCGCCGCACGCGCAGCATCCGTATCATCGACACCGGCGCTGGGCTGACCGAGCATGAAATCCATGCCTACCTCGCCACCGTGGGGGTCGGTTATACCCGCAGCCTGCGCACCGGGGACGACGATACCGGGCTGATCGGCATGTTTGGGCTGGGCTTTCTCTCTGCGTTTGTGCTGGCGCGGCGGGTGAATGTGCGCACGACGTCCTGTCAGGCGGTAGAGCTGGGGCATCATTATTTTTCCACCAATGCCGAGCAGTACAGCGTCAGTCCGATTGCCGCGCGCGCGGTCGGCACCGAGGTGGAACTCGAACTGCACCCTGAATTTGAGCAACTGGCCAATGCCAGCGTGCTGCGCGATGTGCTGGGCCGTTATTGCGCCCTGCTGCGCGAGCCGATCTACATTGGCGATGACGCTGAGCCGGTCAATCCGGCCTTGCCGCCATGGCGACGTGAAGACGGCGTGACCTTGCACCCCACGCAACAGCGCCGCGCCAAGCTGGAATTTGCCACCCGCTTCGAGCGTGATTTCGAGCCGATCGCCACCATGGATCTCACCGCCGACGACGACAGCGACGCGGTGGGATTGCTCTGGGTGCAGGACGGCGCCACTTATGGCACCAGTGACAATCGCAATCTGTCGGTCTTTCTGCGCGGCATGCTGCTCGACGACGATGCGCGTGACCTGTTGCCGCCGTGGGCCGGGTTTATTGGCGGGGTGATCGAATCCGGCCGTCTCACTCCGACCGCCAGCCGCGAGGATTTGCAGCGCGACGAGCATTACCACGCCACCCGCCACGCGATCAGCGAGGCCCTGATCCAGGGGCTGGGCGAGATCGCGCAAAAGCAGCCGGAAGCCTGGCGGCGCATCCTCGCCCGCCACAACGACGCGCTGCTCGGGGCCTCGCTGTGCGACGAGCGCCTGTTCGAGTTGCTGATGAACCACCTCCACATTCATAGCTCGCAAGGCGATCTCGCCCCCCGTGCGCTGGTGCACAAGGGCGCGGTGCATGTGATGCTCGAACGCGACAATGATTTCGAGAGCATGCTGTTTCAGAGCACCGGCGTGCCGGTAGCCTGCGGCTTTTATTACGCGGTGCTGCCCTTCCTGCGGCGCTGGGTGGCGGGCAATGGCATCCGCCTGATCGAGCTCGGCACCGAGCACGGCAACAGCCAGTTGTTTACCCCGGCGACGCTGGCGCAGGAGGATGTCGACTGGCTCGCCCGTCACCTCGCCGATGGCGAGCGCCCGATCATGGCGCGCTTTGCCCCGGTGGAGCTGCCCTTGATCGTGGTGCCCGACCGCGACGCGCTGTTGAAGCAGCGCCTGGAAGAAGACGCCACCGACAAGCGCCTGTCCTTCGCCGCGCTGTCGCTGGCGCGCCAATTCACCGCCAAAATCAGCGCCAGCCACATCACCCGGCTCTACATCAACGTGGATAACCCCGCCGTGCAGGCCCTGCTGCAGGCGCGTCACCACGGGGCGGCAAACATCGAGGCGGCAGCGCGTCTGATCAAGGCGTTCAAGATCATCAGCAACGCCCGCCAGCAAGCCGATGGCGGCGAGAAACTCACGATAGCCTTGTCTGACCTGACGCGGGTGGCGGCGAGCCTGCTGGAGACTGTCTGATGGAAATGTGGAAGTGGTTTGAAAAGCTCGCCCGTTCACTGCGGGAGGCCGGGCAAGAGGCCAGCGTCAATCTCCTGGAAGAGCTCAGCGACCATGTTGGCGAGCTGGAGATCGAGCGCGCCGATGCCCTGCTCCCCGAAGCCAGGGCGCTGGCCAAGAGCCTGCAAAACCCCTGGCTGGAAGTTTTCGTCGGCCACTGGGAGATGCGCAACCGCCTCGACAACAAACTCGAAGGCGAGAGCGCCCTGCCCGATGTCGTGGCGCTGTTCGAGCGCGCCCACCGCGCCGACGCCATTGATTGCCCGCAATCGGTGTGCGCTACCCAGGATTTGGTCGATTGCTACGCCAATATTGACGCGATCGGCTTTGCCGCCGAGAACCGCGCCGCCATCGCGGAGACCCTGCAACGCATCGACCCGAGCTGGAATTGTTTCCTCTGCCACAGCACCCTCTATGCCAGCACGCTGAACGCCGAAAGCCGCCATGAGGAAGCCCTCGCCTGGCTGGAAGCGCAGGAAAAAAAATTGCACGCCGCAGGTATCGACGCCGATCTGCAGTCCTCGCGCACCGGGCCGCTGATGGCGCTGGGGCGCGTGGAGGAGGCGCTGCGCATCCTCGAAGCCGAAGCGGCGAAAGACGCCGACGGTGACAATTACATGTGGGAAAGTGACCGTCAGAATACCCAGGTCATGCACGCGCTGGCGCTGGCCAAACTGGGCCGTGACGAAGAAGCATGGGCCACGCTGCCGCCGTGGGAGCGCACCGCGCCGCCCAATCAATTACGCTGGATAGACGCCGCCGCCATCCTCCTGACGCGGGCGCCGGAGCGCAACACCTGGCAACTGGGCAGCAGCTTTCAGGCCGCGCTTGAGCAACTCTCGCGCAACGGCTCGCACCGCCTGCTGATCCAAAACGCCCTCATCGTCGCCCGTCTGGCCCTCAGCCGTGGCGCACGCTGGAGCGCCGGGCGCCTGCTCACCCTCGCGCGCCAACACCTGCCCTCACTCAAAACCGACGCCGGCGCGGCCGCCAGCCTCGATGCGCTGGAAGCAGAAATCTCCCGCTCCACCCCGCCGCCGCTCCCCGTGGCGGCAGACGAGCTGCTGAACTGGCTCAGTGAGCAGGAAACGCGCAACCCGGAAACCGAAATCGACTGGCTGCTCGCTGCCCACCACCAACGCCCCGACGATCAGCCCCTCGCCACCCTCGCGGCGTCGGCCATGCAAGCCTGCGGCGCACCCGCAGAAGGCGAAAATCTGCTCCGGGCCTGGCTCGAACACCACCCCGCCGTCGCACCGGGCGATGCCGCCATCCAGTTGTTCAACAGCTTGCTGAATCGCGGCGAGCTTGAGCGCGGCGAACAGCTTGCGCACCATTTCGACGCGGTGGAGCCCCCTTTCGCCTGCTGGTGCCGGGCCAGGATCGCGGCGCACGAACAACGCTGGGCTGATGTCATCCCTCAGGCTGAAAGTGCGCTGCGCGCCGAACCCGAACGTGAAAGCCTGCTCCGGCTACTAGCCGAAGCCCTGCAAAAACAACAACGTTTTGCCGAGGCCGCCGCCGCGTGGCGGCGCCTGGCCGACGTACTGGAAGAGCCGAGCCCGGCCCTGTGGGATCACATGATCTGCGCCACCGCCGCCGGCGATTGGGACGCGGTACGCGCCAGCGCCGCCCGCCTCGATTTCAAGTTCGACAGCAGCAGCGGCCCGATCAATGAAGACTGGGAATGGGCCATCATCCGCTATTTCGACAATGGCGAGCCTTACGACTATTACGCCCGCCGCACCGGCCCGGTCACGGCCCGCATCCTCGAAAACAGCGTCCCGCGCCGGGCACAACACGTACTCGACGAGATCGTGTTTGACGCCACCTTCCTGGAGCCCGCGCCGGAAGACGAAGAGGCGCGCAAACGCTTCGTCTACACCTACGCTTTCATTCACACCCTGCGCGCAGGCGAGTACGGCCCGAGCTGGCAAGTGGAAGGCGCACATCCGGGCGAAGCGCGCCTGAAAGCCCTGATCGCAAGCCTGGAACAACACGGGCATCAGGTCTGGCTCTACGACAGTGAATACGAAATCAAAGATCAGGAAACCGACCAGAGCCTGCCCGGCGTCTATTTCACCATCGCGTCGAACCCCGCCTCCTCCGCCCACGCGCTGCACAAGCTGCTGATACAGGAAACGCAGGATCTTCCCCTCGGCCTGAGCTGGCTGCGCCTGGCCGAGCACTGCGGCGCAGACGCGACGGCGCACCGCGCCATCATCGAGCGTTACGGGCTGTGAAAATCACCCCCCCGGCAACGCGAAGGATGCCGCTTGTCGGCATCATCCTGCCGATGCTGACCCTCCTTGCCCTCCTCGCCTTCCCGCAAACCAGCCTGGGCGCGGATGCTCACGCCCGGGAGCAGGAAGCGCGCGCGCTCTTCAATCGAGGCTATGATCTGGACGAACAGGGCAAACTCGATGAGGCCATTGCGGTCTATGACCAGCTTGACCAGCGTTTTGGACGGGATAAATCTCCCGATGTCCGAGAATCGGTCGCAAGCGGGCTGGTCAATAAAATCTGGGTATTGAACCAGCAAGACAAACCGGATGCCGCCCTCGCGGTTTGCGACCAGATCGAAGCGCGTTTTGGACAAGACAAGACGCCCATCATCCAGAGCCTGATCGCAGCGATGCTGATCAACAAGAGCGTCTCCTTAAGGGAGAATGGCCAGCCAGATGCGGAAATCGCCACGCTGGATTTAATTGAAAAACGTTACGGCAAAACCAAACTCGATGAGACGCGACGCTATGTGGCGCGAACGCTCTTATACAAAGGCAAGGCATTAAAAAGACAGAAAAAAACCGAAGAAGCGCTGGCCATCTATGATCTGGCCGAAGCCCGTTTCGGCCACGATGATTTCCTCGACACCCGGGCACAAGTTGCCGAAATACTCATCACCAAAGCCATCACGCTGGAGCAGCCCCAGGCGGCCATCGCCATTTATGAGCAGATCGAATCCAGCTTCGGCGAGGATGATGACAAAGACGTTCAGGCGCAGGTCGCGGAGGCACGCGAACATGCACGCAAGATCAAAGGCAAAGCCCGCGCCAGGGCTGACCTGCGGGCGATCGACCATGACGCGCACACCCTCTTCAACGAGGCCGTCAAGATGGCGCAGTCGGGTCAGTCCGAAACCGCCTTGGCCCGTTTTGCCCAGCTTGATGCGCGTTTTGGCGACGATGAATCCCCTGAAATCCAAAAGCTCGTTGCCATGGCGCTCGCCAACAAAGGCGTAACCTTGAATCAACTGGGCAGACATCAGGCAGCCATCGCCATCTCGGAACATCTTGAAGCGCGCTTCGGAAAAACAAAGGGCGTTGCCGCAATCATGGCGCGTTTTAACCAGGCAGTGGCGCTGGAACGGCTGAACGATCTCGCAGCAGCCAACCTTGTCTACGACCAGATTGAAAAACGTTTCGCCCAGGAGAAATCTCCCGAAGTCATGGAATGGCGTGCCATGGCGCTCTATAACAAGGGCGGAAACCTGAACCAACTGGGTAAACCCCAGGCGGCCAACGCGGTCTATGACCAACTGGACAAACGCCTGGGGCAGCATCAATCCCCGGACATCCGCAAATGGGTGATACGGGCGCTGGAGAATAAAGGCAAATACTTCTACCGCCAGGGTAAATTCCAGGCGACTGTCGCCGTCTTTGACCAGATTGACAAACGCTTTGGCAAAGACACAGACCCGGACATCCAGGCCATGCTTAAAACCGTGCGCGCCAACAAAACCAGCCTGCAACCCTGAGCACACGGATCATGAAAATCCACCTCGACCAAGCCCCCGACCTCAACACCCTCACCGGCTACGGCGCGGGCCATGTGCTGATCAACAAGCTGCGCCACGACGGCAACCTCATCGTCACCCCCGAGCGGATCATTCCCGGCTGGGCCGCTGGCGGCTTCGACAGCCTGAGCAGCGCCGATTTCAGCACGCTGGCAGCCCTCGATGTGCGCATCGTGCTGCTGGGCACGGGCCAACGCCAACGCTTCCCCGCCCCGGAACTACTGCGCCCGCTGGTCGAGGCCGGTATCGGTTTCGAGATCATGGATTTGCCCGCAGCCTGCCGCACCTTCAACGTACTGGCGCTGGAAAAACGTGCGGTGGCGGCGGCTTTGCTCGTTGACGGATGCTCGGCGAACGAACAGCGATAATGGCAATCGCAGGAACTATTTCACCGTCAGCCCCACGCAAAAGAGACTAGAATCCCCCGCATCTCTTCTACCCTCAAGGCAAAATAAATCATGCAAAAACCTTCAAATTCCCTTGACTTTTCAAAAACAGGCACAACAATTTTTGCAAGCAAGCAAGCAAGCAAGCAAGCAAGCAAGCAAGCAAGCAAGCAAGCAAGCAAGCAAGCAAGCAAGCAAGGTAGGGCGGCATCGAAGAACGCCCCGTGCGCCGGATTAAAAGACCGCCTCCGCCCACCCCAAAAAACGAAACTCGCCGCCCTGCTGCTGGCAACCGGTCTGGTTTTGCTGCCCACGCCAGGTGAGGCTGCGGATCTCTATATCAGCGGGGGGGGTGGCGGAGGTTTTGTAGATGTGGGTGGGTACGGAGGCCCACATGCGGGCAGCGGCAGCAACGCCGGTGCCGGTGGTGGCGGCTATGTGGGTGAAGGTGGAAATTCCGCGAACAATGCATCTGGTGGGACGGGGGGTGAGGGTCTTGCCGATCCGCTGCCCGACTGGTGGACGACGCTTGACGCTTCTCGAGGCACCGACGGCGCGGGCGGCGCGGGCGGCAAAGCAAGCGCCGCCACGGACAACGACAGCGCGTATGACACCATCCATGTCACGGGCGGCAGCGGCGGCGGCTGCACCGGCGGCAGCGGCTGCAATGGCGGCGATGCGAGCCTGACTGTAAGCGGAACCCTGAGCGTCAATACCGCCCTGAATCTGACAGGCGGCTGGCCCTCATCTACGGGAGGAATGGGCGGCACGGCTTCTCTCACCGTAGGCACCCTGATCGCCCCCACGATCACCCTGGATAAACGGAGCAGCGCGCTGACCTTCACCGTCGCCAATCTGGAAATCAACGACACCGGCACCACGCTGACCACTGAGGGTCTGAACACAGGCAATGCCACGATCGACACCCTACGGCTGACTGGCAGCGGGAATTTCACTCTGAACACTAGTTACGGCACTGCTGCCACCATCGGCAGCCTCACCATCGACGGCGGCACCATCAACAGCGGCAATTACGCCACTTTGATCAACGGAAGTTTTTACCCCACACCCGCCAACATCACACTCGATTCCGGCGGCGCGAAATTTGACACCAGCAGCGGAAATCAAACGGTAAGCCGCGTCCTGACCGGCACGGGTAGCCTGACCAAAGAGGGCACGGGCACGCTGACTTTGATCGGAACGAACAACTACATCGGCGGCACCACGATCAGCACAGGAACGCTGGCGCTCTCTGTCACTGGCAGCATCGCGGCCTCTTCCGGCGTCACGCTCGCCGATGAAAGCACCGCGATTTTTGATATTTCCGCCGTAACCAGCGGCACGATGACGACGATCAACGGTCTCACCGGCGGCGGCACAAGCGGCGGCAAGGTCAATCTGGGCAGCAAAAATCTCACCATCAGTAACAACGGCGCGAATACTTACAACGGCGTGATTGAGGGCTCCGGCAGCCTGACCAAAGACGGCACGGGCACGCTCACTTTGCGTGGCGCAAATACCGCTTATAGCGGCAACACGACCGTGAACGGGGGACTCATCAATTTCAACGGCGAGAACAACTTCGGCACAACGGGCACCATCACCCTGAACGGCGGCGGTCTGCAATGGGCAAGCAGCACCACGACCGACATCTCCAGCCGCCTTGCCACGCTCGGAACTTCCGGCGGGACATTCGACACCAACGGCAACAGCGTCACCTTTGCGACCGGAATCTCCGGCAACGGCGGCCTGATCAAAGACGGCGCGGGCACGCTCACCCTCTCCGGCACAAACGACTACACCGGCGACACCACCATCACCGCCGGAACGCTGGAACTCGCCACCACTGGCAGCTTGACCAGCGCCGTAACGGTAGCGAATACCGGCACCTTCGCCCTGCGCGGCAGCGTCACGGGCAACGTCACCCTGGGTGGCAGCAACAGCACACTGAACGCCTATCAGGGCGGCAACATCGACGGCGACCTTTACGCGAACGGCGGCAAGCTGAATTTCTACGTCCCCAACAGCACGGCGAGCGGAGCGACCCTGCTTGGTGTTGACGGTGATGCCGATGTGACCAGCAGCACGATCCATGTCGGCATTGAAGGATCAAGTTCTCCACTCACCGCCGGAGACCACATCGTGCTCATCGACGCGACGGGAACGCTCACCGACGGAGGCACGCTCACCGGCACGACCGCCACCCGCTCCACCGCCATGGCGGCACAGGGCATCACGCTGCTTTATACCTTCGACCTCTCGGTAGAGAGCGCGACGAACCGACTCATCGCCAGCCTGCCCATCGCGGCGCCGCCTCCGCCCCCGCTGCCGCCTTCACCTCCGTCCCCGCCGCCAGTTGAACCGCCTCCCGTCGAACCGCCCGTAGTCGAGCCGCCCGTTGAACCTCCGCCTCCCCCCATCGAACCCCCCCCCCCCGGCAATGGCGGCATCAACCTCAACGCCCAAACCAAAGCCCTCTCCGAAGCCTTCCTGAGCGGAACCGCCTACCTCAATCAGGCGCAAGATTTCGCCGCCACCCAAGGCCTCACCGCCGCCCTGCACGCCAGCGGTACAGCCGAAGGCACCGGCCCCCGCCTGCAAGGCTTCGCCGCCATCGGCTACGGAAAAATGCGCCACAACACCGGCTCCCACATCGACGTCGACGGCTACACCCTCCTCGCCGGCCTCGCTGGCACCAAAGACACCGGCGCGGGAGCGGGTGCAGGCAAATTGACCGCCGCCGCCTTCATCGAACACGGCAAAGGCGACTACACCAGCCACAACAGCTTCGCCAACGCCGCCAGCGTGCGAGGCAGCGGCGACACCGAATACACCGGCGCAGGCATCCTGGCCCACCTCGCCCTCGACACCTCAACCACCGCCCAGCCCTACCTCGACGCCAGCCTGAGATCAGGCCAGGTCAAAACCGACTTCGGCGGCCATTTCGTCAACGGCACCACCCTCCACAGCGCCTACGACGCCAAATCCACCTACCTGAGCGCACATGTAGGCGCAGGCTACCTCCTGAAACTCTCCGAGCAGAGCAAGCTGGATGTCTACGGACAATACCTCTGGAGCCATCAAGACGGCGATACGGTCAAACTTACCACCGGCGAAACCGTGAAATTCAAGGACGTAGCCTCGCAAAGAACCAGACTAGGCACAAAATGGGATTACGCCCTGACCCCAACAACCACCGCTTGGTTCGGCGCAGCGTGGGAGCACGAATACGACGGCAAGGCCAAAGCCAGCATCTACGGCTACGCCCTCGACCCCCCTGAACTCAAAGGCAACACCGCCAGCCTCGCCTTCGGCTTCGCCCTGACCCCCACCGCCACCCGCCCCGTGTCGCTCGACTTCGGCATTCAGGGTTACAGCGGCCAACGCGAAGGCGTCACCGGGAGTGTGAAAGCGGGATATCGGTTCTAACCCGCCGCCCCTCTCCCGCGAGCGGGCGAGGGGGTTTTAATTCCCCTCCAACGGAGGAGCGGCTGCGCAGACAGCCGGGGTGGTCGGGGGCGGCGAATGTGCTGGAATGAGCGCAGGCGGTCGATCAAGCGCCGCGCATTAACGCCGTTCCTTATGCCCGCGCCGCTTTGACAACCATTCCTGCCAGCGCCGGAATTCGGCATCATCCGGGCCACAGTCAAGGTAGGCGCCAAGCATGACGCCCACTTCCGCTGCGCTCAATTCGGGAGCGTGGCGGAAAAACTGGTCGATATCCCGGCACCGGTCGCGGTGGCCCCACCACACGGCGCGGGCTTTTTCGAGGTCGATCAAGGTCGCCTCGAACGCGCTCGTCCCTGCATTCGCCCGCGCAAAAATGTGTTTCGGATACAGACAGCAGTGCATCATCCCGGCCGCGTGGAGCTGGCGCGCCAGCTTGCCGCAGGCGACCAGCAGACGCTCACGCACCGTCCCGGCCAGATCGGCCCAATCAATCAGCCACTGATCCATCCCGCGCCAGCCGTCCAGCGCACGGGTCAGCAGCATGGCGCGATCTTCCCGCACTTCTCCCTCCGCCGATTTCACCGCCACATTCAGGCGCTGGGCAAAAAACACCGGTGCAACCGTCGGCACCCCTCGGGCCTGCAGGCGCAAAATATTGCGCAATTCGCGCGCAAAGGTCAGTTCACCCAGCGGATGCGCGAGGCTGCGAATGATGTGATTGCGCTGGCGTTTGAGGTAGAACCCCTGCCCCTCAAAATCCAGCCGGCTGACCTCACTCCACCCTCCCCGCCCGACATTGGGCGCATCAACCGCCTTGGCCTGCAACGCCCACAGCGCCTCGAAACTGATCAAACCGTGGCGCTCCAGCGGAGCGAAATCAACACGCGAAACAAAATCCTTCATTCAGGGACCACCAGCGACGAACTCGTTAGGGCCGATATTATGCCGACTTTCTCCGGTTGGTTACACCCTGCTCGCCGGTCTTGCCGGTTCCAGAGACATTCAAAGGGATACCAAATACACCGGCGCAGGCATTCTGGCGCATTTCGATTTCGACGCTTTGCCGACTGGCAATCACATTTTTTTCACATTAATTTAACAGTGATCTGACAAGCTCCCGGCAAGAATGACGGCCTCTCCATCTGGAGCGTCACCCAATGTCAGCACACCTCTATGAACTCGATTTTTCACGCAAGTACGATGAAGCGCACGCGGAAAATTATTTTCGCAAACACAAAGAGGGCGTCGCGCGGCGGCTGAGCACCTGGCGGGAAACCCAAATTGCCCGCAAGGCGCTCCGCCTCGCGGGCGACCCCGCCACCGTGCTTGACCTGCCTTGCGGGGCGGGGCGTTTCTGGCCGATGTTGCTGGAGAAGCCGGAACGCGCGCTGCTTGCGGCGGATAACTCCCAACACATGCTGGATGTTGCCCTGACCCGGCAGCCGACGGAAATCACCCGGCGCGTGAGCACATTCCAGTCTTCCGCTTTTGCCATCGAATTGCCCGATGCCGCCGTTGACTGCCTTTTTTGTATGCGTCTTCTGCATCACATTGGAGACGCCCAACATCGTCTGGCGATGCTGCGCGAATTTCACCGCGTCACCCGCGACACACTGGTCATCTCCTTGTGGGTGGACGGCAATTACAAGGCCTGGAAACGTAAAGAACTCGAAACGACGCGCGCCCGTTCAGAAGGCGAACTTGCCAACCAAAACCGCTTCGTTGTCGCCAAAACAGTCATTGAGACCGAATTTCGTCAGGCGGGATTTCACATCGTCGGTCACTTTGACTTTCTGCCCGGCTACGCCATGTGGCGCGTTTATACCTTACGCAAGACGGGGGCATAACACGTATTCAAAAAACGCTAAGCCCTCTTGCGTACCCGCTTGAGCGCGTGACTCAAATGCCCAGTAAAAAATTTCGTTACCTGTCCATGATTGCATTGCTGCTGCTGGTGGGGCTGGCGCTATTCTTTCTGGATCGTCGCACCGGTTTTCTCGATGGCGAAGCGGATGACACGCCTTATGAGAAAATCATTCCCCGTCCAGAAAACTGGGCGGTATCCATCGACCAGCGGTTTAATCTGTATGAGATGCAGCCCAATCTCTATCGCAGCGCCTTGCCCGACAGCGAAGCGTTGCCACGGCTCAAGGAATTGGGCATTGCCACGGTCATCAACTTCTATCAGCGCAGCGATTCCGGTTGGCTGTCTCTCCCGCAGGTACGCCAGATTCATCTGCCCCTGCGCGCCGACAGGATTAATGGCACACAGGTGCTCGAAGCGCTGCGCGCGATCCGGCAGGCACAAGCGCATGGCGTTGTCCTGATCCATTGCAAACACGGGCAGAACCGCACCGGACTCATTGCGGCGCTGTATCGCATCGTCTATCAGGGTTGGAGCAAGGAAGAGGCGCGAGCAGAAATGCTCGGTGGCGGCTTTGGCGGCGAAGAACGCCTGGATGACGCCGAGCGTTACCTGCGTCGCGTCGATATCGACAAAATCAAGACCGCGCTGGCAAGTGGCACCTGTAGCACAAGCCCGTGGGCATGGTGTACGCTCAAGGTTTGGTAGGGCGGTATCGTAGCTCCTGCCCTACCCAGGAAGCTGTTTTAAAAATCCGAAAGGCGCTCTCCACCATGTTTCGCCACATCCCCGCACACACGCATGCTTCTGCCCATACCGGAATCGGTCTGCGCCAACATCTGGCTTTTTTGGCGGGATGTGTCGTCTCCTTGCTGATCCTCATGACGCTGTTGCGGCTTGCCCTGTTGCTGTTCAACTACGAGTTGGCGGGTGACGCAAGCGGGGCAAGTCTGGCGGCGGCGTTTGGCAATGGTCTGCGTTTTGACCTGCGGCTGACGGTCTTTCTCGCGCTTCCCCTGATTCTGGCGTTGGCGTATCGCCCGGCGATGACGCATCGCCTCTGGCAGCGTCTTTGGCTTTGCGCCAGCGCCAGTCTGGTCATTCTGCTCGGCATGATCGAGCTTAATTTTTATCAGGAATTTCACCAAAGGCTCAACGCCCTCGTCTTCCAGTATCTGCAAGAAGACCCGGCCACCGTGTTGAGTATGCTCTGGTACGGTTTCCCGGTACTGCGCCTGTTGGGTATCTGGCTGGTTTTGAGCGCGGCATTCTTCATCCTGTTGGGCTGGCTCGACAGGCGCACACGAGGAGAGGCGCAGGTTACAGGGGCGCGCCCACGCGCGTCGATGCCTGTTCACGCGCTCATCCTGCTCCTCTGTCTGGCGCTCGCGGCGGTCGCCCTTCGTGGCACCTTGCGTCAAGGGCCGCCCCTGCGCTGGGGCGACGCGTTTACCACCCATTCAACATTTGCCAATCATTTGGGGCTGAACGGCGCCTTGAGCCTCTATGACGCTGCCAAAAACCGTTACTCGGATCAGCGCGCCAAGGTCTGGAAAGACCGGATGCCCACCGAACAGGCGACGACGCTCACCCGCGCGCTCCTGCTCACGGAACACGAGCGTCTGGTCGACGCGGACAGCGCGGCGGTTCGCCGTGACTTTTTGCCGCCGCACAACACGCGCTTGCCGATTCGCAATGTGGTCGTCATCCTGATGGAGAGTTTCGCCGGGCGCTTTGTGGGCGCGCTGGGGGGCGAAGCGGGCATCACGCCGAACTTTGACCGACTGAGCGAAGAAGGTCTGCTGTTTCGCAGATTCTTCTCCAATGGCACCCACACCCATCAAGGCATGTTCGCCACGATGGCGTGTTTTCCGAATTTACCCGGCTTTGAATACCTGATGCAGACGCCGGAAGGCGCGCATCAATTCTCCGGTCTGCCGCAATTACTCAGCGCGCGCAACTTTAACGACCTGTATGTTTACAACGGCGATTTTGCGTGGGACAACCAGCGCGGCTTTTTCAGTAATCAGGGCATGACCCGTTTTATCGGTCGCCATGACTTCATCAATCCCGTCGTTTCCGACCCGACCTGGGGCGTCTCCGATCAGGACATGTTTGACCGCGCCGCCTACGAACTGGCGCGGCAAGACCTCCAAAAACCCTTCTACGCCCTGCTGCAAACGCTTTCAAACCATACGCCTTACGCGCTGCCTGACCCCTTGCCGGTTCAAGCCGTCAGCGGTCACGGCTCGCTGGATGAACACCTGACGGCCATGCGCTATTCCGATTGGGCATTGGGACAATTCTTCGCCAGGGCGCGGCAATCGCCGTATTTCAAAAACACCCTGTTCGTGGTGGTCGGCGACCACGGCTTTGGCGCGCATGAGCAGCTCACGGAAATGGATTTATACCGTTTCAATGTCCCCCTGCTGCTAATCGCACCCGGCATTCAGGAAACTTTTGGCAAGACTCAGGATACCGTTGGCAGCCAGGTCGACGTCGTGCCGACCATCATGGGCAGGCTGGAAGGCGCGGTACGCCACCAATGCTGGGGACGCGACCTGTTGAGCCTGCCTGCTGACGATGATGGCTTTGCCATCATCAAGCCCTCCGGCGGCGACCAGACCGTTGCCATCATCCGGGGAGAACATCTGCTGGTCCTGCCCAGGGACATGCCGACTCGCCGCTATCGCTATCGTCTTGGCACCGCGCCGCAAGGAACGCTCATCCCCGCCAGCGAATCCACGGCGCAGGATGATGTCATGGAGCAACAATTACGGGCTTACCTGCAAACCGCAACCCACAGCCTCATCGACAATACCGCAGGCGTTGCCGACAAGCTCTCAAAATAAGCATTAAAGCATCAGGGCACATTACATCCGCTCAAGACCTTGTTGCGCGGCGGGCACGCCCTGCGCTGCGGCTTTGCGATACCACTCGGCGGCCTTTTTGTCATCTTCCTCCACACCGCGCCCTTCGTCATACATCACGCCAAGATTAACCTGCGCGCCTGCAATTCCACGCTGTGCGGCCTGTTCAAACAGACTGAACGCTTTTTTGTCATCACGACTGACGCCGCGTCCCCACATATACATCAGACAAAGATTGATTTGCGCACTCGCCTTGCTTTCAACCCAGCGACCCTTGGCAAACGCAAATCGCGGCAATGGAATCCAGCCGCGCAACCGTTTCTCCCTCCTGATTTTCCAGCACCAGACTTTCCGCGCCCGGCGGCAAAAATTGCGTCATTTCCCGGGTCAGCACATATTGGGAAAAACACCAGGCCAGTGCAGGCACGGCAAACAGCGCCAACAACACAAGAAAAGCGTTTTTCAGCAACAGCCGACGGAGTTCGGGATTTTGTGTAGCCATAGCGCGACTTATGGTGGCGTGTCATGGAGGCAAAACATGTTGTGAATGATAGCAATAAATGCAACCGTGGGTATAATGATCAACTCTCTTTCCAGCGTACCAAGTGCCCGATGTCTGTTGCCCAAATCGAAAACCTCAACATCCTCGCCGTCGACCACATGCCCTCGCCCGAGGAGATCAAGGCCCGGGTGCCGCTCACTGATGACGTAGTGACCAGCGTGCAGGCCGGACGGCAGGCGATTGTCGATATCCTCGAACGCCGTGATCCGCGCCTTTTTGTCGTCGTCGGGCCGTGTTCGATTCACGACCCGGTCGCGGGCGTCGATTATGCCAAAAGACTTAAAAAACTGGATGATGAGGTCAAGGACACCCTGCTGCTGGTGATGCGGGTTTATTTCGAGAAACCGCGCACATCGACGGGGTGGAAAGGCTATATCAACGACCCGCACATGAACGACTCCTTCCGCATCGACCAGGGGATGGAGAAAGCGCGGCAGTTTCTGCGCGACGTGGCCCAGCTCGGGCTGCCGATTGCGACCGAAGCCCTCGACCCGATTGCCCCGCAATATTACGGCGATCTGATCTCGTGGACGGCGATCGGCGCGCGCACTTCCGAATCGCAAACCCACCGCGAAATGGCCTCCGGGCTGTCCACGCCGGTTGGGTTCAAGAACAGCACCGATGGCGACATCGCGGTGGCGATCAACGCCATTGTCTCGGCGAGCAGTCCGCACAGTTTTCTCGGCATCAACGACAAAGGCTCCTCGGCCATTCTGCGCACCCGGGGCAATCGCCTGGGGCACGTCGTGCTCCGCGGCGGCGACCGGCCCAATTACGATTCGGTGTCGGTTTCGCTGGCGGAACAAACGCTCGCCAAGGCCAGGCTGGCGCAGAACATCGTGGTCGATTGCTCCCACGGCAATTCGTTGAAGAAACCCGAAATGCAGCCGCTGGTGATGAAAGATGTGATCAACCAGATCCGCGAGGGCAACACCTCCATCGTCGGGCTGATGATCGAGAGCAACATCAACGCCGGCAACCAGCCGATTCCCGCCGATCTGTCCCGGCTCAAATATGGCTGCTCCGTCACCGACTCCTGCGTCGACTGGGAGACGACCGTCGACATGATCCGCAGCGCCCACGATGTGCTGCGCGACATCCTGCCCCAGCGTAACGCCGCTTCCAGCACCTGAGTCTGCGCATGGACCTTGTTCTCCAGCGCAAATCGGCGCTCGACCCGGCCTTGCTTGAACGCCTCGCCGCGCTGACGCAGGCCCAGGCCATTGAACCCCTTGAAACCCCTGATTCCCATACCGCCCGCCTCAGCGCGGCGCAGCACCACGACGAGATCGCCCCGCTGTGCCGCGCCGCCGGAGTCGATCAGGCGTGGATCGCAGACGGGCGTCGTCTCGGTGATTTCGGCCTCTTTGTCACCGACATGGATTCGACCCTGATCAATATCGAGTGCATCGACGAGATCGCTGATGTGCATGGGGTCAAGGCCGAAGTCGCGGCGATCACGGCGGCGGCGATGCGCGGTGAATTCGATTTCCGCGCCTCCCTCAGCCGCCGGGTTGCGTTACTCGCCGGCCTGAATGAGAGCGCCCTCAGCGAAGTATATGAACAGCGCCTGCAACTCAACCCCGGCGCCGAGGCGCTCATTCGCGGGCTCAAGGCGGCGGGGCTCAAAACCGCGATGGTCTCCGGCGGCTTCACCTTTTTCACCGAGCGCCTCAAAGCCCGTCTGGGGTTTGACTATGCCTGGGCCAACCAGCTCGAAATCGTCGATGGCCGCCTCACGGGCCGGGTCATCGGCCCCATCATCGACGGTCAGGCCAAAGCCCTCCATCTCATCGCCACCCGCGACGTGCTCGGCCTGCGCCCCGATCAGGTGATCTGCGCCGGCGATGGCGCCAACGACATCCCGATGCTGCGCGCCGGGGGTTTCGGCGTCGCCTACCGCGCCAAACCGGCCCTGCGCGAAGTAGCCGCCTGCTGTATTGACCACGTGGGGCTGGACGGGATTCTGCGGCTGTTTGGCTAGCGTTCAGCAAGGGATGCGCTTTGCGGGGGCAAGGTCAGTCGACGGCTACAACTTGCTCGCCGGTCTTGGCGGTTCCAGAGACACCGGCGCGGGCGAACTGGTCGCGGCCTCCCCCGCCCACGCCGCGAGGAATTCGCGCCAGTGTGGCGCATCAATTTTTGTCAGGGTGTCGCGCACCATGCCAAGTTCGTGCTCCCAGCCCGCCTGGTCCAGTTCGCCACGCATTTTCAGGAAGCGCAGGTAAACGAGGCAGGTGTTGACCACGTCGGTTTCGCAGTAATCGCGGATTTCGGCGATTTTCCCGGCCTGATAGGCGCCCCACACTGCCGAGCCGTCCATGCCGAGCTTGCCGGGGTAACCCATGAGCTTGGCGAGGTCGTCGAGGGGGGCATTGGCGCGGGGCTGGTAGAGGGCGAGCACATCCATCAGGTCCAAGTGGCGAGTGTGGTAGCGGCTGATATAATTGTTCCACTTGAATTCGCGCGAGTTGGCGTAATCGCCATCGCCCAAATCCCAATAGCGCGACGCGCTCACGCCGTGAATAAGACCACGGTAATGCAGAACCGCCAGATCGAAACCGCCGCCATTCCAGGATACGAGCTGGGGAGTGTATTTTTCGATCCCGTCAAAAAAACGCTGGATGATCTCGCCTTCACTGCTGTCGGGTTCGGAGAGCGAAAAGACCCGGAAGCGGCCCGGTTCATATAAGGCGCAGGAGATCGTCACCACCCGTTGCAAATAATGGGGCAGAAAATCGCTATTGCCGCTCGCACTCGCGGCGCGCCGTTGCTGGAAAGCATATTCGGCCACTTCGGCGTCGTCGAGGGTTGGCGGTAAATCGTGCAGTCGGCGCAGGCCGGCTACATCGGGGATGGTTTCAATGTCAAAAACCAGTGTGGGCACGATTCTGTCCCTTTGTGTGATGGTTTTCAGGCCGGAAATACGCCGGTCGACAGATAACGGTCGCCGCGGTCGCAGATGATGGTCACGATCACCGCGTTTTCAACACGGGCGGCAATCCGGGCGGCGACGTGGGTGGCGCCACCGGAAGAGATTCCACCAAAAATGCCTTCTTCGCGGGCCAGACGCCGGGTCATTTCCTCGGCCTCGCCCTGATTGACGTATTCGAGGCTATCCACCCGCGGGCGCTCATAAATGCGCGGCAGGTATTCTTCCGGCCATTTGCGGATGCCGGGTATTTGCGAGCCTTCGGCGGGCTGGCAGCCGATGATCTGAATCGCCGGGTTCTTTTCCTTGAGAAAACGGGAGACGCCCATTACCGTCCCCGTGGTGCCCATGCTGCTGACGAAATGGGTGATGCGACCGTCCGTTTGTTCCCAGAGTTCGGGGCCGGTAGCCTCATAGTGGGCGAGCGGGTTATCCGGATTGCCGAATTGATCAAGAATGAACCCTTTGCCTTCCACACGCATTTTTTCGGCCACATCACGCGCCATTTCCATGCCGCCCTCACGCGGGGTCAGCACCAGTTCCGCCCCGAAGGCGCGCATCGACTGGCGGCGCTCAATGCTCTGGTTTTCCGGCATCACCAGAATCATCTTGTAGCCGCGTATTGCCGCTGCCATCGCCAGGGCAATGCCGGTATTGCCGCTGGTGGCTTCGATCAGGCAATCACCGGGACGAATCTCTCCTCTCGCCTCGGCCCGCATCACCATCGACAACGCAGGCCGGTCTTTTACCGAACCCGCCGGGTTATTGCCTTCCAGCTTGGCCAGAATGACATTGTTTTTCCCGGCGTTGATGCGCTTCAGTCGCACCAGCGGGGTATGCCCGACATAATCTTCGAGCGTTTTGAACTCCATGTTCTCTCCTGTCGGCGGCGGCGCCAATCAGCGTCGGCCCATACCGTGATAATCGATCCCGAGGCGACGCATCACCGCAGGGTCGTACATGTTACGCCCGTCGAAGATGAGTGGCTGCTTGAGTGCAGCTCGAATTGCATCGAAATCAGGGCTGCGGAATTCCTTCCATTCCGTGACGATAATGAGCGCATCGGCGGCGCGCAAGGCATCCAGCGGGCGGGAAACATAAGTGAGCCGGGGTTCGTCACCGAAGATGCGGCGCGCTTCGTCCATCGCGACCGGATCGTAGGCCGTCACGGTCGCACCGCGCCGGAACAATTCGTGCAGGATGACCCGGCTCGGCGCTTCGCGCATGTCATCCGTATTGGGTTTGAACGCCAGCCCCCACAGCGCAAAATGGCGTCCGCCCAGATCTGCGTCGAAACGGGCGACGATTTTCTCTACCAGGCGATGTTTCTGGGCTTCGTTCGCCTCCTCCACCGCGTTGAGCAGCAACAGATTGTGAGCATGCTCGCGCCCGGTGCGCACCAGGGCTTTCACGTCTTTGGGAAAACACGAGCCACCATAACCGCAGCCAGCGTAAAGGAAATGCCAGCCGATACGGGGGTCGGAGCCGATGCCCTGCCTGACCAGCTCGATGTCGGCGCCCAGGGTCTCGGCCAGATTGGCCAGCTCGTTCATGAAACTGATCCGGGTGGCAAGCATGGCGTTGGCCGCGTACTTGGTGAGTTCGGCGCTTTTTACGTCCATCACCAGCAGTTTCTCGTGGTTGCGCTGGAACGGCGCATAAATCTCGCGCATCAGCTCGATCGCACGTTCATCTTCCGCCCCGACGATGATGCGATCAGGGCGCATGAAATCGTCGAGCGCCGCGCCTTCCTTGAGGAATTCAGGATTGGAGACCACGGCAAAATCCAGCCCGGACTTGCGCGCCTGCAATGCCGTGCCAATGGCGGCCTTGACCTTGTCACCGGTGCCCACCGGCACGGTCGATTTGTCGACGACCACCCGGTAGCCGTCCATGTAGCGCCCGATGTTCCGCGCCGCCGCCAGCACGTATTGCAGATCGGCGGAACCGTCTTCATCCGGCGGCGTCCCGACGGCGATGAACTGGATGACGCCGTGGCGGGCGCCACGTTCGATGTCAGTGGTAAATGTCAGCCGTCCCGCCGCCACGTTGCGCTGCACCACCTCAAGCAGCCCCGGTTCATGAATCGGCAGCGCCCCGGATTCCAGGGTCTGGATTTTGGCCGGGTCTATGTCGAGGCACAGCACCTCGTTGCCGACGTCAGCAAGACAGGCCCCGCTGACCAGACCAACATAACCGGTGCCAATGACCGTGACTTTCATGTGTTTTTCCTTCGCGTTTCAGGGCGTCAGATCAAATTCCTCGGTGCGCCTGGGCGGATAGGTCTCCCACCCGCCGCATGCCGGACAGCGCCAGTAAAATTGCCGCGCCTTGAAGCCGCACGTATCGCACCGGTAACGTGCGACCTTGCGCGTATGGCTATGAATCAACTGCTTGACCAGATCAATGTCGCCGCGATGTTCAACCGGCGCGGTGAGCAGCGCGGCTTCGAGCAGCTTGTCCAGGCCCAGCAGGGTCGGATTGCGGCGCAGCTCCTCGCGCACCAGCTCGTAGGCCGCCTGCGCACCGTCCTGGTCGATCTCCCAGTGGAACAGTTCGTCGAGCAAATCCAGCGAAGGATGACGCTCCAGCCATGAACGCAGCAGCGTCTGCCCCTGGTCGACCCGCTCCAGGCGGCGGTAAGCATCCATCACCCGCTGCGCCGCCAGCGCCAGATAGGCCGGAGCCTGATTTTCAATCCGCTTCCACGCTTCGAGCGCCTCTTCATCCTTGCCCTGGGCGGCGAAAATATCCCCCAGGATCAGGCTGGCGCGCACACAAGCACGGTTGGCCGCGATCGCCGCCGCGATGTGTGCGTCGGCATCCTCAAAGCGCGAATCGGCCAGCGCCTGGACAGCCAGTTCGCAGTAAAAATTGGCGATCTCGCGTTGCCAGTGTGAATCTTCGTGTGCGGGCAACTCACGGATGATGTCGACCGCTTTGACCCAGTCTTTTTCCTGCTGATAAATCTCCAGCAGATAGCGTGCGGCGCGGTCATCCGCACGGGTGCCGCGCAGGCGCAAAAACACCGCCTCCGCGCGGTCGAGCAAGCCCGCCTTGAGAAAATCCTGCCCCAGCTCCTCCAGGGCCTGGAGGCGCTGTTCTTCGGACAAATCTTCGCGGTCGACCAGCAACTGGTGGATGCGAATCGCGCGGTCGGTTTCGCCGCGACGGCGGAAAAGCGAGCCGAGGGCAAAATGAAGCTCTATGGTTTGCGGGTCGATCCTGACCGCTTCGATGAAGGCGTCGATGGCCTTGTCCGACTGCTCGTTGAGGAGAAAATTGAGCCCGGAGAGATAGGAGCGCGGCAGCGCCCTCGATTCATGCACGATCTGACGAATGTCAATGCGGGCGGCGAGCCAGCCCATGACAAAAAAAAGCGGCAACGCCAGCAACCACCAGAATTCGATTTCCATGCCGGATCAGAAAGCTTCGGGCGCTTGATGGCCCTGATGGGGAACGACCGGCGCCGACACCTGATCGGGCGCATGGGCGCGGGTCGCACGTTCGAGTTGTTTGCGCAAGCGCGAGATTTCACGGTGTGAGCGCAACAGCGAGGTCACGGTCGCACTCACGCCGAGCAAAGCGCCACCGATGAAAGCGATCAGGATGACGAACACCAGCGGCAGCCGCCACTCGCTCTCAAGGAAGAAAAACAGGCTCACCACATGGTCGTTCTTGACCGCGAAGCCAAAAAGCAGCAGGAACAGAACCAGACGGAAAAACCATATGAGTGCGCGCATGAATGTCATTATCGCTGAACAAGCTGCAAAAAAGAAGGAAGGCAACCGAAGTTGCCTTCCCTGTCGTTTCAGCACACCGGCTGCACGGCACACAAAGATGCGGTTCAGAAGTCGTTATCGACCTTTTCGCGCAATTCCTTGCCTGCCTTGAAGTGCGGCACGTACTTCTCGGGCACCGCCACCTGTTCGCCGGACTTCGGATTTCTCCCCGTCCGCGGCGGGCGGTAGTTGAGCGAAAAACTGCCAAAGCCCCGAATCTCGATACGATGACCGTGCGCAAGCGCCTCGGTCATCGCATCAAGAATCATCTTGACCGCGTAGTCCGCATCTTTGACCACAAGCTGCGGAAAACGCGCCGCAAGCTGGATTACCAGCTCCGATCTGGTCATGGAATCGCTCGTTATTGCTTCTGCTCGTTCAGCTTGGCCTTGAGCAACGCACCAAGATTGGTCGTGCCCGAAGCGCCTGAACCTTCAGAAGCCAGCTTGTTCAACACTTCGTTCTGTTCAACCTGATCCTTGGCCTTGATCGACAGGCTGATCGAACGGGTCTTGCGATCGACGTTGATGATGATCGTTTCGACCTCGTCGCCTTCCTTCAGCACGGTGGTCAGATCATCAACGCGGTGGGTCGCGGCTTCGGACGCACGCAGATAGCCTTCGACTTCGTCGCCCAGATCAATCACCGCACCGCGCGCTTCGACCGACTTCACCGTGCCGCGCACGACGCTGTTCTTTTCGTGGGTGGCGATGAAGTTGGTGAACGGGTCGCCATCGATCTGCTTGACCCCCAGCGAGATGCGTTCGCGCTCGACATCGATGCCCAGCACCACGGCTTCAACTTCGTCGCCCTTCTTGAAGCGGCGCACGGCTTCTTCGCCGGACTCGCTCCAGGACAGGTCGGAGAGATGCACCAGACCGTCGATGCCGCCTTCCAGGCCGATGAACACGCCAAAGTCGGTGATCGACTTGATCTGGCCGCGCACCCGGTCGCCCTTCTTGTGGTTGATGGCGAAATCATCCCACGGGTTGGTCGCGCATTGCTTCATGCCGAGCGAGATACGGCGACGATCTTCGTCGATTTCGAGGATCATCACTTCGACTTCGTCGCCCAACTGCACAACCTTGGTCGGGTGGATGTTCTTGTTGGTCCAGTCCATCTCCGAGACGTGCACCAGACCTTCGATACCTTGTTCGACCTCGACAAATGCGCCGTAGTCGGTGATGTTCGTCACCTTGCCGAACAGGCGCGTGCCCTGCGGGTAACGGCGGGCGATGCCACCCCACGGGTCTTCGCCGAGCTGCTTCAGGCCGAGCGAGACGCGGTTCTTTTCCTGGTCGAACTTGAGCACCTTGGCTTCGATTTCGTCGCCAACGTTGAGCACTTCCGAAGGATGACGCACACGACGCCAGGCCAGGTCGGTGATGTGGAGCAGGCCATCGATGCCGCCCAGATCAACAAACGCGCCGTAATCGGTGATGTTCTTGACGATACCCTTGACGACAGTGCCTTCCTTGAGGTTGGAGAGCAGCTTTTCGCGCTCTTCGCCCATCGACTCTTCGAGCACGGCACGGCGCGAGACCACGACGTTGTTGCGCTTGCGGTCGAGCTTGATGACCTTGAATTCGTATTCCTTGCCTTCATACGGCGTGGTGTCCTTGACCGGACGCAGATCCACCAGCGAACCCGGCAGGAAGGCGCGGATGCTGTTGGCCATCACGGTCAGACCGCCCTTGACCCGGCTGGTAATCACGCCCTTGATCAGGGTGCCCGCGGTCAGTGCGAGTTCGAGATCGTTCCACGCCGAGATGCGCTTGGCCTTGTCGCGCGACAGGCGGGTCTCGCCATAGCCGTCTTCAAGGGCATCGATGGCAACGGGAACAAAATCACCGATCTTGACTTCGAGTTCGCCGTGATCGTCACGGAACTCTTCGATGGGGACGTAGCTTTCAGACTTGAGCCCGGCGTTTACGACGACGAAATTCTGGTCGATGCGCACGACTTCGGCGGTGATGACTTCACCGGGGCGCATATCCTGGGTGACAAGGCTTTCTTCAAAAAGTGCAGCAAAACTATCTTCGGCAGCAAGGGTGGCAGTGGACATGAAGGAAAAAATCCGGCGCCGTCGTGCAACGGCAAACAAAATGGGTGGAATAAAGTTCGGCTCATCCCGACACCCGTCCGCACGAAGCCGGATGCCGACAAACGACCGCTGCCACGCATATTCGTGGCAAGTCTTTCATCCTATCAGGGAAATTTTTGTCAGGCAACTTGCGCCACATAAATGGTGCACACTACTATCCTCGTCCGCATGCGGGGCGCTCGCAGGCGCATTTATGGTTCAGGTGGGGAGACAGGTCGTGCTAAACAAAAACATCCGTTTGATTTTACTGGCTTTTTTCGTTTCTTGCCTGGGCGCTTGCGCCAAGGACGAGGAACAGGCTCCGCCTGACGCCCCCGCAGCCAGCGCCGCGCCGCAGACCCCCATCGAGCGCCGCGAGATGCCATCGCCTGAAGACCGGGAGGCGCTGGCGCGGCAATATGCAAAATTTGCCCTG
>BNUB01000012.1 GCA_025997045.1 Betaproteobacteria bacterium
TCACCGATTTCAAGCTCATCGCTGAGAACACGTCCTACCACAACCGCTACCGCCTCCACGACGCCGCCAGCGGCTCGGAATTCACCGACCTGCTGGAGGTCAACACCCTGGAGCTACCCAAGCTGCCGCGCAACACAGACGGCTCCACGTTGTGGGACTGGATGGGATTTTTGAAGGCGAAGAGTAAAGAGGAGTTTGTCATGCTCGCAGAGAAGAACCCCGAGGTAAAAAAAGCCGTCGCCAAGCTGATGACGCTCACGGAAGACGAGCAGGCGCGGATGGTGGCCGACGCACGGGACAAGATGCGCTGGGATATTGAATCCAGAGAGCGGGCGGCGGTGGAAAAAGGTGAGGCGAAAGGGCGCGAGGAAGGGCGCGAAGAAGGCCGTGAAGAAGGCCGCGAGGAAAGGCAGTTGGAAATTGCCCGGAGGCTCCTTGCCCGCAACCGCCCAATCGAAGAGATCATCGAAGATACCGGGCTTACCCTCGAACAGATCCAGGCCCTCACGCTTCATTGACCCTGTTAAACCGGCCCCAAAATACCGTACATGTTGGCGTAGAACTG
Organism: Betaproteobacteria bacterium; assembly: GCA_025997045.1. Taxonomy (GTDB): domain Bacteria; phylum Pseudomonadota; class Gammaproteobacteria; order Burkholderiales; family Rhodocyclaceae; genus WRNU01. The sequence continues at coordinate 566 of BNUB01000012.1, forward strand.
TGCGCCAAGGCTTGCGATGCGCCGGGAGCGATGGCGTCCCCGCCGTCGCTCCCGGCAGGCGTAGCACGAACATCCGTAATCGCTTACCCGCAAAAACCGCCGACGTGCCGTCGGCACACTCTCTCCCGCAAGCGGGAGAGGGAAAAACCAGCGGATAGATCAGAGCGGCTTCGCCGCCACAAACGCATGCCTTTGGCATTCATGCGATTGCCCTGTGCTTCAGCCATCCTTGTTGATCTGCGCGATCAGCGCCTTGAGCGCCGCTTCGGCCTTGTCGTTGTCGACCTGGCAGGTGCCCGCCGCATGGTGGCCGCCACCGCCGTACCCGAGCATCAGCTCGCCGATATTGGTCTTGCTCGAACGGTCGAGAATGGACTTGCCAACGGCGAACACGGTGTTCTGCTGCTTCAGGCCCCACAGCACATGAATCGAGATGTTGGTGGTGGGGAAAAGCGCGTAAATCATGAAGCGGTTGGCGGCAAAGATGGTTTCTTCATTGCGCAGATCCAGCACGACCAGATTGTCATACACCGTCGCACAGCGTTTGATCTGCTCCTCGGCTTTTTCCGCATGGTCGAAATACAGCTCGACCCGTTCGCGCACATCGGGCAGGTTCAGGATGTCGTCGATACCGTGGTTACGGCAATACTTGATCAGATCCATCATCAGCGTGTAATTGCTGATGCGAAATTCACGGAAGCGCCCCAGCCCGGTACGCGCATCCATCAGGTAATTGAGCAACACCCAGCCCGTGGGTTCGAGGATTTCCTCGCGCACATACTGGGCGCTGTCGGCCTTGTCGACCGCAATCATCATGTCGTCGGCGATGGCAGGGAATTTCGCCTTGCCACCGTAGTATTCGTACACCACCCGCGCTGCGGACGGCGCATCGGGGATGATGATGTAATTTTTGTGTTCGCCGGGATTACGCAGGGTCTCGGAGAGGTGATGGTCGAACACCAGATGCGCGGCGGCCTGGTACGGCAGATTGGTGGTGATGTCACGCGGGCCGATTTCGATCTTGCCATCCTGCATGTCCTTGGGGTGGACAAACTTGATCTCGTCAATCAGATCCAGCTCATTCAACAATACGGCGCAGACCAGACCGTCAAAATCACTCCGCGTCACCAGACGAAATTTTTCTTGACTCATGTTACAAACACTCCAGGTAAGAACGGGGGAATACCCCAGGGCGACAAGCCTGTCGGCGCACATCGTGGAGCAATTCGGCCCGCCCTTCAAGCCCTTCCCCACCACATCTGCTTAATTCAACACGAACCGCTCCGGACATTTCAGCCCCACGCCGGTTACTACGCCTTCGTCATCGACCTCACGCACCGTCAGCACGAAAGCGCCGATGCTCACCCGGTCGCCCACCACCACCCGCCGCCCGATGCGTCCGCGCAGCAAACTGGCCAGCGTGAGCACGTCCTCTTCCGCCTCCAGCTTGAAGCCATATGCGGAAGCAAGCTCCCCGGCCGGACATGCCGGATCGACGACGAATTCGCCAAAGAAACCGGCATGGGCGGAGAGTTCAGAGCCCACGCCTGCGGCAAACAGTTTCGCCAGCCGCGTCGCCGGCTCCTCACTGGCGACAAACCACACCAGATCGCCCGCCACGAGCCGGGTATCGACGCGCAAGGTCTGAATCAGCCCGCCCCGCACCAGCGACACACATCTGACCGCCAGCCCGCCGCATTCGGCCGCGACATCATCAGGATGGCGCGCCTCACTCGACGAGCCGACTTCAACGCGGAATTCCACCAGATCGAGCGCGGCCTGATCATCCACCCATACCTCGCGGCGGTCGATGGGTTCCGCCTGCGGCGGCACCTCCACCTTCAGCCAGCGCGCCGCCATCGGCACCGTCGCCCCCTGCACCACGAGTGACAACAGCACCACGACGAAGGTGACGTTGAAGATCATGCCGGAGTTGGGCACACCTGCGACCATCGGCATGATCGCCAGCACAATCGGCACCGCGCCGCGCAGCCCCACCCATGAGATATAGGTCACTTCGCGCCACGGAAAGCGGAACGGCCACAAGCCGACGACAATGGCAAACGGGCGCGCGACCAGCATCAGGAAGGTCGCCATCGCCAGGGCTTCGGGTGCGCTCTCAAGGAGATGCGAGGGTTTCACCAACAGCCCGAGGACAAGGAACATGCACGCCTGCGCCAGCCAGGCCAGACCGTCCATGACCTGCAACACGTGCTCGGTCGCATGGCAGCGCCGGTTGCCCGCAATCAAACCGGCGACATAGACGGCGAGAAAGCCGCTGCCACCAACAAGATTGGTGGCGGCAAAGATCATCAGCCCGCCGGAGACGATCAAGAGTGCATACAGACCTTCCACCAGATGCAGGCGCAGCAGCAGGCGCGCCAGCACGACGCCGCCGCCAAAGCCGAGCACGCCGCCGATGATCATCTGCGAAGCCAGCATCCGCACCACGCTGGCCACGCCGGTTTGACCGGGGGCGGTGAGCATTCCAACCGTGACGGTCACGAGCAGGATCGCCATCGGGTCGTTGGCCCCGGATTCGATTTCGAGGGTCGATTTCACCCGCTCATTGAGCCGCACCCCGCCATCCCTCAACAGGGTGAACACCGCAGCGGCGTCGGTGGAGCCGACGATGGCCGCCAGCAACATGCCCATGTGCCAGTCATCGAACAGCCAGGTCACGAACAGCCCGAGCACCGCCGAGGTGACGACCACGCCCCAGGTCGCCAGCACCGTTGCCGGCCACAATGCCACCCGCAGGCTGGCCATGCGTGTACGCAAACCGCCGTCGAGCAGGATGATCGCCAGCGCCAGATTACTGATCAGCGAGGCGCGGTTGAAATCGTTGAAGCCGATGCCGCCCGGCCCGTCTTCCCCGGCGAGCATCCCCACGATCAGGAACAGCAACAACAGCGGCATCCCCATCCGCGCCGACAGGGTGCTGGTCAGCACGCTGACAAACAACAACAGACTAACGAGCAGGAACAGGCTGTTGATCGAATCCATCAGCGTCGCAATTCAACCGTCATCATGTTCTGAATCAGGCTTGCCAGCGAATTGGCGCCCATTTTCTCCATCACCCGGGCGCGATGCACTTCCACCGTCTTGATGCTGATGCTGAGCACGTCGGCGATCTGCTTGTTGAGCTTGCCCGCCAGAATGAGATCGAGCACCTCGTGCTCACGCGCGGTGAGCTGGGCGAAGCGGCGTGCGGTATCCGCTTCGATCTGGCGTCGATGACGCTGCTCGCGCTCACGGCCCAGGCAATTTTCGATCAGGCGCAGCATGTCTTCGCTGGCAAACGGCTTTTCGATGAAATCGACCGCGCCTTTCTTCAACAGCGCCACCGCCATCGGCACATCGCCATGGCCGGAGATAAAAATCACCGGCAGCACCGAGTGCCGCCGCTGCAACTCTTCAAACAGTTCAATCCCGCTCATCGTCGGCATGCGCACATCCAGCACCAGACAACCGACAAAGCGCTCACTCCACTGCGCCAGAAACGCCTCGGCGGAAGCGTAAGTCTCGACCTTGTGGCCGTGCGACTCCAGCATCCAGGTCAAGGAGTCACGCAAAGCCTCGTCATCATCGACGAGAAATATTTTCTGCTCGACCGTCGCTTCATTCACCGATGACACCCTCCGCGGGCAAAGTGGGCAAAGTAAACGCAAACATGGTACCGCCTTCCGGATTGTCCCCGACAATGAGGCTGCTGTCGTGGAATTCGATAATCGAGCGACAGATATTAAGCCCGATCCCCATGCCTTCCTGCTTGGTGGTAAAAAACGGCGTAAACAGCCGCTCCCGATCTTCGGCGCTGATGCCGTGGCCGCGGTCGATCACCGCGACCTCCACCGCGTCGACGCCACTCTGGCGCGCCCTGACCACCAGCACCCGATCATCCCCCACGGTGTTTTTCATCGCGTCAAAACCATTGCGTACAAGGTTGATCACCACCTGCTCGATCATGATGCGATCCGCATGAACGTCCGGCAATGTCGCCGCCACCTCAACCACAAGCCGGATATTGAGCCGATGGGCATCGATCTCGGCAAAACCCAGCGCATCCTCGAGGATGGCGGCAACCTGTACCGGCGCCCGCCGCGGCTCGCTTTTTTTCACGAACTCGCGGATGCGGCGAATGATCTTGCCCGCCCGCTCGGCCTGGGCGCTGGCTTTTTTCATCGCCGGCAGCACCGCCTCCGCCCCCGCCCCGGCTTCGAGACGCGCCACGCATCCCGAACAATAATTGGCGATCGCGGACAGCGGCTGGTTGATCTCATGCGCCAGCATCGAAGCCATCTCGCCCATGACGATCAAGCGCGCCGTGCTGGAAAGACGCTCCTGCTGCTGGCGCACAAGCTCGGCCATCTCCTTGCGGTCGGTGATATCGGTCGCAATGCCCAGCCGGACGATGCCACCATCCACCCAGCGCATGGCCTGCTCGCGGATGTGGTACCAGCACCCCGTGCGCGGCTGCAGCAGCTCGCCGTCGAACAGCTCGCACGGCACATCGGCAATGGACAAGCCACGCGGATCGAGCTGGTAATCACCGCGCTCCGGCAGCGGTACCGCCGCGCTACGCAAGGCGCGGCCCACAGGATCAAAGCGATGCAGGGTCTGAAACGCGCGGTTGGCGAACAGGATGGCATCGTTGTGCACATCGGCCACATACACCGCCGCATCCAGCCCGTCGAACACCGTCTCCAGCAGACGCTCGCGCGGCGCGCCTATCTCCATGGTTTCCAAGCCTCCCGTTTCTTTCATTTACACATTTTCGCACTTCCCGCGTGAGTTAGAATCCCCGGATGACTTCCGCGACCTCCAGGAAAGAAAGCCGCCCGATGGATCTGGATCACAACCGCCTGCTCGAACTCCGCCGTATCCGGGACGAAGCCGACTGTCTGGCCGACGTGCCCACCGTCGAAGCCGCCCTCAACCGCATGGCGGCAGAGATCACGGCCCGCCTCGCCCACACCGATCCGCTGGTGTGCACGATCATGAACGGCGGGCTGATTCTCGCCGGGCAGCTCCTGCCCCGCCTCGACTTCCCGCTCGAACTCGCTTATCTCCACGCCAGCCGTTATGGCAAACATACCCAGGGGCGTGAGATCGCGTGGCGCGTCAGTCCGCCCGAAAACCTGGCCGGGCGCATGGTGCTCGTGCTCGACGATGTGCTCGACGAAGGTCACACCCTCGCCGCCGTGCTGGAGCGCCTGCGCGCCTCGGGCGCACAGGAAGCCCTGTCTGCCGTGCTGGTACACAAAAACCACGAGCACAAGGCCATCGTCGGCATGCGCGCCGATTTCACCGGCCTCGAACTGGAAAACCGTTTCCTGTTCGGCTACGGCATGGATTATCGCGGCTACTGGCGCAATGCTCCTGGTATTTTCGCGGTAAAAGGACTCTAACGATGCTGATCACCTTCAAATCCAGTGCCAGCGCCGATGTGCTCATGTTCGGCGAGATCGCCGCCCGCCTGCTGGAAGTGCTCGGCAAAGACCCCGCCGACCCGCGTGGCATCGTTACCGTGGAACAACTCCCCACCGCCATCGACCAGCTGAAAACCGCCATTGCCGCAGAAAAAGCGCGCATGGCCCCGGACACTGCCGCCACGGAAGAAGCCGCCCGTGAAGCCGGCCAGACCGGCATCGCCGCGCCGGTCAGCCTCGCCCAGCGCGCCTGGCCGCTGCTTGATCTGCTCGAACGCGCCTTGATCAGCAAGGTGCCGGTCGTGTGGGGCGTGTGAGCTTGCCTTGATTCAGCTCGATCTGCCGTCTTATCAAAATCTCATCCACGACGCCGAAATCGTCGAGGCGGATCAGCACGGCGCCAAGGTATTGCTGTTGCCCGACGGCAACTACGTCAAACTTTTCCGCCGCAAGCGTCTGCTTTCCTCGGCGCTATGGTCGCCCTACGCCCAACGATTCGTCGACAATTGCATTGCGCTGCGGGCACGGAGCATCCCCTGCCCCGAAGTCATCGCCATTTTTCGCGTCCCCGCAATTGAACGCGACGCGGTGCACTATCGTCCCCTTATTGGCGACACCTTGCGCCAGCTTATCCAGCGCGGCATGGATGAAACCGAATCAACCCGGCTGCGAACCCGCATCGGCCAATTCGTCGCCCACCTCCACGCCCAGGGCATCTATTTCCGCTCACTCCACGCCGGCAATATCGTACTAACCCCCACGGGCGAAGCGGGTCTGATTGATCTCGCCGACCTCCGCGCCCGGCGCAGCAAGCTGGGACAATGGCTGCGCAAACGCAATCTGAACCACTTGATGCGCAACCCACAGGAAGCCGACTGGATTACGACCAACGGCACATTTTTGGCCGCTTATTCGGCTGCGCGTCAGACTACCGCCTGATTGAGCAAGGCCAGATACTGTTCCGCAACGTATTGCGGCGCCATTTTTTCCACAATACCGGGCTTGACCCCCGGTGGCAGCTCCCCGGCAAGTCCTGCCGCTATTTTTTGCGCCAGCCGCTCAATATAATCCTCCGCAGGCAGGCGCGACACGATGACATCATCCACAAAAAATTCATAGGCCGCCGGAAAATCCGCCACCACAATACCGCATCCCAAGGCGAACGCTTCCACAGGCGCATACCCCATCGACTCCGAAACCGAAGGCAGCACCAGTAATCTGGCATGACGTATCCAGGGATAAGGATTGTGCATGAACCCGGTAAAATGCACCCTGTCTTGTACCCCCAAAGAACAGGCAGCACTTCGTAAGTTATTGATTTCAGAGCCAGCACCCACATATACCAGGTCAACATCGGTTTTCAGGACAGCGAAAGCCCGCAGTAGCTCATGCACCCCCTTCTCATTCTTTAGCCGCCCCACAAATACAATATAAGGACGCTGAATTTGCGGCACAAACAATTCGCTCGCCTTCCTGAGTTCATCGACATTCAAGGGGTTATAAATAACCTCCGCTACCGACAAACCAAGATTCCGCGCATCCTCCGCCACAACGCGACTGACCGGCACAATAAAATGCTGATGACAAGTTGTTTCTTGGGCAGTTTTTTTCTCAAATCCCGCCATATTGTGCGAGAGAACAGAATGAATTGTTTCTGCAACCGGCCCCTTGTGCAGACATTGCGGCAGTCTGTTATCAAAAGCCATGACGACAAGATCAACCCGATCCAGCCAGCCAATAGCGGTCAAGATTCTCTCAACGCGCCGATTCATTTCCATTTCTTCTTTTCGTGCATACCAATGTGGAAACACACGGTTCAATTGTAGCCAGCGCGAAATTCTCAGCAATAACGCCGTGCGTGCCCGCCCGGTGTAAAATACCTGTCCCTGAGCGGGATGGATATCGGTTTTCTTGCTGGTCACCAAAAGAACAACGTCAGCCCCCGTGGCAATGAACTCTGCCTGCATTTGTAGCAACCAGGTCACTACACCGGACAATTTCAGCCCCCCGGAGAGCAATAAAATTCGTCTCATTTAACACCATCACCCAGTGTTTCGCTGACATTAGCACGCTTTCCGGCCCACCCTGCAGCAAGCAGCAGCGCCAATGGAATCCAGATCAGAAACCAGACTTCATTGGGTCGCGGCATGATATGAGGGCTGTCGGTCAAACCAGCCCCCAGCCCGTAAACCAGCCATGTTGAGGCAATAAGTACCAGATTATTTTGACGCTGCCGCCATGCAAAGCGCAATGAATATACGTAAATAGCCCCCCACAGAATCAGGCCGACAAGACCACCTTGATAGGCAACCAATAATACTACATTATGTGGATGAGCCATCGAAAATGGCAAATCTTCTCCAGAAATAACCGTTGGCGAGGTATACCCATATCCAAACCAAGGCTTTTCCGCAATTTGTTGCAGGGTCAGGAGCCATATTTTTGGACGATAAGAAAATCCCTGCCAGACATGTTCAGTCAAAACATATTCAGTCAAAACGTATTGCATGAACACAAGCACTACTATCGCAAACAATCCGATCAATACAACACGCAACCTGGCAGTTGCCAGCACGAGCCAGATCAACGCAACACCAAGCGCCAAAAACGGCGTTCTTGACCCTGTAGCGATCAACAATATTGCCAGAATGCTTAAACAACATAGCGGTAAAATCCGCTTCTCCGCAGGCACAGGCACAAGCAGACGCACCAGCCAATAGCATGCAAAGGCGCCGTAGACATGGGCAGTCAATAATGGGTTAGACAACGCGCCATACCCCGGAAGGCGCTCAACATAGCCCAAAGCACGCGATTCATGGATAAAATAACCCAGTGAAAATACGGCGCTCACAGTTGCGACAAGACCGGACAGCGCCAATACTTTCACAAGTTTTGCATCATTTTTCAGGACTATCAATCCTGCACTAAGCAGTAACATACAAACAAGCATACATTTAATGATCGGCCAGGAAATATCTTCCCGATCCTCAGACCATATTATGCTGACCAACATATAACATGCAAAAACAAGGAAAGCCATGAATATACGGGAACGCATCAAGGACAAAACATGTTTTGTGTGAAAACAGAACAAAAGCAGACAAGGCAGGACAATCAACCACTCGAATAAGCGACGGTATGGCCAATGGCTGTGCAGCCAAAACATGCCGGTGAGCGTAAGCACCCACCCTGCAGGCAGCACGTAGCCGATCAGAAAATTACTGATTTTTTCTGTTTTCGACATTCCTGCGTGTTGTACACAATTCATCTGTTCGCCTGGACATTATGAGACATCAGTGCATCATACATACCTGTGAGGCGCTTGAAAAGCCTGCTGATTATGTACCACAAGACGTAACATCTTCGAGCCTGCCAAGTAACTCGGCGCAGCGTTTTTCCCAACTGAACTCTGCGATAAAACGTTGATGACCTCGCTGCGCAATTTCGTTTCGCGCTTCCGGATGACCAAGATACCAGCTCACCTTTTCTGCCAGTTCGGCTGAACTGCGAAAAGTATCGAGTTCAACACCGGGTGTAAAAAGCTCCCCAATCTCTTCGCAATAGTCTGTCAAGAGAAAAACACCTGAAGCCAATGCTTCAAAAATACGCAAATTGATACCAGTTTCGGCTCCATAGAATGAGGCACGGGTAATATTAAGCACAATTTTAGCGTCAGAGAAAAGTTGATAAAGCTCACTGCCCCAGACCGGGCGATCTTGCACACGTTTGCGCAAAGACGGCGACATCAACGCCATATTTCTCGACCAGCGACTACCAAATACACTCACATGATCACGGATGCGTTCGAGCAATAAAATACGCCGCAGATCGCCACTCCCCACGAATAGCACATCGTGCGATTCGGTACTGGCTACGGGCAAGTCAATCGGCTGAGCGCCAAATGGAAAATAACAAGCGGGCAAACCGAGCGTCTCACAAAACAAACGCGCAGTCACGCTGGAGAAAGAGAGGATTTTGTCATAAATCGGCAACTCTTTTTCAATAAAAAAAACGAACTCGCGCTTGCGGTCATACAAATTGCAACTGTCCGTATCATACAAGAACAAGGAAAAACAAAATTCGTGCTTGAGCTTTGCAAGCAACGCAGGGTCGATATACTTATAGATGAAACCGACGACCAACACTTGCGATGGACGATAAAGCGTCAGTAAATTACGCACCGTGCGTTCAGCAAGTTTTGCGAGAAAGAAAAAACTGTCACTGCGTTCTCGCTTGTTAAACGCTTTCGCAATAGCAGACCGTGGCCCATAAACAGGAATCGTGGGAAGTTCGGCGCAATCCTGATACACAGTGTCAGCCCCATGAGCACCGCAAGCTGCGGCAATCTCCCGGGCCAGTGGTACACCGCTTATACCGTCGAGGATCAACAAACGCCTGGAAATACTCATTGCCTCTCTCCGGCCAGAATCGCCTGTAACATGGGAAAGCGCCAGAATATTTCCGCCGCGGCCTCATCAGAAAACTTTTGTAAATGTTCCGTCACCCTTTTCGGGTAATCATCGGGCACACCCTGCTCTGCAACACGGACAAGACAACGCGCCAGCGCCTTGGCATCTCCTAGCGGAAACAGCTCGCCGATGCCCTCAACCACCTCGCGCCCTCCGCCACAATCGCTACAGATCAGGGGCAGCCCCGCCGCCATCGCCTCCAGCAGCACCATGCCGAACGGCTCGTGGTCGGAAGTGAGGGCGAAGACATCGAAGGCTTTGAAGGTGCTGCGCGCATTGGGTATTTGCCCCAAAAAACGCACCGACTCCCCCACGCCCAGCTCGCCAACCAGCGCCTTGAGCGCGGATTCCAGCCGCCCCTGGCCCATAATCACCAGCAGACTACCCGGAGGCAAGTGCGGCAAAGCCTGGGCAAAACCGCGAATCAGCGTGGCCTGGTCTTTGTCGGGATGCAGCCGCCCCGCATTGCCGACCACCCAGACATCCTGCGGCAGCCCGAGTGCGGCACGCGCCTCAACGCGGGAAACCTGTTCGGCCTGAACCGTTTTTATGTCAATGCGATTATAGAGGGTCTCGATCCGCTCCTTCGGCCAGGACGACAGCGGGCCACGGAGGTCATCACGCAAGGCATTGGAGACGCCAAGCAGCGCCAGACGACGGCGAAAAGCATGAACAAACAGGCGATGCGACAGGCGGTGATAATCGCCAAACGCATGGTGCACGCCGATGACCGGCAGAGCGGTTCCCATCAGGGCCACATAAATGGGCTTGAAACGGTGGGCGATGCAAAAACTGAAATCACGCTCCCGGCATATCCGGCGCAAATCGCGGATCGCCCTGAGCTTGAGTCCGCGCACATCCGCGCTCTGGTAATCGAGGAAGATCACCTCATCAGAAGCCGAGCCACGCACTACCGCCTCATCCGCTTCGCCCGTCAGATAAACCGTGGTGACTTGATACGGCGTGTCGACAAACAGGCTGGCGTACTGCCGGGCGCAATCCAGAAACGGGCCGTAATAGCCGTGACAAAACTGGAGAACGCGAAGTTTTTTCACCGCCACTTGCTCCTTGGTGCGCGCTGCCGTTTTTGTGCCAATTCAGCTTTTTCCATCTGGGCGATGGACAGGGGGCGCAGGACGAAAAGCGGTTCCAGTTCCGCCATCAGTCCCAACGCCTGTACAACCCGCAACAGGGTTTCCAGCGAACATTGTCCGTCATGCTCCAGTTTACGTACCGCCCCTAACGACAGCCCCGCCCGCAAAGCCAGCTCACGTTGCGGCAAGCCTTGCGCCAGACGATGAGCGCGCAAACGCTCGCTCAAGGCATGGAGAATTTCAGGAGCGCTTGCGAGCATAAAGTTCATTTTTATGGCGCTTAAAGGCGATTTAACCGGATAAGAACCATTTTAATGTACTTTACAAAAAGCGCAAAGATCACGCTTCAGCGCTGACATTTTTACCGCCAACACCTCCATCGCTGTGCAGATCATCGTTTCCTCCCCAACGGCGGTAGCGCGGCAAGGATCTGTTCCCCCAGCCAGTACGAGCCATCAAGCAAAAGATGGTCATCGTCGCGGTAAAGTAGCGTCCCGTCGTGGCGACCGTAGCAGGCATGCTCGTCGCACATCAACGTCATCGGATCGACCACCATACCGCGATCAGCGGCCAGAAAATATAGAACTGCTCCTCGATCCCGAGTTACCCCCCTCAGCACCGTTCTTCGTCACCAGCACATCCTGCATGATGAGATCTTGCAAATCCGAGCCGTAGAACATCTCCAGCGCGTCGGCAGGGGAGCAGATCATGGGTTCGCCGCGTCGGTTCAACGAGGTGTTCAGCGCCACGCCGTTGCCGGTGAGTTTTTCCAGTTCTTGCATCAGGTCGTAGTAGCGCGGGTTGAATTCGCGTTTCAAAACCTGGGCGCGCGAGGTGCCGTCTTCGTGCACGACTTCCGGCACGCGGGTTTTCCATTCGTCGTTCACTTCAAAGGTGAAGGTCATGAAGGGCGCGGGGTGGTCGATTTTGAACATCTGCGGGCCGACGGTATCGAGCATCGAGGGGCAGAAGGGTCGCCAGCGTTCGCGGAATTTGATCTGGGCGTTGATGCGGTCGGCGACGCCCCGGACACTGGGGCAGCCCAGAATGGAGCGTCCGCCCAGCGCGCGCGGGCCGAATTCCATGCGCCCTTGAAACCACGCGACCGGATTGCCGTCCGCCAGGATTTTGGCGATTTTTTCGGGTACGGCGTCAATTTTCTGCCAATCCACCGTCATGCCGCGCTGTTTTTCGTAATGGGCAATGGCGGCGATCACGTCCTCGTTCGCGTATTCGGGGCCAAGGAAGACATGCGCCATTTTTTCTACGGCGACCTTTCGCTGTTGCGACACGTATGCCGCCGCGCCCACCGCCGTGCCCGCGTCGCTGGCGGCGGGCTGGACGTAGAGTTCCTTCACTTCCGGTCGGGCGATGATTTTCTGATTGAGTTTGACATTCAGGGCGCAGCCGCCCGCGAAGGCGATTTTGCCGGTTTCGCGCAGAATGTCGCCCAGGTAGTAATCCATCATTTCCAGCGCGAGTTTTTCAAACAACGCCTGTATGCTGGCGGCGTAGTGCACATAAGGTTCGTCGGCAACGTCGCCTTCGCGTTTTGGGCCTAACCATTCCACGAGTTTGGGCGAAAAGTAATAGCCTTTGCCCTTTTCCTTGTAGCGTTTCAAGCCGATGACGTTGACGTAATCGGTGTTGATGACGAGTTCGCCACGCTCGAATTTCGCCAGACGCGAAAAGTCGTAGCGGTCAGCGTCGCCGTAGGGCGCCATGCCCATGACCTTGAATTCGCCGTCGAGCATGTCGAAGCCCAGATATTCGGTGATCGCGCCGTAGAGTCCGCCCAGGGAATCCGGGTCGTAGAATTCCTTGATTTTGTGAATTTGCCCGTTTTCGCCCCAGCCGAAAAAGGTGGTGGCGTATTCGCCCTTGCCGTCAATGCAGAGGATGGCGGTTTTTTCCTTGAAACCGGAGCAGAGATAGGCGCTGGCGGCGTGGGCGATATGGTGTTCGACCGGCTCGATTCTGGTTTTTTTGAGGTCAAAACCGAGCTGCGTGAGACACCATTCGATGCGTTTTTTGTAACGATGATAACGGCGATTGCCGGTAAAAATGGCGTCCAGCGCGCGGTCGGGCGCGTAGGCGTAGCGGCGGGCATAGTGCCAACGCGCCTTGCCCGCAAGCGGGATGGGCGCGAAGGGGATGGCAACGACATCAACATCGGCAGGCGTGATGCCCGCCTGCGTGAGACAGAATTTCGCCGCTTCGTAGGGCATCCGGTTTTTCGCGTGCTTGTCGCGCACGAGACGTTCTTCTTCGACGGCGGCGACGAGTTTGCCGTCAATATAGAGCGCGGCGGATGGATCGTGGCTGACAGCGCCGGAAAGACCAAGGACAATCAGGGACATGAAGGGATTCAGGCAGGCTTTGTTACATCAGAGGGTGGATTGTACCAAGCGCGGCCTGTCCGTCGGGCATGAACCGTGCGCTCCAGCACTGGCGGCGCTTCACGTTGGGTAAGTGGCACGAATCCGGTTGGCAGGAAACTCGATCGCAAAACAGGCGCCATGCCCCGGTTTGCTGTCGATATGCAAGGTCGCGCCGTGGCGGCGCAGCACCCGGCTGACGATGGCCAGGCCGAGCCCGGTTCCGCCGCTGCGGCGGGAACGGTCGTTATCCACCCGATAAAAACGCTCGGTCAGGCGCGGAATATGCTCGGGCGCGATGCCGGGGCCGCTATCCTGCACCGAAAACCGGGCGTTGCCATTTTCCAGCTTGCACCAGTCGATGACAATATCACCGTCGGGCGGGGTGTAGCGCACCGCATTGCTGATCAGGTTGAACAGCGCGCTTTGCAATTCGACCGCCGCGCCGGCAATTTCTCCGGCTTGCGCCTGTACCGCGGCGTCGGGAAAGATGATGTGATGCGGTGCATTCTCTCCGAGGGTCAACGCCGAGAGGGCGTAGGCATCGGTTTCGCATTGCTGGAGCAATTTTTTGATCGACATCCATTCGCTGAGATCGGGCGGTGGGCGGCCATCGAGGCGGGAGATCGTGAGCAGATCATCCACCAGATTGTGCATGCGCACGGCCTGGCTCGCCATGCGTTGCAGATATTCCTGGCGTTCCTCTTCGCTCAGTTCCAGGGTTTGCATGGTTTCGACGAAGCCCATCAGCACGGTCAGCGGCGTGCGGATCTCATGCGAGACATTGGACACGAAATCGCGCCGGATGGCTTCAGCCTGTTCCAGTTGGGTGATGTCCTGCGAGAGCAGCATCATGTAATCTTGCCGACAGGGATAAATCCGCACCGACAAACGCAAAGGCAGCGCACCGGTACTGACGGGGCTGTCCAGCGTCACCGCTTGCTCGAAATCCCGTGACGTCATGCGGCCAACGAAAGCCGGATCACGCAGAAAATGGATAATCGGCTGACCAATCGCCTGCTGGATTTCCTGGCCATAATGCTCGATGGCCCTGCGGTTGAACCATTCGATACGCTCTTTCCCATCCAGCAAAATCACGCCGTTGGGCGAAGCAAACAACACCGCCAACAAAAATTCCAGGCGATCTCTCTGCTCGTTCGCCCGGATGGATTTCTGCCGCAGCAGGCGATACACCCACCCCACGGTCTCCCCGCCCAGCGCGAAGAGATATCGCGGTGGAACTTCCGCTTCTATTTCAGGTTCTTCCTGCAAACGGCACAAACCGTCGAGCAGCCGCAAAAACAACCAACTGTCCCATCCCAGCCAGAGCACCCCGCCCGCGCCCGCGCCCAGGCTCGTCCCAACGCCCCCCCACCCCGCCAGATTCGCAATGCCCGCCCCCGCGCCCATGAACAGGAACAGGAAAAAAAGACGGGAAAACAGAACCGGCACGGCTCAGTCCTCTGGCATGCTGACCAGACGATATCCTGCGCTGCGCACAGTTTCGATCATGGTTCCGGCTTTTTTCAGTGCATCGCGCAAGCGTTTGATGTGGACATCCACGGTGCGCTCCTCGATCATGGTTCGATGCCCCCAAACCTCGTCAAGCAACTGGGCACGGCTGTAAATCCGCTCGGGATGTTTCATCAGGCAATGCAGCATGCGCAATTCGGTCGGCCCGAGCTTGAGCTCTTCGTCGTCGTACCTGACGCGCAGTTGTTCCACGTCGAGTGACAGGCGCCCCACCTGCAACTTTTCGGCAAGTTGCTCGGGCACACGACGGCGCAAGACAGTACGGATACGGGCGATCAGTTCCTTGGTGGAAAAGGGCTTGGTGATGTAGTCATCGACCCCGCCATCCAGCCCGGCAAGTTTGTCGGCTTCTTCGCTCCGTGCGGTCAGCATGATGATCAACACGTCGCGCGTGTGGGCAGCAGCGCGCCATTTACGGACGAGATCCAGCCCGCTTTGCCCACCGGGCAACATCCAGTCGAGCAAAATGACATCGGGCAGGCGCGCATCCAGCTCGCGCTGGGCGCTCTCGCCATCGGTGGCCGCGACCACATCGAAGCCGTTGTGGCGCAGGTTGACCAGAATGAGCTCGGCGATATCAGACTGATCTTCAACCACCAGCACACGCAGCTTCAGGGAAAGCGCAGCATTCATGACAAAATCCTGATTTGACACAAGTCCATGTTCCGACCAATTCTACGCCATTTAATTATGAATCACATCGCTTCCCTGACAATAAAATGATAAAACCATAGAAAATCCTGTTCCTCCCCCCGTCTGCTGCCTTGTCCCGCACTGCAAATGCGCGCGGCGGTGACAAGGCTGGAGGCGCGCTGCGCTCAGCGCGTGCGTTGAATATCCACGACGACGGACGCC
This sequence comes from Betaproteobacteria bacterium, assembly GCA_025997045.1. Taxonomy (GTDB): domain Bacteria; phylum Pseudomonadota; class Gammaproteobacteria; order Burkholderiales; family Rhodocyclaceae; genus WRNU01. The sequence continues at coordinate 16,327 of BNUB01000012.1, forward strand.
TTGTACTGCTTCCATTTGACCAGGATGACATAGGAACGCGGGGAGACGACAGACTGCAACCAGTCGTGCTCCGTCGCCGCCGTGACCGGTACGGAAATCTCCATGTTTTCGCCAAAATGCTTGCGCGCATTGCCGGCGATGGTGTTGGCGATCTCCCCCACTGCGTCCAACAGGCGCTCCTCAGAGCGATCCGCTTCCCCCATGATCAGCAACAGCCGGGTGACCATGACGCGAGGAGCAGAAAAATAGACCCGCCCGGAGAAGTTGCCGGAAAGCGTGATATACCCGGTCAGATCGAACGTGGTCGCCGAAATCTCACCTTCTACGAGGAATGCGGCATTGATTTCTGCCTGTTCTTCGCTGATCTGGTAAAAATAGCCACTTACCGCATCCACGAAGCTGCGTATATCTTTCTCGGTAACATTGCTCATGAGTTTGTCAGCTCCACAAAAGCGTTAATCAATTGTTCATCGGAAAATGGCTTGTAAATAAAGCCGCGTGCGCCTTTTATCAGGGCTTTCAAGGCTGTCGCCTTGTCGCTCAATGCAGACACCACAAGAATGTTGCAGTCCGGATTAAGCCGCACCATCTGTTCCGTGCATTCAACACCATCCATTTCCGGCATGGTGATATCCATGGTCACAAGCTTGGGCTTATGCATTTTGAACAACTCGATGGCATCAACACCATTCGGCGCCATCCCGACCACCCGGATGTGACTCATCCGCGGATCTTCCAGAACCCGCGCAATACGGTTCCTGATAATCATGGAGTCATCAACAATCAGCAACTTCATCTTGATCTCCGCACTCTCAAGCCGCGACACTGAAATGAATGTGGAACTCGGTAAACCGGTCGGGACGGCTCTTGACCAGCAGACGTCCGTTGATACTGTTTACCTTCTCCAGCACGATATCCAGGCCGATACCGTGCCCGGCGTCCCGGTTCGCAATCTCTGCCGTCGAAATTCCCGGACGGAAGATGCGGCCTGCAATTTCCTGATCACTCAACCTGGCCGCATCTTCCCGGCTGAGATGGCCGCTGTTCACCAGAGACTCACGCAGCCGGTCGACCACGATACCGCGCCCGTCATCACGCACGATAAAGTCGTAATTCCGGTTGCCCAGATATTCGCACCAGACGCAGACCACGCCGGTCTCCGGTTTCTGGCGCGCAGCGCGCTCGGCAGGGGTTTCGATGCCATGCACCAGCGCATTGCGCACCAACTGGATCGAGATACCCTGCAAGTCCGACGCCACCTTGGGCGGCAGGGTTTGCAAGTTTTCCAGCAGACAGGAAACTTCAACCTGCTTGTTCTGGTCTTTGGCAATACGCTGCGCCAGACTGGTAATCTGGTCGACAATCGGGTTGGTCTGGGGAGCGGCCCCGGCGGCACTCACCGGGTTGGCAACTGCGCCATCCTGACCACTGAAGCCTCGGCCAAAGTGCTCGACGATATCGGCCAGAGAGGAATAACGCTCATAAAAGCCTTCCAGCAACACCGAGATGCGCACCATGTGTTTGCCAGTGATCTCTTCCCCGCCTTCGCGCATGGCGATCATATCCAGTTCGCACTGGTGCGCATAGGCTTCCAGTGTATCAACCCCCAGCGCCGCGGCTTCGCCCTTGACACCATGCACCACGCGCAGAATAGTATTAATGGTGTGTTGGCGATCCTTATTGCGCTCCGCATCCTGCGCCAGACTCAATTCTTCATTGATTTTCGCCAGGGCCAGGCCGACATTGCTGATAAATTGCTGCAGCGTACCAAAATCGTTGTTCAGCAGTTGCAGCAGCGCCTCGACTTCCTTCTTGGCCTGGTTCTTCGATTGTTCAAGTTGTTGCGCCAGCACGACCTGCTCGGTAACGTCCTGCACCGTCACCAGCAGGTGCGAGATTTTCCCTTGTTCGAGCACACGGTTGAAGGCGAAAGACAGGTAATTCTCCTGAACAGAACCGCCCTGGCTCTGCACGCTGATCCGGACATTGGTCAGGGGGTTGAGACTGGTGACCAAAGCTTCTTTCACCCGATCACCCAGCAGCAGTTCGATATAATCGTCTGCGGCAGCGAAAACTTTTTGTTCAACAATACCTTGCAGAATCGCCATGAAATCCGCCCCCGGATTAATTTCACGGCGCAGGATTTGGGGCAATGAGGATGAAAACTGGGATCCTACCTTTCTCTCCTTGTCGAGCAGGAAAAGCCCTTCACGAACCGTCGACAGGATTTCAACCGTTTCTTCGCGGGCCGCAGCCAGTTCGGTATCGCTGGCAATCAGGTTGCGCATGGAAAAGACAACGGTATAGATAAAATTACCCAGCGCCACAAAAAAGCCAAACACCAGCACCCAACGCAAGGTGTTGGCCCGGTTGTTGGCCACCATTTCCAGATCGCTGGTCAGGTCATTCATCAGGCGCAGCACGTCAAGATTTTTGTCCCGCGCGTAAGACACCGCAGCCTCAAGATGGGCCTGGGTAAAGTTGCGGTTATTGCCCAGCAGGGGCCGCAGCCGGTCAAGATATGGATTCCAGATAATATAGGCGTCATCCACGATCTTGCGCGAGAGATCCGTATCCACCTGGGTCAGGAACACTTTCTTGCCATCACCACCGGTCACGGTATCGCCGTCACGGAAGCCCTTCAACGTGGTATCAAACAGATTGACGACCAGATCCAGTTCCTTGAGGGTGCGCTCGATGCCGGCTTCATCGTTGTTGGCTTGATAGTACATCACGAAAAGCAGCACTTTGGTTGTGCGCTGCGACAGCATCCGCTGGCGGCCGGAAAGATTGATTGAAACGGCGGACTCATTGGCCTTGAACGTGCCGTAAAAATTGATCCCAATCACCAGTGCATCCGCCACGATAAACAGGATCACAGCAAAAATGATATTGCGGTACCTGGCAAAAACACTACGCTGCGCGGTCGTGGCCATAATGCACTCCGTTATAATAAAAACATGTCACCTGTGACATATAGCACATTCTGACACAAAAAAAATAAACCCATGAATAAAATTCGCAAAAACACAAAACCCTGATTTTTATCGCTGCGCCCCTGCCTTGTTGCTGTAAAGCATCACCCGTGCTGTCTCGTGCAAACCACGCGCCAGGGCCGAGAGGCGGGCGAACGCTTCCGGCTCGCTCCCGGCAAGATTCTCAAGCTTGTCTGAACCGACCTCGTATAACGCGGCTTGCGTGCCGTCGGCATTCATCTGCAGCAGATAACGGCTGGTGACGACGCCGAGCAGCGGGAAAGCGCCTTCGCGCAGCACCAGCGGGACGGCGCGCTCGCCTTCGGGGGCGGGAAGCTGGATATCGCGGCCCAGGGTGGTGTTGCGGTATTCGATACCGAGCAGACCGGCCACTGTTGGCAGCAGGTCGATCAGGCTGGTGGCGTCTTCGGTGACGTGGGGCGGAATCAGCTTCGGCGCATGAATGATGCCGGGGACGTGCAGGCTCTCCAGATTGAGTTCTTCGTAGGCGCGGGACATGAACGGGATATGCGAGATGCGCCCGTTGTGGTCGCCGTAGAGGACAAAGATCGTGTTGTCGTAATAACCGCCCGCTTTCGCCATCGCCATGAAGCGGCCGATGTTGTGGTCGAGCAGGCGCACGGCGTTGTATTGGGCATTGCTGCGGAAACCCGAGTTTGGCAGCACGTCTGCGGGCAATTCCTTGAGCTCGAAACCGTCGTTGTCGGAGGGGATGGTAAACGGCGCGTGGTTGTCTGCGGTCTGGATGAAGATAAAGAAGGGTTTGTCTCGCGGCTGTGCGCGCAGGAGGGCATCCACCTCGCGGAAGAGCGCCAGATCGGAGATGCCCCACACGTCGATGTTGGGCGACTTCCATTCCCCCTCTTCATGCAGGTGCACGCCGTCGATGCTGTTCATGATCAGCGCATTCATGTTCGCCCACCCCGCGCTGCCACCAAGCGCATAGTGCTTGTCGTGGGCGGTGAAGGCGTTCAACACCGTATGCTGCGGCAACAGGAAAGGATTGCGGGTGGCGCTCCTGGCGCGGGACACGTCCGGGATGCCGGTGATGCTCGCCCACAGCGTTTTCGCCGTCCCGGTCACGGGCACGTAAAAATTACGCAGAAACCAGCTCTCGCGGGCGAGGGCGTCGAGGTTGGGCGTAGGGTTATGCGGGTTGCCGTGCATGCCGGTGACGCTGCCGCCGAGCGACTCCAGATGGATGAAGACGACATTGGGTGGCTGTTGCGTCTTCAGGCGATGAGGCTGTAGCGGCACATCGCGGGCAAAAGAGGGGAAATCGCCTGTCGAATCAGACCCCGTGCGCACTTCGGGCTGCGCAACACCCAGATAAGCAGCAACCTCTCCGGCATATTTTTCCACTTCGGCGAGATCGTAGCTGTCATCGGTAAAACGCGAAGTGCTCCAGATGAAGATCACCGGATTAAGCCCGAGCATGCTGACGCGCGTATTGCCGGAAAAGAACGCGTCGCTCCAACGCAGCGGCACCGGATTGGCAAGGTTGATATTGGTGACACGTCCGAGCACGCCGAGGAAGCCGAATACGACAGTCAGCGCGACCACCCCGGCGAGCGCCGCCTTGCCCACGGGGCGAGGCGGATGATCGAGCGTCCTCCGTTCCAGGCGCAGAAAGAGGACGAACAGCGCCGCACTCGCCACCAGCCAGACCAGCGTAATCCAGACCACGGGATAGCTCTGCCACACCATGTCGCGGGAGATTTGCAGGTCGGTCAGGAAGCGTGCGAGGGTGGCGTTGACGCGCCAGCCCAGATAGGCGTAGTGGCCGAAGTCGACGATATAGACCAGCGTCACCAGCACGATCGCCAGCACCAGCCAGATACGCAGGGCCTTGATTCGTAATGACTTCCACCCCGGCAACAGCAGCAACAGCGCGGGCGGCAGCATCAGCACGATCGCCAGCCGCAGATCGAAGCGCAGGCCGATACCCAGGGTCTCCAACACGGTCGCCACATCGGCGGCTTCCGCCCCATACAGTGTCACCTCGGACGCCCACAGGTAAAAACCCGCACGCAGTAGCGCGAACACAACAAAAAAGACACCCGTTCCGGCCAGCAGGTAACGCAAACGCGGGTAGGCAAGAGGTGAATTTATGTTGGTTGTCATGGAACGATTCGGGAATTGCGGATGGCAGACCCGAGATAATCCCACAAATCTGCCGCCTCCCGCATGTACAAATTTCTTCCGGACACCTATTCCTGCACCAGCAGCTTGACCTGATCGCCGTAGTCATCCGCCGTGGTGGTCTTGATGTTGAGCAGACTCAGCCATTTTCTGAACGCGCCCACGAAGATGATCGCCATCAATACCATCACCAGAACGGCCAGGCCGGCCAACAGATACTGCTCCCTGGGCAAATAGATATCCCGCACTTGCAGGAAGCCCGCCCAGAACGTGATCCCCGCCATGAACAGGCCGGGAATGGCGGTGCACAAGCAGTATCTGCCACGATTGAGCCGCAACAGCATGGTGGTGCCGACGATCAGGGCGCAGGCGGCCAGAAGCTGGTTGCTGATGCCGAACAGCGGCCAGATGCTGCTGATGTTGCCGGTGCAGACCAGATAACCCCAGAAGAAGGTAAACAGCGCACTGGTAATGATGATGCCCGGGATCCAGTCCTTGTCGTTGAATTTGGGCGCGACCCGGCCCAGCATCTCCTGGAGGAAGAAGCGGCCCACGCGGGTGCCGGCGTCGATGGCGGTGAGGATGAACACGGCCTCGAACATGATGGCGAAGTTGTACCAGTAGGCCATCAGTTCATTCATGTAAGGCAGGTGATGGAAGATCCGGGCCATGCCCACCGCCAGCGAAACCGCGCCGCCGGTGCGACCGCTCAGCTCAATGCCGATGCGTTCGCTGAAACGGGCCAGATCCACCGGCGCCAGATCGGGGTGCGCGGCCAACAGGGCGCCGTGAGCCGCGGTCGGCGTGTTGATGGCGAAATAGTCGCCCGGCATCAGGGTGCAGGCGGCGATCAAGGCCATGATGGCAACGAAGCCTTCAGTCAGCATCGCACCGTAACCCACGAACAGAATTTCCCTTTCGCGGCTGACCATCTTGGGCGTGGTGCCGGTGCCGATGATGGCATGGAAGCCGGAAACCGCACCGCAGGCGATGGTGATGCACACGAAGGGCAGCACCGGGCCACCGATCACCGGGCCGCCGCCGGAGATGAACTCCGTCAACGGGGGCATCTGCATGACGGGACGAACGAAAATGATCCCCAGCGCCAGCATCAGGATGGTGCCGATCTTGAGGTAGGTGGACAAATAATCACGCGGCACCAGCAGCAACCACACCGGCAGCACCGAAGCGAAAAAGCCGTAGACGGGAATCAGGAGCGAGATATTGTCGCGGCTCAGGGAGAAATATCCGCCCCAGGATTCCGGCTGCATCAGGGAACGACCGGAGATGATGCCGAACACCAGCAGCACGAGACCGATGAGGCTGGCGATATCGACGCGGCCCTCACCGGAGCGCATGATCAAACCCATGAGGATGGCGATGGGGATGGTGATCGCCACGGTAAACAGCGACCAGGGCGCGTTGAACATCGCCTCGACACAAGCCAGCGACAGCCCGGCCAAAGTCAGAATCAGGATGAACAGCACCGCGAACCCGGCTACGCCGCCGGTGAAGGGGTCGATCTCCCTGGCCGCAATCGTCGCCAGGCTCTGGCCCTTGTGGCGCACCGAGGCGAACAGGATCACCATGTCGTGCACCGCGCCGCCCAGCACGCAGCCGATCAGAATCCACAACGCGCCGGGCAGAAAGCCGAACTGCGCGGCCAGCACCGGCCCCACCAGCGGCCCGGCGGCGGCGATGGCGGCGAAATGGTGACCAAAGAGCACGTTCTTGTGGGTCGCAACATAATCACGCCCGTCGGCAAACTTGATCGCGGGGGTGATGCGTTCGTTACTGAGCTGTAGCGCCTTGTCCGCCAGCATGAGTCCGTAGAAACGGTAGCCGATGGCAAAGACCAGCAAGGCGGCAAACACCAGGGTCAGCGCGTTCATGCCTGTCAGTGCTTCCATAATCAGTCTCCGCAGATTATCCGGTTAAATTGGTGAGCGATTTTCGGCAACTATACTCGTGACATCGCCCGCGTGTGACAACACATGCGCACGCCATGCCTCTACCCGCATCGGCTACACAGAGCGGGACGATTCCTGATCACCGGCTCGCAAGGGCTGCCCCCACGCGCCGCACGCAGAAGTTTGCGCATTATCGACCGTCCACCGCTATCGTCAGTGCATTGTTGCGGGTGATGTCGCTTAATGTTTCCGGACTGGCCGCAGCCATAAACGCCAGAAACATTGCATTGACGGGGGTGAATTCAGCCACTCTCTCCGCCGTGGAGAAGATCGCATAAGCATCGCCGCCGCCGACCATGAAATCATTGACCGCAACGGTATATTGCGCCGCAGGGTTCAACGCCTGCCCACCGATTTTTACCGTCTCCACGCGCTTGTAAGCCAGAACAAGCCCGTCGGGGCCGCTTTCCCTCACCTCCTTGGCCGTGACCTGAAGGCCATAAAACTGGAGAAATTTCCCCCCACCCTGAGCGCGCAGTCCGGCGTTCAGTACCTCCACGATCTGCGCGCCCGACAGACGCACGGTGACAGCATAGTTGGCGAAGGGCAATGCAGACAGCAGATCGCCACCGCTGATATCGCCCGCCTTGATCGAAGCCCGAATACTGCCGCTGTTGATCATGGCGAGATCCGCCCCGGTCGCTTTCATCATCGCCGCGCACACCAGACGCCCCAGACCGGTACTGCCGTGACGCACGGAACCCATTTCCCCATCAAGGAAAACCGGCGTATGCCCGACCACCCCGTTCAACTCCCGAGCCTGCTCGGCGACAAGCCGTTGGGACAATTCTTCAAGCGCCGGGTCGGGCACAACGGCATCAAAATCCGCCGCCGGAATCAAGCGCGATTCGAGCAGCACCCGGCCTTTATCATCGCGGTCGACCGCAACCTGGCCCAGATATTCCAGATAGCTGCCGGTACTGACAATGAGCGCGCCACCCACTCTCAGCCCCGGCTCCACAGTATGACTATGCCCATCCACGACAAGATCAATCCCGGGCGCGTGCGCAGCAATATATTGCGCATTGGGCGTATTAAAACTGTCCGTCCCCACATGAGTCAGGGCCACCACCAAATCCACGCCGTATTTCCCCCGCAGCAGCGTCACCATATCCCTCGCCGTGGCCGCTATTTGCTCAGGGTTGCCAAACTGCACCCCGGCGACATTGGCCGGCATGGTTTTAACGCGGGTCTCCAGCGTCGTCAGCCCGAAAATGCCGACCTTGATCCCGTCGAATTCCCGGATAATATAAGCCGGAAAGATGAGGCCGCCATCCTCGCTGCGCCTGATATTGGCGGCGAGAAAGTTGAGATGATGCCGTTCACGCAAATCCATCAATCGGCTCAGGTCAAAATCAAATTCGTGATTCCCCACCGCCTGCGCGGTGTAATCCATCGCCTCCAGCAACCGGGCGACAAATTCACCCTGCTTGTATGTGGCAAAAGCCTGACCGCTTAAAGCGTCGCCTGCATCAAGGAGTATTTTGTGCCTGGCTGCCTGGGCATTGATGTAGGCTTTAAGCTTGGCGTAGCCGATATGATTTGACTTGTTGGTGCTTCCTTTTTCAGCCAAGGCGTAGCCGTGGACATCGTTGGTGTGGAAGATGAGGAGCTGAGGCCCCTCTGCTAACGCGGAACAGGCGAAAACAAAGAGCGCGATCAGGGCGATAAATTTATTACCCGCAAATGAGCATTCCATGCCCGAAATCCAGTGGGTTTTAGCGAGCACGACGACCTGTTGGGGAAGGTGTTTCAGCGCCAATCAGACGCCCACCTTGCGCCGGTAATCAGCCACGGCACGGCGCAGGAGTTCGCTGACTTCGGGAGGATCAAGTAGCGCCGAAACGAAGGCGATCTGCTCCTCGCGTGAGAGCCGCACAATTTCGTGCTCACGCACGATACGGTCAGCGGCTTCCTGCGCGCTGTCGATCACGAACTCGCTCAAGGTGCGCCCGGAGAGGTTGGCTGCATGCATGAAGAAGCCCTTTTGCTCGCTGGACACGCGCGCATCCAGCCGTGCGTTGCGCGGACGGGGGGAGCTTGTGGCGGTAGCGGTGTGAGACATGGCGGTATCCGGGGAAAAGGATACTCACAATGTACAACAAATGTGTGTCCACATGTCGCTCCGGCTCCCGGTTCCCTCTTGCCCTGCTATTGACCTGGGGAGCAGGCAAGCCGGAAGCCGTAGCGGTCGAAGCCAAAATCCGGCGGGAAGTAGATCCGGTACGCCGACCGCAGAAAACTGGCGGGGATGTGCCAGCTACCGCCCCGCAGCACCCGGTACTGGCCGCCAGAAGGACCACAAGGATCCGGATCAACAGCCCCTTCGGGATAAGCGCCATACAGGTCATAGACCCATTCCCAGACATTGCCGTGCATGTCGTACAAGCCCCATGGATTAGGCCGCTTTTCACCCACAGGATGCGTTTTTCCTTCTGAATTGTCGTCAAACCACGCATAACGCCTCAATTCACTGTGATTATTTCCAAAGGAATAATCACTCGTCGTCCCCGCTCGGGCAGCGTATTCCCATTCCGCTTCGGTGGGCAGGCGGTATCCGTCCCTGCCCTCTTTTGCTTCCAGGCTCTGGATAAATGCCTGCACATCTTTCCATGACACGTTTTCTACTGGATTACGTTCTCCCTCGAAGTGGCTTGGGTTCTTCTCCTTCCCCATCACCGCCACCCATTGCGCTTGCGTCACCGGGTATTTGCCCAGATAAAAAGGTCGACTGATTTCTACCCGATGCACCGGGCTTTCATTTCCATACGAAGCATCACCCATCATGAAAGTCCCCGCCGGAATCAGGATAAATTCCATGCCGATACTGTTGGTGAAGGTTTCGCTGGCGGACGCTGCTGGCGCTGCGACGGGGCTACCCGCAGCCTTGGCCCTCCCCGCTTCAGCGCCGTAGTACGCCACAGCGGCTTGCCATACCCGCCGCGCTTGCTCCAGCCGCTCTTCGAGGCGGCGCGGATCGCTCGTCAACATCGGCGAAAAGTCCCACGAACAACGGACGCAGTTGTCTTGTCCTGCCGCTCGGGGCGCACCACATACGGGGCATTGCTCTGTACTCATTTTTGCTGGTTTTCCGTGGCGAGATAGATGCCTCATCATAACCAGTCCTTACCCCGATCGGCAAGCCAGCCTCCTGTCATTGTTGCGGTAGTATCGAGGCCTACTCTACTCGTTGGTCAGGGCGGCATCGATTGCCCAAAATCAAACACCCAACATTGTGCTGAAAGGTCACGCTGCCATATCGCCTGATGGGGCAAGTTCAATAGCAGCGTCCAGCCCTGTTGATTGCCCCGGTACGGTTCAGGTTCTCGTCGAAAAACCTCTGGTGACAGCAGTGCCAGACAGCGCCCACCCGCGTTGCGAACGGACTCGTAGCGAATTGCCTCGATGTTAGCCTCGCGTGCGGCGTCGGCAAGGGACTGCGTGGCGCTGTAGTCCGATGGGTGTGTCCAGGCTGCGCGCTGTTCGGCAAGCGGCGGGAGGGTCAAATCAAGCCCCAAGGCTACGGCGGCATGAAACTCGAACAGGGTGATTTGCATGAGGCATGGTTGCTTGCGCAGGAACGTACTGTCCGACCAGAAACGAAGTCGCCAGTAACCGAGTTCGGCGCAGGCGGTTTCGCGTTCTTCTGCGCCGTAGAAAACACCAGGGGCAAGCCGTCGGCGAAAGCGTGAACCTTGCGCAAGGGGAGAATAGCGAAACGGTGTGGCGAGCAGCCAATGCAGACCGTCCGCAAGGGGCGGAATGGACGGCTTTGATACTTCGAGGATGTCTTCCAGCAATAACTGCTTTTGCAAGTCGCCCTGTACCAGCCCCATCGTGGCAACCTGATGCTGCGCTTCGACAGCGCGCCAGCCGGAAACCTGCCAGGGCCGGGCGTTAGACGCGAGCACGGTGGGCGTCAAGGTATTCGCAGACATTGAGCAGACCGTCGATGCGTTTGATGAGTTTGATGGGCGTTTGACCTGAAAAGGCGTCGTTTTCGGAACGCAACCAGCCCTTGGCCAAACTGTCATTCCCCCCCACCAGAGAAAATAGCGAACGGTAGAGGCGAACGAAATGCGCGGAAAGCTCCCATTCCTTCGCGGACTCCCTCAGCAGATAGCTGCCGTCCAGCAGACGAGATGCTGTTGGCTGGCTGACACCGATGATTTGACCAATTTCGGTCGGGCCGATGTCCAGTTTGGCTGCAAGCTGCGTGAGCGCCTGCGACAAAACTGCGGCACGGGCGGCTGTTGGGGCTTTGGCATGAGCAGGCATTCCATTTCCTCGAATAAATTACAACACTTGTATTCTACTGAATTATACGGCGAAGGCAAGGGGCACAAAACCTTGCAGGTGCTGGAGAAAATGCGAGGCGGAAACCGGGAACGGCGCGGCGCTAATCCGGCGGTGTTGGTCGGATGATGCCTGCGGTTTACCCGAGGCCACGACCCGAACTACACTTCCTGGAGTTCAGCACATCCAGACAGGCCAGCAAGCATGAACGATCTCCCGATTCCGGACACCCCGCCGCCGACGGCGCAGGAAGGCGAACAATATCGCTTTGTCCGGGACAGACAAAAATTAAAGGTTTTTGCCCGGCAATCTTTGTATGCACTGGCAGCCGTCACGCTCCTGTTCGGCATTCTGCCCGCGTTTACCTTTCTGTACATCCTTGATTCTGAACAATTTTCAAGAACATGGCTCGACCTCGTTACCGCTTCCCCCATCTGGTCGATCATTCTGATCGGCAGCATTTTTATCGCCGAGATTTTATTTTATTTCTGGAAGCAAAGCATTATCATTGATAAAGATGGAATCGGCTTTCACAATTTTCCATTCGGACGCATGGAAGCATATTATGAATGGCGCGAGCTTGTACAAATACGCCGTACCACCCTGCCCCGCCGCAGCGGGAGGCCCGGTTCGTATGGAAAGCTAGGCCGTGAAAATCGAAAATACAGCCAACCCGGCACCGAACATGACTTCACCGTTTACCACGGCATCTTTGGGCTGAAATCTATCCACATGAAAGAGATGGAAGCCCTGCAATATCCCTGAAGAGGAATAAACAAATGGAAATCTTCCTCACGCCACCGCAGCCTTAACCGCAGCCACAATCTCGTGCGCCAGTCGATCAACGACCTCCTTGTCCGGCCCTTCGACCATCACCCTTAGCAGCGGTTCGGTGCCCGACGGGCGCAGCAAGACGCGGCCATTTTCGCCCAGCGTGGTTTCGGCGCGGACGCGGGCGGCGGTGATGCCGGCGTCGGCCTGCCAGTCGAAACCGGCGCACAGGTCGACGTTGATCAGGCGTTGCGGGTAGAACACCAGGTCGGCGCAGGCCTGGGCCAGGGTCTGCTTGTGTTCGCGGAGCGCGGCCAGCACTTGCAGGGCGGAGATGATGCCGTCGCCGGTGGAGTGGCAGTCGAGGCAGATGATGTGGCCCGAGTTTTCGCCGCCGATGCGCCAGCCTTTTTCGTGCAGCAGCTCAAGCACGTAACGGTCACCGACCTTGGCGCGGGCGAAAGGCAGGCCGAGACGGGCGATGGCGTGCTCGAAGCCGAGATTGCTCATCAGGGTGCCGACCACACCGTCGTTCTGGTCACGACGCCCGCTGTTTTTGCGGGCGGCGGCGATGACGTAGAGCAGTTTGTCGCCCTCGTAAATCTCGCCCTGACGGTCGACCATGACCAGGCGATCCCCGTCGCCGTCGAGCGCGATGCCGAGGTCGGCGGAATGGGACAAGACGGTCTGGCGCAGGAATTCCGGCCTGGTGGCGCCAACGCCATCGTTGATGTTGAAGCCGTCGGGGGCGACGCCAACCCTGACGAGCTCTGCGCCCAGCTCGTGAAAGACGGCGGGGGCGATGTGGTAGGCGGCGCCGTGGGCGCAGTCGACGACGATTTTCATCCCGCGCAGGTCGAACTCGGTCGGGAAGGTGCTTTTGCAAAATTCGATGTAGCGCCCGGCAGCATCATTGATGCGCTTGGCCCGCCCCAGACGCACAGGCTCGACACACCCCATGCCCTCTTCAAGATGGGCTTCGATTTCGGCCTCTACCGCGTCGGGCAGTTTGGCGCCACCGGCGGAAAAGAATTTGATGCCGTTATCGTAAAACGGATTGTGCGAGGCCGAGATCACGACCCCGGCTTGCAGGCGCAGCGCACGGGTCAGGTAGGCGACGGCAGGCGTCGGGATCGGCCCGGCCAGCATGACATCAACGCCTGCGGCGGAGAAACCGGCTTCGAGCGCGGCTTCCAGCATATAACCCGAGATGCGGGTGTCCTTGCCGATGAGCACGGTCGGGCGCTCGCCCGCGGGGAGTTTCTGCCGCGCCACCAGCACAACGCCCGCAGCGTAGCCGAGGCGCATGACGAATTCGGGGGTGATGAGCTTGCCTCCGACCTTGCCGCGCACCCCGTCAGTTCCAAAATATTTGCGTGTTCCCATGACCGGATTTCCTGCTTTCTTGATCAGGCGGCTTCGGCGCAGGCGCGCCAGACTTGCAGGGCGTCGCGGGTGGCCGCGACATCGTGCACCCGCACGATACGTGCGCCATGCTCGACCGCGAGCACGGCCCCGGTCACGCTGGCCACCAGGCGTTGATTGACGAGCGCGCCGGTCACGGCCCCCAGCATCGACTTGCGCGATAAACCGGCCAGCACCGGCAAGCCCTCCACTGCGAAGCGGGAGAAATGCTTGAGCATGCTGTAGTTATGGGCCACGCTCTTGCCAAAACCGAAACCGGGGTCGAGCACGATGCGCTCGCGCGCCACCCCGGCGGCGTCAAACACCTGCACCCGGCGCGCGAGATAATCCGCCACTTCGACCACGACATCGTTGTAGCGGGGCTGATGTTGCATGGTGCGCGGCTCGCCCTGCATGTGCATCACGCACAAGCCGCAGCGGCTGTCCGTGACCGCTTCCACCGCGCCCTGCCCTTCAAAGCCCTTGATGTCGTTGATCATGTCCGCCCCGGCAGCCAGCGCCGCCCGCATCACCGCCGGTTTCAGGGTGTCGATCGACAGCGGGACGTTCAGCGCGTGCAGGGCTTCAACTGCGGCGGCGACGCGCTCGATTTCCTGTGCCTCGGGCACCGGTTCGCAGCCGGGCCGGGTCGACTCGGCGCCCAGATCAAGAATCTCCGCGCCCTCTTGCAGCGCCTTTTCCGCCCGCTGTAATGCGGCGGTGACATTGCCGCGCAGGCCGTCGCCGGAGAAGGAATCATCGGTCAAATTGATGATCGCCATGATCCGGGGTTGGCTCAGATCCAGTTCAAAACGACCGCAGACAAAACGGGACATCGTGACTCCGCAATGAAGAAGGGCCGGCGTACCGGCCCATGGAGCGCAAAGGGAAAAGTTCAGGCGACCGGCGCGGGTGCGTTGGGCGCCGCGCCACCATCGGCGGCCGCGTCATCGTCCGTGCGCCGTGTCGGTTCGGGCGTGGGTTTGGGCGGGCGCGGCGGGTTGCCGGCCATAATGTCGTTGACCTGATCGGCGTCGAGGGTTTCCCATTCGAGCAGGGCGGCGGTCATGGCTTCGACCTTGGCGCGGTTTTGCTCCAGAATCTTGCGCGCCAGCGCGTATTGCTGATCGACGATACGGCGGATTTCGGCGTCGACCTTTTGCATCGTCGCTTCCGAGACGTTGCGATGGGTTGTCACCTGACGGCCAAGGAAAATCTCGCTGTCTTCTTCGCCATACACCATCGGCCCGAGGATGTCCGACATGCCCCAGTGCGTCACCATGCGCCGCGCAAGGTCGGTGGCGCGCTGGAAGTCGTTGGAAGCGCCCGTGGTCATCTGCTGCATGAACAGCTCTTCGGCGATGCGGCCACCGAACATGACGGCGATGGTTTGCAGCAGGCGATCACGATTCTGGCTGTAACGATCTTCGGTCGGTAGCTGCATGGTGACGCCGAGCGCACGACCACGCGGGATGATGGTGACTTTATGCACCGGGTCGGTCTGGTCGAGACTGCGCGCCACCACCGCGTGACCGGATTCGTGGTACGCGGTGTTGCGCCGCTCTTCTTCGGGCATCACCACCGAGCGGCGCTCGGAGCCCATCATGATCTTGTCCTTGGCGCGCTCGAAGTCGTCCATGTCCACAAGACGCTTGTTGCCCCTGGCGGCAAACAGCGCGGCCTCATTGACCAGATTGGCCAGATCGGCCCCGGCAAAACCGGGCGTGCCCCGCGCCAGCACCTGGGCATCGACATCGGGCGCAATCGGCACCTTGCGCATGTGCACCTTGAGAATCTGCTCGCGCCCGCGGATATCGGGCAAAGCCACCACGACCTGACGGTCGAAGCGCCCCGGACGCAGCAGCGCGGGGTCCAGCACGTCGGGCCGGTTGGTGGCAGCAACCACGATCACCCCGGCCTGACCCTCAAAACCGTCCATCTCCACCAGCAACTGGTTCAGGGTCTGTTCGCGCTCGTCATTGCCGCCGCCCATGCCCGCGCCGCGCTGACGGCCCACGGCGTCAATTTCGTCGATGAAGATGATGCAGGGAGCGTGTTTTTTCGCCTGTTCAAACATGTCGCGCACCCGCGCCGCGCCCACGCCGACAAACATCTCCACGAAATCGGAACCGGAGATGGAGAAAAACGGCACCTTGGCCTCACCGGCAATCGCCTTGGCGAGCAGGGTTTTACCGGTGCCGGGCGAGCCCACCATCAGCACGCCTTTCGGAATCCGGCCCCCGAGTTTCTGGAATTTCGACGGGTCACGCAGGAATTCGACCAGCTCGGAGACTTCTTCCTTGGCCTCATCGCAGCCCGCGACATCGGCAAAAGTGATCGCGTTGGCGTTCTCGTCGACCATGCGCGCCTTGCTCTTGCCGAAGGAGAACGCTCCGCCCTTGCCGCCGCCCTGCATCTGGCGCATGAAGAAAATCCACACCCCGATCAGGATCAGGAACGGGAACCATGACACCAAAATGCTGGTGAGCAGTGACTGTTCTTCGCTGGGCTTGGTGGCGACCACCTGCACGCCGTAGCTTCTCAGGTCGCTCACCATAAACGGGTCCATCAATATCCCCGGCGTATATACCGTGACCTCACGGCTATCCTGCATCGCCACGCGCAAAACCCTGGGGTTCGAATTATCCACGGTGACTTTGCCGATCCGCCCGGCCTTGGCCTCTTCCATGAATTTGGAATATTCCATGGTATTGACCGCAGGCTGCTGCATGGCAAACTGGTTGAACACCGCCAGGATTGCGATGCCAAAAGCGACCCAGAGCAGCAGATTTCTGAACAGATTATTCAAAGCGTCTTACCTCAAAAGCCCTCGGCGGGCACGACAAGCTATGGATTCTAGTGGCGAAGCCCGCCAGCGGCAAACCCTATCCTGTATTAATGTGTTCTATCGCTGGCGACGGCCCAGCAGGTAGACCTCGGCGCTGCGGTCACGCGAGGCCTTGGGCTTGCGCGTCTGCACCGACTGAAACTGCTGCTCCATCTGCTTGCGGAATTCCATGAAGCCTTCGCCCTGGAACACCTTGACCAGAAAACTGCCCTGCACATGGAGATGATTGGCCGCAAAATCAAGGGCGAGTTCGCACAACATGATCGAGCGCGCCTGATCCACGGTCGCCACCCCGGAAATATTGGGCGCCATGTCGGAGAGCACCACATCGACCTTGTCCCCGCCCACGCGGCGCTCGAACTCGGCCAGCACCGCATCGTCGGAAAAATCGCCCTGGAGGAAATTCACCCCGACGACCGGCTCCACCGCCAGCAGGTCGAGTGCAAACACCCCGCCCCCCGTCCCGCAGCGCGCTGCCGCCACCTGACACCACGACCCCGGCGCCGCGCCCAGATCCACCACCCGCGCACCGGGTTTGAGCAGATGGTCACGGTCGTCGATCTCCATCAACTTGTACGCGGCGCGGGCGCGGTACCCTTCCGCGTTGGCGCGTTGCACATAGGGGTCGTTCAGATGCTCGCGCATCCAGGCTTTGCTGGTCTTGGTTCGCTTCATCGCGTAATCACAGGTAGAATCCACGCCCCGT
Source organism: Betaproteobacteria bacterium (assembly GCA_025997045.1). Classification (GTDB taxonomy): domain Bacteria; phylum Pseudomonadota; class Gammaproteobacteria; order Burkholderiales; family Rhodocyclaceae; genus WRNU01. Next base: position 33,460 of record BNUB01000012.1, read on the forward strand.
CGAGGTATTGCACATCATGATCGAGCTTACACCCGCCGAGCGCCACGACCTGCGCGCCCGCGCCCACCACATCTCCCCGGTCGTCACCATTGCCGGCAACGGCCTGACTGCCAGCGTGAGCGCCGAACTGGAACGCTCGCTCCAGGCCCACGAACTGATCAAGGTTCGCGTACAGGGCACGGAGCGCGAACAACGCGCGGCGCTGCTGACCGAACTGTGTACCACGCTGGAAGCCGCGCCCGTCCAACACATCGGCAACATCCTCATCCTCTGGCGTCCGCGGCGTGAACAAGCCCCCGCAGAGAAAAAAGCCCCCGCGCCCAAAAATCTCGCCACCGCCAAATCTGCGGGCGCTTTTGCCGCTGCGGCCCGCCGTGCGGCGCTGGCCCGCGCCAGCGCCGAGCAGAAACGCAGCGCGACACGCCGCAAACAGGGTGCGCAGCAAAACCGGCGTCCGTATGCGGAAGGTGGCGCTGCCGGGCGAGGGAAAGGGACACGCTCTCCCCGCGGCTAAAAAAACTGACCGGCTGGTTTTACAAGCGCCGCATGCCGATGACCAGGCCCACGCCCAGCACGCTCTGCAGCAGATAAATCACGCTCGACACCCCGTGCAGGGTGGCAAACTGCCCGCGCAAGGCGCTGTCGCTGTTCATCACGTCGACCGATCCGGCGCTGGCCTTGAGCGCGGCCATCTCGGCCTGAATGCCGAAATAGCCCACCGCCACGCAGGCAAGCATCACCGCCACCACCCAGAACAATCTGGTGCGCAATGCGGCCCGCCCTGTGCGCACAAGGATCAAGGCCAGCAGGTACAGCGCCACCGCCATGCCGATCCAGGCGACCACGGCGAACAGTTGTCCGGCGACATTGCCCGCGAGGGTGCGGTCGTCGAGCATGGCAAAGAGCGTCGGCGTCGCCAGATAGCCCACCGCCCACATGCTCCCCACCCACAGGGTGACGGCGATGAGCGCGATGGCATCCAGCACACCCCGCCGCGCCATGCTCATTGGTAGACAACCCCGGTAATTTCGTATTCGCGCACGCCACCGGGCGCCTGGACTTCGGCGATGTCGCCGGCGTATTTGCCGATCAGGGCGCGGGCAACGGGGGAGCTGACCGAGATTTTGCCCACCTTGATGTCGGCCTCGTCGTCGCCGACGATCTGGTAAGTCACGGTCGTGCCGGAATCCATGTCTTCGAGCGTCACCGTCGCGCCGAACACGCAACGACCATCGGCGTCCAGCAGCGCGGGGTCGATGATCTGGGCGTTGGAGAGCTTGCTCTCGACTTCGAGAATGCGGCCTTCGATGAAGCCCTGGCGCTCCTTGGCGGCTTCGTACTCGGCGTTCTCGGACAGGTCGCCGTGGGAGCGCGCCTCGGCAATCGCGGCGATCACCGAAGGGCGGTCGACGGTTTTCAGCCGGTGCAGCTCGACCCGCAGGGCTTCAGCGCCCACAATGGTAAGAGGAATCTTGCTCATGGGTTCCTGTTCAGCTCAGCGTGGAGATCCTGGAGCGCATAGACTTCGCCCCCGGCGAGGTGGCGCATGCCCATACATGCCGCACGCGCACCTTCGATGGTCGTAAAAATGGTGACTTTGGCTGCCAGTGCGCTGGTGCGAATCGAACGCGAATCGGCCACCGCCTGACGGCTCTCTTCCACCGTGTTGATGACAAAAGCAATATCGTCGTTCTTGATCATGTCAACGATATGCGGTCGTCCTTCGTTGACCTTGTTGACCGCAAGCACCGGAATCCCGGCGGCTTCGATCGCCGCCGCCGTGCCGCGTGTCGCCACCAGATCGAAGCCCAGCTCGCGCAGTGCGCTCGCCACTTCAATCGCCGCCCCGCGATCAGACTGCTTGACGCTGATGAAGGCCGTACCCGCCCCCGGCAGCCGCGTCCCGGCGCCAAGCTGGCTCTTGATGAAGGCTTCGGCAAACGAGCGCCCCACCCCCATCACTTCGCCGGTCGATTTCATTTCCGGGCCGAGGATGGTGTCGACGCCGGGGAATTTGACGAAGGGGAACACAGCCTCTTTCACCGAGTAATACGGCGGCACGACCTCGCCGCTCACGCCCTGGCTCGCCAGACTCTGCCCGGCCATGCAGCGCGCCGCGATCTTGGCGAGCTGCAGGGAACACGCTTTCGACACAAAGGGCACGGTGCGCGAGGCGCGCGGATTGACTTCCAGCACGAAGACCCTGGCTTCAGCGCCCTCGCCCTGAATGGCGAACTGCACATTCATCAGCCCGCAGACGTTGAGCGCCTTCGCCATCGCCTTGGTCTGGCGGCGCAATTCGTCCTGCAGCGCAGGCGAGAGGGTGTAAGGCGGCAGCGAACACGCGGAGTCGCCCGAGTGCACCCCGGCCTGTTCGATGTGCTCCATGATGCCGCCGATAATCACCTGCTCGCCATCGGAGAGCGCATCGACGTCGACCTCGGTGGCGTCGTTGAGGAAGCGATCGAGCAGCACCGGCGATTCGTTGGAAACCTTGACCGCCTCACGCATGTAGCGTTCAAGGTCTTTCTGCTCATGCACGATTTCCATCGCCCGCCCGCCCAGCACATAGGAAGGGCGCACCACCAGCGGATAGCCGATTTCGGCGGCGAGGCGCACGGCATCCTCGGGGGTGCGGGCGGTGCGGTTGGGCGGCTGGCGCAGGCCCAGATCGGTGAGCAGCTTCTGGAAACGCTCGCGGTCTTCGGCGGCGTCGATCATGTCCGGGCTGGTGCCGATGATGGGCACGCCGTTCTGTTCCAGTGCGCGGGCGCGTTTCAACGGCGTCTGGCCGCCAAACTGGACGATGACCCCGGTCGGCTGTTCGACGTTGACGATTTCGAGGATGTCTTCGAGCGTGATCGGCTCGAAATAAAGCCGGTCGGAGGTGTCATAGTCGGTCGACACCGTCTCGGGATTACAGTTGACCATAATGGTCTCGTAACCGTCTTCCCGCAGCGCCAGCGCCGCATGCACGCAGCAATAGTCGAACTCGATGCCCTGCCCGATGCGGTTCGGCCCGCCGCCGAGCACCATGATCTTCTTGCGCCCGGTGGGGCGCGCCTCGCACTCGTCATCGTAGGACGAATACATGTACGCGGTCGCCGAAGCGAACTCCGCCGCGCAGGTATCGACGCGCTTGTACACCGGCCTCACCCCCAGGGCGTGGCGCTGCAGCCGCACCGCGGTCTCGTCGGCGCCAAACAACCTGGCCAGACGGCGGTCGGAGAACCCCTTGCGCTTGAGTCCTCTCAGTTCAGCCGCAGCAATCGCCTTGAGCGAGCGGCCCATGAGCGCCTTTTCCGTTATGACGATATCCTCGATCTGGGCAAGGAACCACGGGTCGATTTTGGTCAGGGCGTGCACCTGATCCTGGGTGTAGCCTTCGCGGAAGGCCTGGCCGACAAACCAGATCCGCTGCGCCCCCGGATTGGCCAGCTCGTGTTCGAGATCGCCCTGATCGACCTCAACCTCGTCAAGACCGTAAGCGCCCACTTCCAGCCCGCGCAGCGCCTTCTGGAACGATTCCTGGAAGGTGCGGCCTATCGCCATCACCTCGCCCACCGACTTCATCTGCGTGGTCAGGCGGTCGTTGGCCTGGGGAAATTTCTCGAACGCAAAACGCGGCACCTTGGTCACCACGTAGTCGATCGACGGCTCGAACGACACCGGGGTTGCGCCGCCGGTGATGTCGTTTTTCAGCTCATCGAGCGTATAGCCCACCGCGAGCTTGGCCGCGACCTTGGCAATCGGAAAGCCCGTAGCTTTGGAGGCCAGCGCCGAGGAGCGCGACACACGCGGGTTCATCTCGATCACGATCATGCGCCCATCCCTGGGGTTGATCGCGAACTGGACGTTGGAGCCGCCGGTATCGACGCCGATCTCGCGCAACACCGCAATCGAGGCGTTACGCAGGATCTGGTATTCCTTGTCGGTGAGGGTCTGCGCCGGGGCCACGGTGATCGAGTCGCCGGTGTGCACCCCCATCGGGTCGAGGTTTTCGATCGAACAGACGATGATGCAGTTGTCCGCCTTGTCGCGCACCACCTCCATCTCGAATTCTTTCCACCCCAGCAACGACTCTTCAATCAGGAGCTCGTTGGTCGGGCTGGCTTCGAGGCCGCGTTTGCAAATATCGCGGAACTCTTCCATGTTGTAGGCGATGCCGCCGCCGGTGCCGCCCAGGGTGAAGCTGGGGCGGATGATCGCCGGAAAGCCGATGCCGCCCTGCACCTGCAAGGCTTCTTCCATGCTGTGGGCGATGCCGGAACGCGCCGAACCGAGGCCGATGCGGGTCATCGCGTCCTTGAACTTCAGCCGGTCTTCGGCCTTGTCGATCGCCGTCTGCGAGGCGCCGACCAGCTCGACGCCGTATTTTTCCAGCACCCCTTCCCGCGCCAGATCCAGCGCACAGTTGAGCGCGGTCTGCCCGCCCATGGTGGGCAGAATCGCGTCCGGGCGTTCTTTGTCGATGATGCGTTCCAGCACCTGCCAGGTGATCGGCTCGATATAAGTCACGTCCGCCGTGCCCGGATCGGTCATGATCGTCGCCGGGTTGGAATTGACCAGCACGACGCGGTAGCCCTCCTCCCGCAGCGCCTTGCACGCCTGCGCGCCGGAGTAGTCGAACTCACACGCCTGGCCGATGATGATCGGGCCGGCGCCAATGATCAGGATGCTCTGAATATCTGTACGTTTGGGCATTGCCTTGCCTCGGAAAAACTGGAGGTGCGGGGTCGCCCCCGCTGAAGATGCGTCGTTCAGCCGCGCGCTTCGATCAATTTGACGAAACGATCGAACAGGTAGCCGACATCGTGCGGGCCGGGGCTTGCTTCCGGGTGCCCCTGGAAGGAGAACGCCGGCACATCGGTGCGGGCGATGCCCTGGTTGGAGCCATCAAAAAGCGAAACGTGGGTGATGCGCAGGTTGGGCGGCAGGGTCGCGGGGTCGACCGCGAAGCCGTGATTCTGGCTGGTGATCAACACCTGTCCGGTATCCAGATCCTTCACCGGATGATTGGCGCCGTGGTGGCCGAACTTCATCTTCAGCGTCTTCGCCCCGGACGCCAGCGCAAGCAACTGATGCCCCAGACAGATACCGAAGGTCGGCACCCGGGCGGCAAGCAGTTCACGGATCGCATCGATCGCGTAAGTACAGGGCTCGGGATCGCCCGGCCCGTTGGAGAGGAACACGCCATCCGGCTTGAGCGCGAGCACGTCTTTGGCCGACGTCTGCGCCGGCACCACGGTCAGGCGACAGCCGCGCGTCGCCAGCATGCGCAGAATGTTGCGCTTGACGCCGAAATCATAGGCCACGACATGAAATCGCGGCTCGCCCTGCTCACCGTAACCCTGGCCGAGCTTCCACTCGGTTTCTGTCCACGCAAAAGGCGCTGCGGCGCTGACCACTTTTGCCAGATCCATGCCCGCCAGCCCCGGAAAAGCCCGCGCCTGCGCAATCGCATCATTGGCATCCAGCGTGACATCCGTCGTCGCGCCGGTCACGATACAGCCCGCCTGCGCACCTTTCTCCCGCAGCACACGGGTCAGTTTGCGCGTATCGATGCCCGTAATCGCGACGATGCCCTGCGCACGCAGATAATCGTCAAGGCGCTGGGTCGCGCGGAAACTGGACGGCAGAATCGGCAGGTCGCGGATCACCAGACCCGCCGCATGCACCTGCGCGGCCTCGACGTCCTCGGGGTTGACCCCGGTATTACCGATATGAGGATAGGTCAGGGTAACGATCTGGCGGCAGTAGCTCGGATCGGTCAGGATTTCCTGATAGCCCGTCATCGAGGTGTTAAACACCACCTCGCCCACCGTCTTCCCGACCGCTCCTATTCCACCACCATGAAAAACCGTGCCATCGGCAAGTGCAAGCAGGGCAGGCGGAAACGCACTCACAAGAGACTCCTGGATTTGACCGGAACGGCAGGGACGCAACACCACGTTGCGAAAAACCCTCGCTCCACATGCAAAAAAACGGGACAGGCGCATGGCCAATCCCGCTGTCGTAACCGGGGAATTATAACGCTTTTCCCCCCTCCAGGGCAAACACTACTCTGTGCCACACTGATAAGATTCTGACTTCATCATTTCCGTCAGGACAACCCGGATGAAACGCTGCGTTGTCGGGATTCGCCGCCCCGATGCACCCAAGGTCGCCGCCACGGGCCGTGACGTGCCGATGGTCCGGTTTCCGTCCATGTCCACGCTGGCAACCGAATTTCTGGTCGTACTGAACGATCCAGCACGCTCATAGGACAACACGCAATGCCACAGAACGACAACAACGGCGGCAACCTCGGCTTCGAGGCGGAGCTATTCAAGACCGCCGACAAGCTGCGCGGCAACATGGAACCCAGCGACTACAAGCACGTCGCCTTGGGGCTGATTTTCCTGAAATACATCTCCGACGCCTTCGAGTCGCGCCATGCGCAACTGCTGTTTGAGGATGCGGCAGCCGCCGAGGACAAGGACGAATACCTCGCTGACAACATCTTCTGGGTGCCGAAGGAGGCGCGCTGGTCGCATCTGCAAGCCAACGCCAAACAGAGCAGCATCGGCACCCTGATCGACGACGCCATGCGCGCCATCGAGAAAGACAACGAATCCCTCAAAGGCGTGCTGCCCAAGGACTACGCCCGCCCCGCGCTCAACAAGGTGATGTTGGGCGAGTTGATCGACCTGATCTCCGGCATTGCGCTGAACGAAGGCAACGACAAGTCCCGCGACGTGCTGGGGCGCGTCTATGAATACTTCCTCGGTCAGTTCGCAGGCGCGGAAGGCGAGCGCGGCGGCGAGTTCTACACGCCGCGCTCGGTCGTGCGCACGTTGGTGGAAATGCTGGAACCGTACCATGGGCGCGTGTATGACCCCTGCTGTGGCAGCGGCGGCATGTTCGTACAGAGCGAGAAGTTTGTGCTCGAACACGGTGGGCGCATCGGCAACATCGCCATCTACGGACAGGAAAGCAACTACACCACCTGGCGCCTGGCGAAGATGAACCTCGCCGTGCGCGGCATTGATTCGGACATCAAGTGGAACAACGAGGGCAGCTTCCACAAGGACGAGTTGCGCGACCTCAAGGCCGACTTCATCCTCGCCAACCCGCCGTTCAACATTTCCGACTGGGGCGGCGAGCGTTTGCGTGAGGACGTGCGCTGGAAGTTCGGCGCGCCGCCCGTGGGCAATGCCAACTATGCCTGGTTGCAACATATCTTCCATCACCTCAGCCCCCACGGCTTTGCGGGCGTGGTGCTGGCCAACGGCTCGATGAGTTCGCAGCAGAGCGGCGAAGGCGACATCCGCAAGGCGATGATCGAAGCGGGCGCGGTGGATTGCATGGTGGCGCTGCCGGGGCAGTTGTTCTACTCCACACAGATTCCGGCCTGTCTGTGGATTCTGGCAAAAGACCGCAGCAACGGGCTGGCCAAAAACAGCAAGCTGCGCGACCGGCGCGGCGAAGTGCTGTTCATCGATGCGCGCAAGATGGGCGTGCTGGTGGATCGCACGCGGCGCGAACTGACCGATAAGGAAATCTCACGCATCGCCGCCACCTACCACGCTTGGCGCGGTGAAGCCGATGCGGGCGAATATTCGGATAATCCCGGTTTCTGCAAATCCGCCGCGCTCGACGAAATCCGCAAGCACGACCATGTGCTGACGCCAGGGCGCTATGTCGGCGCGGAAGCGGAGGGCGAGGACGACGAGGCGTTCGCGGACAAGATGCAGCGGTTGACCACGCAGTTGTTTGAACAGACGAAGCGCGGCGCGGAATTGGATGTTGTCATCCGCGAAAAGTTGGGAGTGTTGGGTTATGGCGTCTGAGTGGCCGACTGTTCGCTTGGGCGACCACGTTGATTCGAGTCTCGGCAAGATGCTCGACGCCAATAAGAACAAAGGCACGCTCGCGCCTTACCTCGGCAACAGCAATGTGCGCTGGGGGCAGTTCGACCTTGCCGACTTGGCACAAATGAAGTTCGAGCCGCACGAAACCGAACGCTATGGCATTCGCGATGGCGACTTGATTGTTTGCGAGGGCGGTGAACCGGGACGCTGTGCAATCTGGCGCGAAGAACTGCCGGGCATGAAGATTCAAAAGGCATTGCATCGCGTAAGGCCGAAAGACGGGCTAAACAATTACTACCTGTTCTACTGGCTCACGTTCGCGGGGCGCACTGGCCGTCTTGAACCGTATTTCACCGGAACAACCATCAAGCATCTGACCGGCAAAGCACTTGCCGAATTACAAATCCCGCTCCCACCAATCGCAGAACAACGCGCTATCGCCCACATCCTCGGTGCACTGGACGACAAAATCGAACTCAACCGCCGCAGCAACGAAACGCTGGAAGCGATGGCCCGTGCGCTGTTCAAGTCTTGGTTCGTGGATTTCGACAGTGTGCCCGCGCAGGGCATGCAGGAATCGGAACTGGGATTGATTCCGAAAGGATGGCGGGTGACCTCGCTTGACGCGATTGCCGACTACCTCAACGGTCTGGCGCTGCAAAAGTTTCCACCCGAAAGCGACGCCGAGTTTCTGCCCGTCATCAAAATCGCGCAGCTTCGCGCGGGCAACACGAACGGCGCGGACAAGGCCAGCGCGCGCCTCAAGCCCGAATACATCGTCGAGAATGGCGATGTGCTGTTCTCGTGGTCGGGTTCGCTGGAAGTCGAGGTGTGGACGGGCGGACGCGGCGCGTTGAACCAGCATCTGTTCAAAATCACCTCGCGCGAAGTACCCAAGTGGTTCTATTACTTCGCCACGCACCAGCACCTCGCCGACTTCCGCGCCATCGCCGCAGGCAAGGCGACAACGATGGGCCACATTCAGCGCGGCCACCTCACCGCCGCCAAAGTCGCCGTGCCGCCGCCCGATGCGATGGCTAAGCATGATGCCATCATCGCGCCGTTGTTTGAGCAAACCATCAACAACGCATTGCAGGCTCGCACTCTCGCCAATTTGCGCGACGCGCTGCTGCCGCGCCTTATCTCCGGCCAACTTCGGGTGAAAGATGCGGAAAAAATCGTGGAACGAGCGACATGAGCTTGGATGGGCGCAACGCGACCATGTGGGCGGGACGATTGCCATCGTCCCCTACGACGGCAATGTGCATGGATCACAATCCATCCAGCGCATACGTAGGGGCGGATGGCAATCCGCCCGCTTCGCGTGACATGCCCATGCTGGCGGGACGATTGCCATTGTCCCCTACGACGGCAATGTGCATGGATCACAATCCATCCAGCGCATACGTAGGGGCGGCGACGTGCACGGGGGGCAATCCGTCCGACAAGTACACGACGCAGATTGGGCGCTTGCCTGTTCGCAAGCGCACGCGCTTGAAATATTACGATTATTCGCAAAACGGCTGTTACTTCATTACCCTGTGCACCAAAGACAAGGCCCATTTGTTCGGTCATGTTAACCAAGGCAAAATGGTCTTGAACCCGTGCGGTCTTTTGGTCAAGGCGGAACTGGAACGGGTATCGGAAATCCGCAGCGAATGCACGGTTGAGCAATTCGTCATCATGCCAAATCATTCGCATTTCATCCTGACGTTGGATAGTGGGGTACGGCGGGGTGAATTGGGGGAAGCGGACGGATTGCCATCGACGGGCGAATTTCCATCCATGCACGTCGCCGCCGTTGTAGGGGACGATGGCAATCGTCCCGCCGATGGCAATCGTCCCGCCGATGGCAATCGTCCCGCCGTTCGGAGAAATGCCAAACAACCGTCGGTTTCAAACATGGTGCAAGGTTTCAAGGGGGCAGTTTCCCGTGCCTTGGGGTTTTCGCCTTGGCAGCGTTCGTTTCACGACCATATCATCCGCAATGATGAGGATTACGCCCGCATCGCCCGCTATATCGAAGAAAATCCGTTACGCTGGAAAGAAGATTGTTTTTTCACGAAAAACCCTTGCGACAATGACGAACGGGAGTTGTGCTGATGTCCTTTCTCTCTGAACACGACCTCGAACGGGTACTGCTCTCGCAATTCCGGGCGCTCGGCTATGCGGCGACATCGGATGAGATCATCGGCCCGGACGGCAGCGTGCCGGAACGTGATAGTCATGACGTGGTAGTGCTGCAAAAGCGGCTGGAAGATGCGGTGTGGCGACTCAACCCGCACCTGCCGCCGGAGGCGCGTGCGGATGCCATTCGCAAGCTCACGCAGTCCGTGTTCCCTGCCCTGCTGGAAGAAAACCGCCGCATCCACACGCTGCTGACCGAAGGCGTGGATGTTGAATACTACGGCGACGATGGCGTACTGACGGCGGGCAAGGTGGCGCTGCTCGATTTCGATGCGCCCGAACGCAACGACTGGCTGGCCGTGCAGCAGTTCGTGGTCATCAGCGGTCAAGTCAACCGCAGGCCGGACGTGGTGCTGTTCGTCAACGGCCTGCCGCTGGCGGTGATCGAACTGAAAGCCCCCGGCAGCGCGGGCGCGAACATGGTCGGCGCGTTCAACCAGTTGCAGACCTACAAGCAGCAGATTCCGGCGCTGTTCCACAGCAACGCGCTGCTGGTTACGTCCGATGGGGTCGCGGCGCGCGTGGGCTCGCTGTCCGCCGATCTGGAACGCTTCATGCCGTGGCGTACCACGGATGGCCGCGAGGTCGCACCCAAAGGCTCGCCGGAACTGGCAACGCTGATCGAAGGCGTATTCGCGCCGCAACGCTTCCTCGACCTGCTGCGGTATTTCACCGTGTTCGGCGAGACCGGTTCGGGCCTTGTGAAGATCGTGGCGGGCTATCACCAGTTCCATGCCGTCAATCGCGCCGTCGAATCGACTATTCGCGCCGCCGACCCAAGGCAAGGCGTGGCCGAGGAACCGGCGTCCTACGGCCTGCCCAGCGTGGCGACGCAAGCGCGTGGCGACCGCCGCGCGGGCGTGATCTGGCATACGCAAGGCTCCGGCAAAAGCCTGTTGATGGCCTTTTACGCCGGGCGGCTGGTGAAGCATCCAGCGATGGAGAACCCGACGCTGGTGGTGCTGACCGACCGCAACGATCTGGACGACCAGTTGTTCGCCACCTTCTCGATGTGCCGCGACCTGATCCGCCAGACGCCAGTACAGGCCGAAGGCCGCGAGCATTTGCAGCAAAGCTTGGCGCGGGCCTCCGGCGGCGTGATCTTCACCACCTTGCAGAAGTTCGGCGAGGTGGCGGAGCCGCTGACTACGCGCCGCAATGTGGTCGTCATCGCCGACGAAGCGCACCGCTCGCAGTACGGTTTCCGCGTAAAAGTCGATTCCAAAACCGGCGAGGTGTCCTACGGCTTCGCCAAGTACCTGCGCGACGCGCTGCCCAAGGCTTCGTTCATCGGTTTCACCGGCACGCCGATTGAAGCGACGGACGTGAACACCCCGGCGGTGTTCGGCAACTACATCGACGTGTACGACATCAGCCGTGCGGTGGAAGACGGCGCGACGGTGCCGATCTATTACGAATCGCGGCTGGCGCGCATTGAACTGGATGAGGACGAAAAGCCGAAGCTCGACGCCGAAGTGGAGGCATTGACCGAGGACGAAGCTGTCACTGAGCAGGAAAAGTTGAAGGCAAAATGGGCGACGGTTGAAAAACTGGTCGGCAGCGACAAACGCCTTGCGCTGGTGGCGAAGGATTTGGTGGCGCACTTCGAGGATCGCGTCGCCGCGCTGGACGGCAAGGCGATGGTGGTGTGCATGAGCCGCCGCATCGCCGTGGCGCTGTATGACGAAATCGTCAAGCTGCGCCCGGACTGGCACAGCACCGACGATGGCGCCGGAGCGCTCAAGATCGTGATGACCGGCGCGGCCAGCGACCCGCCGCAATGGCAGCAGCACATCGGCAACAAGGCGCGGCGCGATCTGCTGGCCAAGCGCGCGCGTGACGCCAAAGACCCACTGAAGCTCGTCATCGTGCGCGACATGTGGCTCACCGGGTTTGACGCGCCGTGCATGCACACGATGTATGTCGATAAACCGATGCAGGGCCACGGGCTGATGCAGGCCATCGCGCGCGTCAACCGCGTGTTCCGCGACAAGCCAGCCGGGTTGATCGTCGATTACATCGGCATCGCGCAGAACCTGAAATCGGCGCTGGCGCAATATTCGGCGCGCGATCAAGCCAGCACGGGCGTTGATGAAACGCAGGCCGTGGCGGTGTTGCTGGAGAAGTACGAAGTGGTGCGCGATATGTACCACGGCTTCGACTACGCCACGGCCTTGAACGGCACGCCGCAGCAGCGTCTGGCGATGATGGCCGGAGCCATCGAATGGATACTCGACAAGCAGCAGCAATGGGCCGCTGCGGAAACCACAGCGGACGGCAAGAAGAACGCCCAACGTCGCTATCAGGATGCGGTACTGGCTTTGTCGAAGGCGTATGCGCTGGCCTCGGCCTCGGATGAAGCGCGCAAGATTCGGGAGGACGCGGGCTTTTTCCAGGCTATTCGCGCCGCGTTGGTCAAGAGCGCCACAGGTTCCGGCGTCACGTCACAGGAACGCGACTTCGCCATCCAGCAGATCGTCAGCCGCGCGGTGGTCTCGACCGAGATCGTGGACATCCTGAAGGCGGCAGGCATTCAGTCGCCGGATATCTCGATTCTCTCGGATGAATTCCTCGCCGAAGTGCAGCAGATGCAGAAGAAGAACCTTGCGTTGGAAGCCTTGCGCAAGCTCATCAACGACGGCATCCGCTCGCGCAGCAAGGCCAACATCGTGCAAACACGGGCGTTCTCCGAACGGCTGGAAGATGCCGTGGCGCGCTACCACGCCAATGCCATCACCACCGCCGAAGTTCTGGCTGAATTGATCCAGTTGGCGAAGGACATCCGCGCGGCGCGGCAACGTGGCGAAGAAGCGGGTCTGTCCGATGAGGAAATCGCCTTCTACGACGCGCTGGCCGAGAATGATTCGGCGGTGCAGGCCATGGGTGACGACAAACTCAAGCTCATCGCCCACGAACTGCTGGTGAACCTGAAAGGCAACATCTCGGTGGATTGGGCGCACCGCGATTCGGCGCGCGCCCGGATGCGGGTGCTGGTCAAGCGCATCCTGCGCAAGTACGGCTATCCACCGGATTTGCAGGACGCGGCGGTGCAGACCGTGTTGCAGCAGGCCGAGGCGCTCTCGGCTGGATGGATTTAGGCGTTCCGCTCATGACCGACGACGCTCTCACGCAATCCGATGCCGATGCTTTGCTGCGCATGGAGAAGGTTCCTGTGTCGGCGGATACCTTCCGCTTTTCAGGGTTCAGCGCAGCCCGAGCACGTCCTGCATGTCGAACAAGCCCTTGCCACGTCCGGCCAGAAACCGCGCCGCGCGCAGCGAACCCAGGGCGTAAGACATGCGGCTGCCCGACTTGTGGGTGATCTCGATCCGTTCACCGATACCGGCGAACAGCACGGTGTGGTCGCCCACCACGTCACCGCCGCGGATCGCGGAAAAACCGATCGTCTCCGCCTTGCGCTCGCCGGTCACGCCGTGACGTCCATACGCCGCACACTCGTCAAGCTCGCGGTCAAGCGCCTGGGCGACGATCTCCCCCATGCGCAGCGCAGTGCCCGAGGGCGCATCGACCTTGAAGCGGTGATGCGTCTCGATCACCTCAACGTCGTAGCCTTCAGCCAGAATGCGCGCCGCCACGTCGAGCAGCTTGAACACCGCATTGACCCCCACTGCCATATTGGGCGCAAACACGAGCGGGATGGTCTTCGCCGCCTCGGAGATCGCCGCCTTGCCCGCCGCGTCAAACCCGGTGGTGCCGATCACCATCGCCTTGCCCGCTTGCACCGCGTGCGCCAGATGAACAAGCGTCCCCTCGGGACGGGTAAAGTCGATCACGCAGTCCGCCGCAGCAATCGCCGCCGCCGCGTCCTCCGTAATCCTGACCCCGCTCGTCACCCCGATCCCTTCCCCGGCATCGTGCCCGATGGCAGGCGCGCCCTGACGGTCAAAAGCCGCCACAAGCTCAACGCCTTCGTCCTTGAGCGCCGCCTCCACCAACATCTTGCCCATCCGGCCCGAAGCACCGGCAATCGCCACTCGCACAGCAGTCATGAATCCGAATCCTTATAAAAGAACCTGCCCCTACTCGATCTGGTAATCCAGCTCGAAGCCCGCGCCCTCATCAATCCCCAATACCTCTGTCAACCACGGCAGCACCTTTTCCAGCCGCTCCGGCAACACCCAGGGTGGATTGATCAGATAAAGCCCGCTGCCATACAGCCCCAGACCCTCCGCAGGCGGGTGCCGGGTCATCAGGCGCACATCAAGCCAACTCCCTGCCTCCAGCCCGGCGAGTTTCTCCGGCAGGCGGCGCGACTCGGCGCGATCGAGCAGCGGATACCACAGGGCATAACAACCCGTCGGAAAACGCTGCATCGCCTCCGCCAACACCTCAAGCACCCGGCGGTAATCGTCTTTTACCTCGTAAGGCGGGTCGATCAGCACCACGGCGCGACGCGAGGGCGGCGGCAGCAGGCTTTTCAGGCCGCTGTATCCATCCGCGCCATTAATCTTCACCCGCGCTTCCTTGCCAAAGGTCTGCTGCAAGGCGCGCAAATCCGCCGGATGAAGCTCGAACAGGCGCAGACTGTCCTGCGCCCGCGCCAAAGTCATCGCCAGCGCGGGCGAGCCGGGATAAAACACCAGGCGTCCGGACGGATTGAACTGGCGCACGGCGGCGACATAATCCTGCACAATCGCGGGCAAATCCTCCCGCGCCCACAAACGCCCGATGCCGTCAGTGAATTCTCCGGTTTTCGCCGCCACCTCACTGCCAAGCGCATAACAGCCCGCTCCGGCGTGGGTGTCGATATACGTCCACGGCTTGTCTTTTTGGCGGTAGTAATTGAGCAATTCCACCAGCACGAAGTGTTTGAGCACATCGGCATGATTGCCGGCATGAAAGGCGTGGCGGTAACTAAGCATGGGAAAACCCGCGAAGAAAAGCTGCTGCGGGCTGGTCGGCGAGTTGGATTTTGAGCGCGATCATCCTCTACAGCCCTCCTGCAGCACCCCGTCCACCAGCCGCAAAATGCGCTGGCTGCGCTGCGCCAGGCGCTCGTCGTGGGTGACGATGACGAAACTGGTCGCCAGACGTTCGTTGAGCGCGAGCATGAGGTCGAACACGGTTTCGGCGGCGTGGCGGTCGAGGTTGCCGGTGGGCTCGTCGGCCAGCACGCAGGCGGGGTTGGTCACCAGGGCGCGGGCGATGGCGGCGCGCTGGCGTTCGCCGCCGGAGAGTTCGCCCGGCGCATGGTCGAGGCGGTGGCCGAGGCCGACTTCGCGCAACATGGCTTCGGCGCGGGCGTTGGCTTCCGTCCTGTCCACACGGCGGATGTAGAGCGGCATGGCGACGTTTTCCAGCGCGGAAAATTCGGGCAGCAGGTGGTGAAACTGGTAGACGAAGCCGAGTGCGCGGTTGCGCAGCCTGCCGCGGGCGGTGTCGGAGAGCGTGGAGAAATCCTGCCCCATCAGGCTCACCGTGCCGGCGCTTGGTACGTCCAGCCCGCCGAGCAGGTGCAGCAGGGTGCTTTTGCCGGAACCGGAAGCGCCCACAATCGCCACGCGGTCGCCACGGGCGACTTCAAGGCTGACGCCGTTCAGGACTTTCACCGCGTCGGCGCCTTCGCGGAAACGCTTTTCCAGCCCGCGGCAGACGAGGATCGGTGGCGCTTGCTCATTCATAACGCAGCGCCTCCGCCGGTTTGACTTTCGCCGCGCGCCAACTGGGGTACAGCGTCGCCAGCAGGGTGAGGACAAAGGAGATCGAGAGAATGGTCACGACGTCGCTCAACAGCACTTTCGAGGGCAGCTCGGAGATGTAGTAGATCTCTTTGTTCCACAAGGTGAGGCCGGTGATTTTTTCCAGCGCCGGAATCACGATGTCGAGATTGTTGGCGACCGCCAGGCCCGCCAGCAAGCCGGCGAGGATGCCGACCATGCCGATGATCGTGCCCTGAATGATGAAAATCACCATGATCGAGGCCGGGCTTGCGCCCAGGGTGCGCAGGATGGCGATGTCGGCGTATTTTTCCTGCACGTTCATGATCAGGGTCGAGACGATGTTGAACGCCGCCACCCCGACGATCAGGAACAGGATCAGGTTCATCATCGTTTTTTCCAGCGCCACGGCGCGGAAGAAATTGGCGTGGATGCGGGTCCAGTCGCGCAGCATCAGACCGGGCGTGCTGATCATGTTCGCCAGCTCACGCGCCACCCGCGGGGCGGCGAAGAGATCGGCCAGACGCAGGCGCACCCCGCTGACGTCATCGCCCAGGCGGTAGAGGGCCTGGGCGTCGGCCAGATGGATGAGCGCCAAACCGGCGTCATATTGAATCTGCCCGGCATCGAAAATGCCGACCACTTCAAACTGGCGCACGCGGGGCATCACCATGGCGGGCGTCACCAGCCCTTGCGGCGCGACCAGGGTCAGCTTGCTGCCGCGCTGCACCCGCAGCGAGCGTGCCAGATCGCGGCCAAGCACGATGCCGAAGCGCCCGCCTTCGAGGGCGTCGAGTTCGCCCGACTTCATGTACTGGGCAAAATCGGCGACCTGATTTTCCAGCACGGGCAGGATGCCGCGCACCATCGTGCCCTGCACCGCATCGCCCGCGATCAGCATACCCTGCTCCTGCACGTAAGGCGCGGTGGCGAGCACTTCGGGGTGCTGCGCGGTTTCTTCCGCGAGTTGCTGCCAGGCGCGCACGCTGCCGTCCATGGCTTCGATCTCGATATGCGAGGCCACTCCCAGGGTGCGGTTGCGCAACTCTTCCTGGAAGCCGTTCATCACCGAGAGCACGACGATGAGCGCGGTGACGCCGAGCGCAATGCCCAGCATGGAAACCAGCGAGATGAAGGAGATGAAGCGGTTGCGCCCTTGCGCACGCTTGCGCGAGCGGGTGTAACGCAGACCAATCAGGAGTTCGTAGCGCATCGGCAAAAAACGGGACAAGGGCGCGTATTCTAAACCGCCGCGCTCATGACCGTGGCGGAATCGCGGCGAGCACGCCGGTGAGAAGACGCCACGCTTTTTCCACTGACGCGATCTCGACCCGCTCTCCCGGCGCATGCGCGCCATGGATGGTGGGGCCGAAGGAGACGATATCCATCTCCGGCCACAGCGCGGCGAACAGGCCACATTCCAGCCCGGCGTGGATCACCTGGGTCGTCGCTTCGCCGCCAGAATTTTGCCGGTAGACGTCTTTGACCAGGGCAAGCAGGGCGGAGTCGGGGTTCGGCGTCCATCCCGGCGCGGGCGCGGTAATCCGGGCATGGATGCCGCCCAGCGCGCACAGATCGACGATCTCCGCGCTGAGGGCGTGTACCCCGGCATCGCGCAGCGAGCGCACCATGATGTCTACGCTCAAGCGCCCTTCATCGAGACGCAACACGCCGACGTTGTTCGAGGTGTCGACCACGCCGGGCAAGGTGTTGCTCAAGCGGCGCACCCCTTGCGGCAAGGCGTGCAGCAGGGCAATCACGTTGCGTGCCGCCACTCGATGCAAGAGCGTGGCAGGCAGGGGCGCGGGCAGGATGTCGACGCGCAAGCCGTCATCCACGCCCGACAGCTCTTCTCTCAGGAGCGCGACGAGCGCGGCGCCTGCTTCGCGCAGGCGCTCAAGGTCGGCCACCAGCAGCACGGCTTCCGCCTCACGCGGCAAGGCATTGCGCGCCGTGCCACCGTTCAACCCGGCCAGACGAAATTCCACCCCACGCTGCGTCAGGCCATGCAGCACCCGGGCCAGGAGCTTGATCGCATTACCGCGCTGGCGATGAATGTCGATGCCGGAGTGACCGCCGACCAGGCCCGTCAGGCGCAAGCTCACGGCCTGCCAACCCGCCACCTCGGCCACGGAACGCGGCTCGGTGGGGAATTCGGCGTTAATCAGCACGTCGGCGCTGCCAGCGCAGCCCAGATAGACTTCGCCCCACTCTTCGGTGTCGAGGTTGAGCAACAGCCGCCCGGACAATGCCTCGGCGTGCAGACCACGCGCGCCGCCCATGCCCGTTTCCTCATCGACGGTGAGCAGGACTTCGAGCGCCGGATGCTCGATGTCATCCGCTTCCAGCGCCGCCAGCGCCAGCGCCACGCCGATGCCGTTGTCGGCGCCGAGGGTGGTGTCGGGCGCCACCACCCAGCCGTCGCGCACTTCGGCGTGAATCGGGTCGCGGGCAAAATTGTGGGCGCTGGCGCCGTTTTTCTGGCACACCATGTCAAGATGGCCTTGCAGCACCACGCCGGGGCGGTCGTCATAACCGGCGCTGGCGGGACGGGACAGAATCAGGTTGCCCACTGCGTCGGTTTTAACCCCCAGGCCACGCTCATGGGCCCAGGCAGCGAGGGCGGCGCGCAGCGCTTCTTCATGGCCGGAAGCACGTGGAATGGCGCACAGGGTAGAAAAATGGCGCCACACGGACGCTGGCTGCAAAGATGAAAAAACCATGCTTACATTCCCAGCGATTTCAACAATTCGTCCTGATCGGTGTCGCCCGCCGTCGGCGGCGGCGCACTCGCTGCGGACAACTTGCTCTCCGCTACCGCCAGCATCAGGGCGTCGGGGTCGATCTCGGCGGCGTCGGCTTCGAATTCGTTGATCTTGATGAATTCGGTGCGGTCGATCGCCATTTCAAGATAGAAGATGTTGCCCTTTTCGGTCTGGAACGTCACCCGCCGCGCCTCGGGCTGGTCGAGGTGGGTATCGACGGAGAGCACCACCTGCTTGGTGAGCGCCAGCATCTTGGGCTGGTTCTGGGTGATGTGGGTTTGCAGTTCCTGCGACACCTTGCGGGTAAAGTCGCCCACGATCTGGTTCATCAGCTCGCCCATGACGTTGCCCACTTCATCGGCAGTGAAATTGCTCGCCAGTCCTTCCTTCGGCAGCCCCATGTTGAGCATATAGCGCTCATAGAGTTCCATCGCCGCAGCGGAAGAAAAATTGATCACCACCAGCCCGGAAAAACCGCCGTCGAACAGCACGAAACAGCCCAGGTCGGGTTTGAGACAGGTGCGGGTCACGCGCTGCACCATCGCGGAATAAGCCAGATGGCTCGCGGTGGCGGCGTCGAGCACCTTGATCACCGAGTCGCACAAGGAACGCAGAATGTCCTCGGTACCGCACACCACCGGATAGCTTTTGTTAGTCATTGTTCTGCCCGCCTGATGAGAAATGAGAAATGGAAACTTGCAGTTTAACGGTGTACCACTTTTGCCAATAACTCGTCGAGTAAATGACCGTGGCGATCAGCCTTGGTGCGCAAGTAGTTGCTGTTGTGGTCGGTGAGCTGGCCGAACAGGGCGCGGCGGCTGGCGACATCGATGCCGGCAGCGCGCAGCGAGCGCACCTTGTCGGGGTTATTGGTCAGCAGCTCGATCCTGGGGATATCCAGCGCGGTGAGCATCTCGTGCGCAGCACGATAGTCGCGCTCGTCCTTGCCAAAGCCGATGACCTGATCGGCGTCAATGGTATCCAGCCCCTCGTCCTGCAAACAATAGGCGCGCAGTTTGTTGGCCAGGCCAATGCCGCGCCCTTCCTGGGCCAGATAGAGCACAACACCGCCGCCGAGTTCATGGATGGTCGCCAGACTGTTGCGCAACTGCGCCCCGCAATCGCAACGCTGGCTGCCGAACAGGTCGCCGGTGAGGCAGGTGGAATGCACCCGCACCGGCACCGTCGTCGGCCACTGTCCGCGCTCGCCCAGCAGCACCGCGACGTGCTCGCGCACGCCATCCTCTTCGCGGAACACCACGAAGCGGGAATCTCCCAGCCCGGCCAGCGGCACCCGCGCCTCGCTCACCGCAGCGACCTTGCCCGGCCCGCTTTCGCACAGCGCAATCACGGCCGCCGTCGGCGCAGACAGCCACGCCCCTTCCGCACAGCGGCGGGAAACTTCGGCCCACTGCGCCTCCGCCACCGGGAAAACCAGCGCCGAAGGAATCAACTGCGCCCGCCGCATCAACAGCAGCGCCGCACGTTCCTCCTCCGTGCTGGCGCGCAGGCCATCCGGGAGTCGGGCATCGCGCGCAATCGCCCGCCGCAACACTTCAGCCGCTGGCGGCAGCTCCGCAAACGGCAGGCTGGCGCCCATCCCGTCGACCGCAATCCCCAGACTGGCGAGGCGGTGAAACGACAAGACCTGCGTCGGCCCGACGCCGCTCAGACGGGCCGCGTCATTCAGCGCCGCATCGTCAAGCCCTTCAACTGCCACGACCAGCGCGCCGCCACGTTCGCCACGCAAGACCACGGGCAAACTGCGGCGCAAATCAAAAATGAGTCGCTCGGCCTGGCGCATGTTTCTCTCCTTGGGGCAGCCTTCATGAAGAAAACCGATTTGTTCAGCCTCTCCGCCGCTAACACCCCGGGGTAAATGCAAAAACGCCCAGCACAAAGCCGGGCGTCACGTTGTTATTGTGGTGGGTGCTGACGGGGTCGAACCGCCGACATTCGCCTTGTAAGGGCGACGCTCTACCAACTGAGCTAAGCACCCACGTTGCAGCGCATAAAAACCGACCGCAAAACGAGTGAAGTCGGCTAGTTTACTGCATCCTTCAGCCCTTTACCAGCACGGAAACGTGGCACCTGCGCGGCGGCGATCCTGATCTCTTCGCCGTTGCGGGGATTTCTGCCGGAGCGGGCAGCGCGGGTGCTCACGTAGAAGGTGCCGAAACCGACGAGGGTCACGCTGTCGCCCAATTTCAGCGCACTGCCCGTCGAGTCGAGCACGGCTTCGAGCACGCGGGCAATTGTCGCCTTGGGGATGTCGGTTTTTTCCGCAACATCGGCGATAAGCTCGGTTTTATTCACAAACTGTCTCCTTCATTATTGCTGCTTTGAATGTGATGGAAGTGCCTTGTGCGGTCTGCTGCCACATTGCCAACACTTCCGGGGTTCTGCTGCTAATGCGCCAGGATAGCCTGGGATGACGGCGCAACCGACACGCCTTCTTTGACCACCGGAGAGGAAAGCTGCACACCCTCTTCCGGATCAACCAGCGGCACGGGCTTGCGCTCAAACGCAAGCTCCAGCACCTGATCGATCCAGCGTACCGGAATGATATTGATCGCATTCTTGATGTTGTCCGGAATTTCAGCAAGATCCTTGACGTTCTCTTCCGGTATCAATGCCCGTGCAATGCCACCACGCACAGCGGCCAGGAGTTTCTCCTTCAAGCCGCCAATCGGCAGCACCTCGCCGCGCAGGGTGATCTCGCCGGTCATCGCCACATCGCAACATACCGGGATGCCGGTCAGCACCGAGACCAGCGCGGTGGTGATCGCGCTGCCTGCCGACGGCCCGTCCTTGGGAATCGCACCTTCGGGCAAGTGGATGTGAATGTCGCTCTTCTGGTAGAAATCGTCGTTGATTCCCAGCGAACGTGCGCGCTTTCTCACGACCGAGAGCGCCGCCTGGATGGATTCCTGCATCACCTCGCCGAGCTTGCCGGTGGTCATCACCTTGCCCTTGCCCGGCAACACCACCGCTTCCACCGTCAGCAGCTCGCCGCCCACTTCGG
>BNUB01000013.1 GCA_025997045.1 Betaproteobacteria bacterium
GCAAGAAAACCGTGGAAAAGCTGGGGATTTCAGAGCGCACTTTAAGGTATAAACTACAGCAGTACCGCAACGAAGGGTACGACGTGTGAGGCGGGCTGGTAGTGGCATGGCGATTGCTCTGTTATGCTCAAAACCCAGTTAACCCGCTACGGGAGCGAAAGGTATGGACACCCGTGGAATCGAGCAGATGCTCTCCGAACTGCGTTCGGTGGCGCAGACTGCGCAAAACAAACCAGCAGCGTCAGCCGCCGATGCGGTAGCGGGCGGCGTCAGCTTTGCCGATGTCCTCAACAACACCTTGAAGGACGTGAGCACGGCGCAAAAAGAAGCGCGCGCGATGGCGGAAGATTTTTCTTCCGGCAATCCCAACGTCAACCTGCAGGACGTGATGGTCAACCTGCAAAAAGCAAACCTCTCCTTCCAGCAGATGGTGCAGGTACGCAACCGTCTGGTGTCCGCCTATCAGGACATCATGAACATGCCGGTCTGATGAGTTGTGACTGAGCCTTGCCGGTCGTCGAAGCGTCGTGGCCTTGCCCCTGTTCAACGAATCCCATAGCCAAGGGCATCAAGCAGCCCGCACCTGCTGAGCCGCCAACCAGTTTTGCTCGAACGTCATGGGGCTGACATAATCAAGCGTTGAGTGTACCCTACCAGATCTGGGGGGTTGCACTTCATTCTGGAGTCCGCCATGTCTCGCTCCATCTTCAGGCGCGACACTTCCGCGCTCAACCGGGCCAGTTCCATCTGTTCCGGACTCACCGGCTTGTTGCCAGCACCGGACAGTTTGCCTTCCCGATCCGCCTTGACCCAGTTGTACAGCGTCTGTTCAGACAACCCCAGTGTCGCGGCAACCGCCGCCATGCTCTGCCCGGACTTCACCAACCGGACGGCTTCACGTTTGTATTCCTGCGTGTAGCGCGCCCGCTTTGCCTTGCTGTTCATGTGCTTCTCTTTGCCTCAGTTTAAACGCTCAGCAAGGGAGGCGTTTTGCGGGGGCAAGGTCAGAGAGTCGAACCGGCTGCCCTGCGGCTCAGACCGTGCTCACCCCGGCACACGCAGAATGGGCGCGAACCCCGCGTGGTTTGCGGGAAGCAGAAATGGAAACGCCCAACCGGGAAGGGTTGGGCGTTAAATTTTGGTGGTGGAGTTTAACAGAAAACCAAACCCACATATCAGCAGTCTCTCAGCCCCGGTCGGAAGCCTTGAGACCCTCGCGCGATTCCGGGGAAGGATTTCGCGCAACCGCACATGCCCATGATTGTAAGTTCAGAGAGGCCGATTGGCACTCGCAGTTGCCGCAACTACCAGGAAATCTGGGGGCTGCAACTTGGCTTTCCTCTCGTTTGTCGCCGTAATGCCCGGCACGAACGAAGAAAGGAAATGCCATGCAAACCGAACCCGCCTTCACCGAAACGGAGCTCGTACGTCGGTGGAACGTCAGCATCAAGACCCTGCAACGCTGGCGCAGCGAAGAACGCGGCCCGCCGTACATCAAGCTGTCAAAGGCCATCCGCTATCCAGTCGATGAGATCGTCACCTATGAGCAGGCGATCCGCCAGGGCATGGCCCACGAAGTGCCGCTGCCATCCTTGAACGAAGCGCAGCCCGTTGTCGAATCTCCCGCGCCCGCCGCCCCCGAACCAAAGCGGTACTACTTGAGCGAGGCCTTCGCACTCATCGCGCAGTACGGCAGTCTTGAAGCGGCCGAGGCCGCGCTGACGGAGGCGCGCGATGAAGCCCAAGGTTGATGCCAACAAGCAGGGCGTTGCGCCCAGCCCGGATGAGCCAGTCATCACGTATCCGGTCCTCGATGAAAACCAGTTGTCCTCGAGGTGGAATCTCTCACCCAAGACGCTGCAAAAGTGGCGCTCGGAAGGAATCGGCCCGCCCGCCTGGCACCTCAACAGATCTGTCCGTTACCTTCTGATGGAGGTTGAAGCCTTCGAGCGCAAGGCTCGGGTCACTTGGAAATCCCCAACCGGACGCCCTTTGTCCGAATCGTCTCCCACGGCACGTGAAGATGCCATCGAGCAGATGATGCGGAAACTGCCTGAACGCCGTGATCGGGTTTTCTACTCCGCCAAGGATGTGGTCGACATCACTGGCTTGCCCGGTTACTGGATTCACCAGAATCAGGAACGCCTGCGGCTCGGCATCCCGTTCTACCGGATCGCAAACGGTGACGTCATCCGCTTCAGCATCGAGGAACTCTTCCTCTGGGAGATGCATCACCTGCGCCCATGCCGGTACCCGATGAAAGGGAATGCTGATGCCCCGTAGTTGGGGCGGGCCGTGGCGAAGTGTGTTGTCATGCGTTCCGATATTTCGTTGATTAATTGAAATTGGAGAACAAATGGAACACACTCCATCAATGCTCTCCGAGACCCATACCCAGCGCATCCTTGATCTGGCCAGCCGGAGAGGGCTGCTACGTGCCAGCGACCTGGACACCATCGGCTCGCCCCGGGTCATCCTGACGCGCATGACGGTCGCAGGTCTGCTGGAACGGGTCGGGCGTGGTCTTTACCGTCTGCCTGGCGCACAGGCGACGGAATTCGAGAGTCTTGCCCTTGTCGCTACCAGGGTGCCACAAGTCGTTTTCTGCCTGCTCACCGCACTCCAGTTTCACGGGCTGACCACCCAACTACCGCGCCAAGTCTGGATCGCCATGCCACGCGGCAGCCACTCACCCCGGATCGACTATCCACCGATCCGGATGGTTCAGATGGCCGGTAGCGCTCATCTGGCAGGCGTCGAGGAGCACCTTTGCAACGGGGTGAAGGTGCGGATCTACAGCCCGGCCAAGACCGTGGTCGATTGCTTCAAACATCGCAACAAGATCGGTCTGGATGTGGCGCTGGAGGCCTTGAAAGACGCCTGGAGGACGCGCAAGGCGTCCGCAGACGACCTGTGGCGCTACGCTCAGGATTGCCGCGTCGCCACCGTGATGCGCCCCTACATGGAGGCAGTCGCCCACGACTGACGCCTCGGCCGCCGAGACGGGCGGGGTTCTCTTTGGTTTAAAAAGTTGGTAAGATGGCGGTTGTTTTAAACCCAACCCAAGGAGGCGTCATGATTGCAGATCGCATTCGTCAAGCACGATTGGCGGCAGGTCTGACCCTGGGTGCGTTGGGCGAACAGGTGGGTGTTTCTCACACCGCCATCCAGAAGTACGAGAAGGGTCTGCTGACGCCGTCGTCGACTCAGCTGCTCAAGCTGGCCCGCGCCTGCGGCATTCGGACCGAATACTTCTTCCGTACGCACACCGTTGAACTGCTGCAGCCCGAGTTCCGCAAGCTCTCGACCTTTGGCAAGACGGCGCAGGATGCGCTGAAGATCAAGGTCGTCGAGTTGGTGGAAAAGCGCGTGGAGTTGCTCGGCGCGTTTCCCGAACTGCCGTTCCCGGCTTTTGCGCCGCCCGCGAATCTGCCCGAGCACATCACCTCGCTGGATGAGATCGATGCGTTCTCGGATTCGGTCCGCAACGCTTGGCAGTTGGGGCTGAATCCGATTGCTGACCTCACCGACACCCTCGAAGGCCTTGGCTTGCTGGTCATCGTGGTCGATGAAGAGAACCCAGGCTTCTCTGGCTTGACGGCCAAGGCACGGACCGAAGATGGCCGAGAGTATCCGGTCGTGGCTGTTTCCAAGCGCTGGCCCGGTGATCGGCAGCGGTTCACGCTGGCGCATGAGCTGGGGCACCTGCTGCTCGAAGGACGACTGGCTGACGGCATCAACGAAGAGAAAGCCTGCGACCGGTTCGCCGGCGCCTTCCTGGCTCCGCGTGTCGCGGTGTTGCAGTTGCTTGGGGCACAACGCCATGCGCTGGAATGGCAAGAGCTGTACGTGCTCAAGCACGAGTTCGGTCTGTCGATGACTGG
Organism: Betaproteobacteria bacterium; assembly: GCA_025997045.1. Lineage (GTDB taxonomy): Bacteria > Pseudomonadota > Gammaproteobacteria > Burkholderiales > Rhodocyclaceae > WRNU01. The sequence goes on from BNUB01000013.1 coordinate 3,885, forward strand.
ATGGCTGCAGCGCGCCAAACAGTGTGGCGTGATCACCGAGGCCGCTCACCTCTCCATGTTCAAGCGGTTTTCGGCCAAGGGCTGGCGAAAGACCGAGCCTGGCCAGCCACTGCCGCAAGAGCATCCCCGACTGTTTGATCAATTGGTGTACCGCGCCTTAGCCGAGCAATACATTTCCGAAGGCAAGGCGGCGGAACTGCTGGGCATCCCGATGATGCGCTTCCACAAAGAACGCCAGCTGGAGTCATCGGATGCGGTTGCTCATCAGTGATGCGAACATCTTGATCGATATGGAAGCGGGAGCGTTGATGGAGACGCTCTTCCAGCTTCCGATGCAGTTCGGCATCCCTGATCTGCTGTACTACGAAGAAATTGAACCGGGCAGTCCGGGCCTTGAAGAGTTGGGCTTGCAGGTCATGGAGGTCAGCGGCGACTTCGTAGCGTATGCCGAGCAGTTGCCAGGCCAGCACAACCATCTTCTTCCCGCTAAAAACGGTCCCAAGCCCAGTCACAACGACTACTTGGCACTGGCGCTTGCGAAGCAAGAGACTTGCACTTTGCTGACCGGCGACGCCAATTTGCGGATTGTTGCCAACAAGGAGCAAGTCAACGTCATGGGCACCATCGGGCTGCTGTGCGCCATGATCGAGAACCAACTGCTGACAGTCGACGACGCCTTCAAGGCGCTCGACCGAATGAAATCAGGCAAGAGACGGCTGCCCTGGCCAGAAGCCGAAAAAGTACTGAACGCGCTGCGCTGATCGGGTGCAGCCATCGGCAGTCAACCGCTGCGGGCCAGTGGCTTTAGGCCAATGTCCGCTGTAGCGCGCTCCATGCGGCAGCCCAGTCGATCCGCTCCTGCTCCAAGCGAACGTTTTGTCCCCAGCGCTGCTGCTTGAGATCCCGATAGAGTTGCTGCTCTTTCTCCGTCAGAAGCGTCAGTTCCGTTGCAGGATGCTGCGCCGATTCATCCACCCACAGCGCCTTGTGTTGCAGCAAGGTGTCTTCGTCCATGAGCACGGATTGCAACGCTGGAATGTATGAACGGGCACGATGCAGGATGGCAAATCCATGGGTGTCCAAATCACCCCAATAGATGCACTTTGCGCAGGCAAGCCAAGGGAAACGGGCCAACACGTCGACGTTATAGCCAAGACGCATGAACACGACAGCGCCCGGCATGTCGGACATTGCCAGTCCCGTTTGAAGGTTCTCGACAATAAGCACATGCGAGACCGGCAAATTGAGACCCGCCAGATCTTCCACTGGTGCAGTGATGTCACCCATGCCACCGACCCTGGCTCGCAACGCCTGATCCAGCACCCGCATTCGCACAAGGAGTGGAAGTGCTTTCAGTCCGCAGCGCTGGTAGAAATCCAGTTCGCTGGAAGCGTCCTCTTGAATCGCGGCCACCAGATCCGTCAGCAACCCTTTGCGCCTATCGAGCCATTTGCTGTCCAGCCCGGACACCGGCAACTGGCGGGGATAGAGGTCGGATTGTGGATGGTTCGCTATCCAATCCAGCATCTCTGCAAGCCGATGAAAATCGGCATCGCCGTAGTTCGCCAGGACATCAAAATACCGCGGCAACTGCTGCGCCAGTACCGGCCAGCGAGCGGTGAGTGTCCGGTAGCGCGATTGAGCATGCTCCCAGCGTGCGGACTCACCAATCCACATGGCAACATCCTCTGGGCAGCCCAACGCTAGCTTCTCCGGTAGTCGCTGAACGCCAAGCGCTTTCCACCGGCGCTCACACCAGGACAAGGAGCCGACTCCTTGCCAACCTTGCCATGCGCTCACCCAAGCACGAACGCCGTCGACCTGCCTCAGCGCAGCCTGTTCCGTCGGTATGCCGAGCGGAACTTCCAATGGCCATTGGCCCTCGCCCGCATCACCGATCAACCACTCGCGGTGCTTGCTTTGAAAGCGACGGGCAAGCAACTGCCGAACATCTTCAGGAAGCTTCAACGCTAGCCTCCTCGCGTGCGTGCTCTGGCAGCTTCAATCGCTGACGATCACCGTCGTACTCAATCAGCAGGACGCCTGACACGCGCCGATCGCTGATATCCACGAAGCAGGCGCCACCGATGAATGGCTCAAGGGTCATGACGGACTTCAGCGGCGTAGCGACCACCATCTGAAATCCAAAATTGGTAAAGATGTTCATCGCCAAAGCGGTGAACTCGTTATCCGCCTTATCAAAGGCTTCATCCAGCACGACAGGCGCATACATCGGCACGCCGTGGTCGTTCCCGCCCAGCTGATATCGCAGGGCTGCGGCCAAGCACGTGGTGGCCAGTTTCTGCCGTTGACCGCCAGACTTGCCTGCTCCGCTGCGGTAGATCTCGACCTCGACGCCGCTTTCATCGATCTCCCGCCCGATGAACTCAACATGCTGTCGAACGTCGAGCACGGTCTCACGCCAGCGTTTCTGCTCGGGATCCTGACTGGCGAGTCGATCAACAAGTCGTCGCAAGGCCAGGAACCGCGCCTCGGCAAACTCGCGATCCTCCGTCCATGCATGGCTCAGTGCCTGCTGGACCTCCTGCTTGAATTCCTTGACGTCGACAAGCTGCCGGTCACTGGCGTCGATGTGGAGATAGGTGCGTTGATTGGCGCTCTGGTTGAAGGGCACCTGGCCAAGGCTGTCGTTGACCAGATCCATCCGCTCCAGGATCGCCTTACGCGCATCGTTCAGGTAAGTGGAAAGCGCCGCCAGATTCTGGTGACTTTGGTTCTGTAGCAATTCAAAGAATCGCTGCTCATAGGCAGGCAGTCCATCCGTCTCCAGCCGAACCAGTTTGGCGAAGAAATCTGGAGCGCTGGCAAGGCTCGTGTCCATGTCGCCCGCGTCCATCGGCCATTGCCGTTTGAAGTCGGCAAAGCGCGCTTCTATTTCCTTCTCACCGACGCCAATTCCACAACTGACCTCTTCGATCTCCGCATTGAGTGCGCGTTCTACAGAAGTTGTCACCTTGTCGAGGTTGTCGAGCCGGACTGCATCTGACTGCTTGGCGAAGCGCTCGTCGAGACCCGACACCTGATGGGGCGTCAATTGAACTCGGGATGAGTCCTGCAGGAGAGTTTCAAGTCTCCGTGAGCTATCTTTGATTTCATCCAGAATTTTCTCGTACTTCACTTTGGTTTCTCGAAGCGCCACGTCGGCCTTGTTGACCAGTTCTTTTTGTTTGTCGATCCGAGTACTTATTTGTTGCAAGGAGACATTGCCTGCCTGCATTTGGCGAATCTGCTGTTCGATCGTGGCGATGCGATAAATCAGCGCGGTTACATCAATTTCCTGCCAATGTAGATTCACCAGAGTCTGGCACTGCATCGCTCGGGTCGCACGATTCTTGTCCTGGTCGGCGAGGCTGTCGATCTCTCCTCCGAGGCGCGTAATCGTGGCAGCAAGCTCCTGCGCCTGAGTTTGAAAGATCCCAAGCTTTTCGCGGTTATCGAACCCGAGTACCCAGTTTCGCCGGTCGCCGACATTTCTGCGGTCGTCTTTCTCGTGCCGGGTTTTGCTGTGCTTGACCTGGCCTTCACGCGTGATGGCACGATCTGCGCTCCTGAAGGACTGAATAGAGTCGACGCATGCGTAATCGAAGCGTTGCCGTAGCTCGGCCTGGAGCCAATCGGCATACGCCCCCTCCTTGACGTTCAGCTTGAGGACAAGAGAGTTAGCACCGATAGGCTTGACCTGCCAGGTCTCCGGACGGCCTGTCCGGTAATACACCAAGCGCTGGCCAAGATGGGTGTTGTTGATGTGATTCGCCAGCGCCGAATACTGGCGTTCGTCCACCAGGAGTGAGAGCGCAAATCCGTGCAGTACGCGCTCGATGGCCCCCTGCCACTCGGCCTCGTCAGGCTTCACCTCGATGAGTTCGCCAACAAAGGGCAGCGCGGACTCCGAGATCCCGATGGCGGTGGCGATGTTTCGGCGCATTTCCAGCATGTCGGCCGGAATGTTCGATGGCTGGCGCTGGAGTGCCTGCACCTCTTTAACCGCTTGTGAAAACGCTGCTTCGGCGTCCTTTTTTTCACCTGCCAAGCGGAACTGTTCTTCGCGGTTTTCGTTGCTGCGCTGCTCCCAGTTTTCAACCTCCTGCCGCGCGTTACCCAACAGTTCAGCGAAAGTTTGAGGCGAATCCGGGAGGCTCCAACCAAGCTTCTTGCACGCATCTTCGGCCTGACCACGTTTGCGCAGGCGATCCGTGCGCTGTCCCTCCAGCGCAGATTTGTCGGCCTCCCATTGTTCGATCTGATCGCCGCCTGCTTCACGGTGCTGTCGCTCCAAATCGCGCAAGATTGCGGCATGGTTATCATGGGTGCTTTGGCGTCGCCCCACTTCACCTTCCGTGCCGCTGGCTTGCACCTCCAGGTAGGCTACATGTTCCTTGAGAAGCGCAATGCGGCGGGTTTCCCGGTAGCCATCCACGCCCAGCCGAAGCTCATTCAGCCCATTGCGCTGCAGCATCAGCAAGTCCCTGTGTTGATGCTGTTCCCGCGCTGGTGCGAGCGTTTGAACCTGCTCGCGAGCCGTGACGACCGCCTGGTGGGCCGCATTGAGTTCGCCAAATTCACTGACCAAGCGATCCGCTACCTCGAAGGTCTCGGGCTTGTCGAGCATGAAGTCGCGCAGGAAGGTATTGAGGTCGCCGAGATTCTTGGCCGACTGGGTTTTATGTAGCAAACGCAGTGCCATTTCGCTCTCGATGCCGAGCAAGCTGCAGAATCGCTCGCAATAGGGACGAAACTCGTCGCGGGCAAACGCCTCAGGGAAGGACTGCTTGAGCTTTCGGATGTCGAAGTTGGATTGGCCGAAGTCCTCCAGCTCGCGCAGGTCAAAGACCCGCTCCATGACAAGGTAGTAGCGTTTGACGTCGGCGCTGCCGTTCGCATTGCCCCGCAGCCAGAACACCTGAACCAGCACCACAGACTGACCCAAGGCGTTCTGGTAGCTTAGAGCCAGGGCAGACCACGTTGTCCCTGAGCGCAGATAGCGGGTTGCGATCTCTCCCGACTCCCCATCCTTCTGTTCAGCCCACGCACCACGTATGTAGGTGACGAGGTTCCGGTCACGACCACTGCGATCCGCCTCGCGCGCAGCCGCGTTGAAATCGATCCACCGAGGTGGCGTCAGCAACGCCGAAAAAGCGTCGAGCAGCGTCGATTTTCCAGTCCCCGAACGACCGACAAACAGAAAGCCTCGCTCGCTGATCGGCACGTCGTGCAGGTCGGAGAAAGTACCCCAGTTGTAAACTTGCAGGCGGGTCATCCGGAACTGCTCGCGGGCAAACAAGGAGGCGGTTTGGGGTTCCGGGATCATTGGTTGGCCTCCTCATCAGCATCAGTCTGAACCAGCTGCGCTGGCGTTTCTCCGGCCGCCATGCGCTGATACAGGTGCGTCAGCGCTTGTATTTCCTCTGCAGAGAACAGGAGTTTCAGCGTCGGCGAAATCTCGAAGCGATCCTCACTCGAGCGAATCTTCTGCAGGATGCTGTGCTTCTTGATCTTCTCAATGGAGGCGTGAACCCGTTTCACGAACCCTGCACGGTCGGTATTGGCGGCGCGCTCATAGAGGGAGAGAAACTCCGTGATCTCGTCTGTCGACACCACGGCACGGTCGCCCTGCGAGTCTGCTTGGGTCAATCGCTGGCGTAGGTGGAGCAGCAGAATGGAGTCAATGAAGGTCAGCTGGGCGCGGCGCAACAGGAGAGGCACCTCAAGATCGCCGGTATCTGCCTGGCGCGTGAAAGCCACTTGTACGTCTCGGTCGATAACCAGTTCGAGAAACAGCTCGGCAAGACGCCGACGGATCACCGCTTCGTCTCGTACCAAGATCGGCCAGAGTTTTGGATGTCGACGTCCATCGAGAGACGGCCCTGCCAGCAGTTGCACCAGGGCGCGCCGGGTATCCAGTGCCAACTCGCCGCTGTCGCCCAGGAACAGGGTGTTGGCAGGAGCCTGAGCAGCATCTGGTTCTTGTGCTTCGACTGGCATTGCCGATTCGTCGTTCTCAGACCAGTTCATTGGCCCGCTCCCTAAAAAAGAATATCTTTGGAATTCGGGCGCTACGACGTTCGTCGTCGCCTCCAACCCAGCCTACGGTTTCACTGTGGTCGGCCTTGAACCCATGCCGACTGCCCAACGCCAGCAGACCGACGACGCTGCCCAGCCCCTGTGCGGCGGGGAACTGTTCCAGCACGTCAGCAATCGATGCCTGGGAGCGTTGCTCCAGGACTGCCAGCACGTTGGCCTTCAGGGTTCGGAAGTCGATCTCGGACTGTGCGACCAGTTCGCTCACAGACTCCAGGTCGATGGGCGGCGCATCCCCTTCTGCCATCTGCCCGGGCAATGCTTGCAGGGATGGGTCGTGCAGCACCCATTGAGACAATGAGCGCAAACGACTGCTCGTGAGCTCAAGCGTGTACTGGAGGGTTTCTGTGGCCCTGACTTCATCCTTCAGGCTCAGTGCTGCGCGCTGAGCGTCTTTCAGCAGGTGGTTGAGTCGGCGTTGCTCAAGGTATTCACGACTCTGGACGAAGTGCTTCAGGCTGCGCGCGAAGGTCTGGAGCACCTCGTGAACCATGCCGCCCTGCTCAAGAAGGGTGCGCGTCAGCCGCAGAAGGAATCGTCGCTCCTTGGCCTCGAGTTGCCCCACGAACTCCCGCGACACGACGCTATCGAGCGCCTGATCAAGCGTGGCGGCCTGTTCTGGGTCCGTAAGCAAGCGCCAGAAAGCGGAGAAAGTCCTTCCGGCGTCGCTCTCCGAAATCAGGTCGATTCCGGCGAACAGCGAATCCAGCACATCCCCACGATTGCCATCGTTGTCCATGATGCGTTCACGAAGATCGCGATTGAGTTGGTCGAACTGATCTCGAACACGACGGAAATCACCGGCCAGATCGTCGGCCAGCGTGATGATCTCCCGCGTGCGCTCGAGCGCCGTCGTATGGGGCAGCACGCGCATCTGCCCCTTCTGGATGGCGTCAATCTCCTTGTCGATGCGGGCTTGCTCGGCCATCAGCTGGTCGATGCGGCGGAACTTGTCGGTGTCTGTGTCCTCGGCAAGTCGCGCCAAGGCCTCGATGACGAGCGTCAGGCGGCTTTCGGTTGCGGCGGAGTGCGGCTGAGCCAGTCCAGAGACAAACCGAATGGCTTCGACGGCCGCCGTGGAGAGTTCATATTCCTCTTCTGAAGCCCCAGCCGGGAAGCGTCGCTCGAGGAACCCATCGGCGAGCCAGCTGGCGACATACGCCTGTGCCGTTTGGGGAAAGTCTTCGCCTTGGGCGCGCAGCTCTTCGAGATCCCTTGCGATGCGTTCGTGAAAAATGGAGGCAGGGAGGCTTCGCTCGCCCTCATACAGATGGGACTGAAGCAGGCCAATGACGGTAGGCCCGGTAGTCGAGGCAAGCAGACGCCACAGCGGCTGCGCCCGCATGCGCCGGTAGGTCGCGATGGCTTTGTCTGCTTTCACTCCCATGCTCCAAAGTGCGGGCATTGCCCGTCATGTGGTAATCACAATGCAACGCATAAAAGAATCAAAAACATTGCATTGCCACATTCTAGAGCAGCTTATATACTTCCCGCAACAACCCGCACAAGCATTCGTTAACCCGATAGAGCACTCAGGAATGCCCAAAGACCAACTTGCAGAACTGACCCAGCCTCAGCGCGACCGGCTCGCCTTCATTGAGCTGCGTGTGCGCTTCGTGGGGGAGATCCGTCGGCAGGACTTGGTTGCGCGGTTTGGCATCCAGTCCGCAGCGGCAACCCGGGATTTGGCGCTCTATAAGGAGTTGTCTCCAGGCAACATCGACTATGACCCCAAAGGCAAGGCCTACGTCCTGGGGCCGGACTTTCGCCCCATCTTCGACTTTCCTCCGGAGCGGGTGCTGTCGTGGCTGACGCAGGGCTTTGGCGACGGCGAGCCGATGCGGCTCAAGGCGTGGGTGGCCAGCGAGAGCCCCTCACGGCTTACACACCCGGATCTGGATGTACTGGCAAGCGTGACCCGGGCGATCCATCAGGGGTGCCCGCTTGGCGTTGAGTACTACTCCATATCCAGCGGCTGTACTGAGCGGGAAGTCGTCCCCTTTGCGCTGATCGACAACGGCCTGCGCTGGCATGTCCGTGCCTTCGACCGGAAGTCTCAGGAGTTCCGGGATTTCGTCATTACACGGATCAAGAACCCCGTCGTACTCAAGGGGCAGCCAGTTGCAGCCCATGAGCTGAGCGATCAAGACATTCAGTGGACGCGGATCGTCGAACTGGAGTTGGTGCCGCACCCGGACCAGCCCCGGCCGGAGATCACCGAAATGGATTACGGCATGCGCGACGGCGTGCTGCGGATGAAGCTGCGCGCTGCCACGGCTGGATACATCCTGCGCAAATGGAGTGTCGACTGTTCGCCCGATCATTGCCTTCGTGGACCGGAGTACCGGTTATGGCTCAAAGACCACTTGGCAATTTATGGAGTCAAGAATGCGATTTTGGCACCGGGCTATAAATCGCAAGAACAAAAATTAGTAAAAGCGGAGGCTGACTGATGGGCGACGCAATCCGTTCGTTTCGGTCAAGGGAAAAACAATGACAACCGTGAACTTGGACGCGACCGCGCTGACTTCTGCGCTTGAACAGTTACGCCTCAAGCTATTAGATCTCACCGGTCGAAATCGCCTGATTAACTTCAAGCACACTGCTGGCAAGTCACTTCAGTTCATCAAGGGTCATCCCGCAGCGATCTATCAGCGACTGGTCGAAGCAAACAACAGAGCCAGCATCAGCATTCTCGGACTGCCAGAACCATCCAGAGGGGACTGGGTGGAGCGCAACGGTCGCTTACAAAGACCAGAGCCTAGGGAATGGGCCAAGTCCCAAGGCATCTCAACGAGCTACGACATACCTGGTGCCGGTGAGGGCTCGGATGAATCGAATGTCCAATCACTTATGTACCCGGACGATCTCGCAAAGCACTGCCGCAAGATCGAGCGTGAGGCCACGCTCGCTATTGAGGAAACGGGCGCGAACATGCTGTTCTTGGTGCTTGGATTCTTAGAGTTCCCAGACCAGCGTGACAGCGATAAGACGTTCACTGCGCCCTTGATCAGTGTCCCAGTGTCGCTGCAGAAGAAGGAGATCGCGGGCATCCAGCAGTTCTCGCTCCAGTACACAGGCGACGACATTTCGGAAAACCTGTCTCTACGGGAGAAGCTGCGCAACGACTTCGGCTTGGTTTTGCCCGAGCTTGCCGAGGAGCAGATTGACGTCAACGGGTACTTTGCTGAGGTTCAGGCGATCATCAAAAAGCAGCCTGGGTTCGCCCTCAAGCACCGCGTCTCCCTGTGCTTGCTCAGCTTCAGCAACATGCTGCTGGTTCGCGACCTGGACCCCACCAAATGGCCTGAGAACGGCGACGAGAACTCACTGATCGACCACCCCATTGTCAGAGAGGTGTTCGAAGGACGAGCAGATGACGGCGGAGCTGGACTGAGCCTAGCCGAAGAACACCTGGTGGAAGAAGGCCCTGGTGCCAGCATCCCACTGGTCTACGACGCCGACAGCTCTCAGCACAGTGCCCTCATCGATGTCTTGTCACTCAAGAAGAATCTGGTGATCGAAGGCCCACCGGGAACAGGTAAGTCTCAAACCATCACGAACTTGATCGCTGCTTGCCTGGCTGACGGCAAGAAGGTGCTCTTCGTTGCCGAGAAGTTGGCGGCTCTTGAAGTCGTAAAAAACCGTTTGTCATTGGCTGGCCTCGATCCGTTTGTTCTTGAGCTGCACAGCAACAAGACCAACAAGAAGCGAGTCTTAGAGGAAATTTCTAAGCGAACCACCTTCAGGCCCAACCACCCCAATGACCTTCCCCGTCTGCAGCAGCAACTGGAAGCTCACCGCCAGGATCTCAAAGCCTACACAGACCTGATCAACTCCATCGCGCATAACGCGTTTGGTTTGACGCTTCATCAGATCATGTGGAGAGCCGAGAAGCACCGCCAAGGTTTGAGCAACGAAGAGAGCATGCTCAGCCAGATCAGTATCGGCGATGCAACTCAAATTTCCGAATTCGAGTTCGGTCGGCGCATGGACTGCCTGGGATACCTTGGGTCCCAATACAAGTCGGTCGGAGGCTTTGACGCAAGCTGCACCTTCTGGGGCTTCTACCCTGAGCGCCTGATCCCTGGCGATGAAGTCAAGCTGACCCAGTTTTTTGAAACAGCTGATGAGTGGGGCCGGGGCTTGGTAGAGGCCTCGAAGCACTTCTCGCAAGTGCTCGGAGGCCGTGTCCACAGTCTCTCTCTGGCGTTCAGCGGTGAGCAACTTGCCATACTGAAGAACCTGCTTGAGACTGCCAATCAGCAATTGCCGCTGCACCTCATCCTAGGATTCTTTGAGGACGACGAGACGGGAGCCAAAGCCGCTCAAGCACTCGACGCCTTCGCCAAACAAGTCGAACAGTTCCACAGCCTTGAAGGGGCCGTCAACACAGCGCTGGAGCTCGAATCCAGCGTCACGAAGTCCGGGACAGACGGCCTAAAGGGCTTGCAACGAATCGCGGGGAGCTTGGGTGCAGAGCTGGGCACGCTTAACGAGCTTCGCATCCTGCATCAACAACTGGTTGAGACGGCAGGCAAGCTTTCGACGGCAAACACCTACTTGGTGATATTCCTGGGCGAGAAGAAGATCCCTTACAACGGATCGACGCAGAAGCTGGAGCAGTTGCTCAGTTTTACCAATCTCGTGCTGGATGCCCCAGAGGAGCACTTCCACCTCCAGACCCCTGGACTGACTCGCGATGGCGCGGTTCAGGCTCTTGATCAGTTGCTTGCCCTCCAAGGAGAGTGGATCGGTCTTGAAAAAGAACTCGGGGACTCACTCTATGTGGATACCTTGCCCCATGAAGGAGATATCAAGCAAGCCATCCTGACCCTGCGAGAAGGCGATGCGTGGTACCGCATCTTCCAAGGTCGATGGCGCAAGGCGATAGGACTGCACAAGGCACTCCAACGCACCAAGCGCAAAATGCCTGGCCAAAAGCGGCTGGAGCAGCTCGAACAAATCGTCAAACTGACCGGTCTCAAAGAACAGTGGAAGTCCTCTCCGACCTGGACGCAGTTCCTCGGTTTTCCCGCGCCAGCTACCCCATCCCCATTGGATGGATACCTTGCGCTCGCGAAGTGGAATCGGGGCATCAAAGTCGCCTCAGAAGATATCCAAGCCGTTCTGATCGACCCAGTCAGCTTCACCGCCGACCAAGCCCGAGCCCTGCGCCGCGAATTCTCGACGGTCAAGATGGAGATCACGACCGCAATCGCAGCAGTCAAAGACATCAACGCAAAGCTTAAACGCCTCTCTGAATTCGGTGGCAGCAATCTTCTCGATAAGGTGTTGGAGAAGACCCGTGAATTCACAGAAGCCCTCAAAGACCAATTCGAATGGCTTGAGTTGGAGGTTCGCAGCCAGGCGACATTCAGCCAAGTGATCGCCGGATGCGATGCAGCCTTGGAGCGTTCGTCGCTGAAGTCACAGATTCAGGCCAATGCCCGCATCAAGTCGCTCCTCGGCGATCTCTATACGGGCGTGGATACGGACTGCGCGACCGCTATCGAGGCGCTGTCCTTCGGTCAAAGCATCGACGGTCTCAATTTGTCTCCACAGGTCAAGTACAAGCTGCGCACCGGGCATCCGATTGAAGCCTGCCGCACCCTGGCTGCCGCACTGGAACCCGTCCACACGGGACTGCAGCAGGTTGAGAGCCTGAGCAATGCTCTGTCTCAGTTCGGGAAGTTTGAACTGGAAACCTGGACGGGCGCACCTGCAGACGAGGACTTGGAGCTGTTTGTCAGCGCCCTGCATGGCGCAGTTCAAAAGGCAGTCGAGGATCAGGACCTTCTGATTCCTTGGTCGCTGTATCTGACCCGCCGCAAGGAGGCCAACGAGCTGGCCTTGTCTGAGTTCGTCGAGCTTCTTGAGAGAAAGCGCATCAAACCTGATGAGCTGTCAGACGCCTACGCCTATTGCACCTACAGCACGATCACTCGGGAAGCCTTCCGCAACATCCCCCAGCTTGGGCGCTTTACTGGCCTCAAGCACAACCAGATCCGCGACGAGTTCAAACGACTGGACAAGGAGATCATTGCTCTGCGTGGCAAGGCAATCGCCTACGAATGCACTCGCAAGGCCTCTCCGCCTCCCGGCAGGAACGGTGCTCGAGTCGATGATCGGACCGAGATGGTTCTCCTGAACTACCTCATGCCTCAGCAACGCCCACGCATGCCTGTTCGGAAAATTCTTACCCGAGCCGGTGGGTCGATTCAGGCGCTCAAGCCCTGCTTCATGATGGGACCTCAAGCCGTGGCGCAGTATCTGGCTCCAGGGGTCATCAAGTTTGACCTCGTCATCATGGACGAAGCATCCCAGTTGAAGCCCGAAGAGGCTATCGGCTCGGTCGCCCGTGGTGGTCAATTGGTGGTGGTTGGTGATCCGAAGCAGCTGCCCCCGACGTCGTTCTTCTCCCGGATGACCCAGGACGGTGACGGTGGTGACGATCACTTCACCACCACGGATGCCGAGAGCATTCTGGATGTCTGCTCATCGCATTTCAGGCCGACTCGCTCCCTGCGCTGGCATTACCGCTCACAGCATCATTCGTTGATCGCTTTTTCAAACCATAGCTTCTACCGCGGCAATTTGGTGATCTTCCCTTCACCCTATGGTCAGGGCGGCAAGCTCGGTGTGCGTGCCGTCTACTTGGCCGACGCCATCTATGAAAACCAAACTAATCTGCGCGAAGCTAAGCGGGTCGTAGATGCGGTCGCTGAGCACATAGCAACACGCCCCAATGAGTCACTTGGCGTCGTCACGCTGAACATTAAGCAGCGTGACTTGATCGCAGAACTGCTGGAAGAGCGACTGAGATCGGTTCGCGGGGCTGACTCCTACCGAGACCATTGGGCGTCCGAGGGTCAGCCCTTGTTCATCAAGAACCTGGAAAACGTACAAGGTGATGAACGCGACGCCATCATCATCTCAACGACTTTTGGCAAGCCACCAGGGTCCAGTGCTGTTCGTCAGAACTTTGGTCCCATCAGTCGGCAAGGCGGCTGGCGTCGACTGAACGTGCTGTTCACCCGCGCCAAGAAGTCAATCGCCCTGTACACATCTCTTCGTCCCGAAGACATCGTGATGGATGGCACTACTCCCGACGGCACCAAGGCGCTACGCAATTACCTCGAGTATGCCCGCACAGGCTCGTTGCCGACCATCGAGGAAACAGACCGCGAACCAGACAGTGATTTCGAGATATCCGTCATGGACATGCTCAAGATGCGTGGCTATGAAGTCACCCCTCAGCTCGGTGTGGCGGGATACCGCATTGACATCGCCGTCAAGCATCCAGACGCGCCAGGATCGTATCTGGCAGCAATCGAATGCGACGGAGCAACCTACCACTCTGCTTTGTCAGTTCGGGATCGTGACCGCATCCGTCAAGAGATCCTTGAGGCTCTTGGCTGGCGTGGTCGCATTTGGCGCATCTGGTCAACGGACTGGTTCCGCACTCCACGACAAGAAACCGAGAAGCTCATCAACTTCCTTGAGTATTTGCGCGAGAGCTGGAAGCCAGAGCACACATCAGGAGACGCCTGGATCGAAGAAGGACAAGGTGCTGGACAACTCACTGCCCGGGTGACTCAGCAGATTGAATCGGTTGCGAACACTGTTCAAGCTGAGAGGGAGCGAGAAGCGGTTAGCTCTGTACTGATCGACACAGAAGATGACCTCGAAATCGAGGTAGGTGACGTAGTTCGATACATCGATCTTGCTCGTCCTAACGACGTAATGACTGTCCAGATCACCAGAGGTAAAGACGACTTTGCCAACGGGATTGTGAATGAAAGCAGCCCTCTGGCACAGGCAATACTCGGGGCTGTCATAGGCGACGAGGTAGTGCTTCACCTTGCTGGAAGCGCATCCAAGACGTTCCAGGTCATAGAAATAGTTCGGCCCGAAACAATAACCAAGATGAGTTGAGCGAACCCGGCGTACGCAAAAGGGAAAGAAAAACACAATGGACAAGACACTTGAAGCCCACGACAAACTGATCCGGGAGATCTTCGAAGGCAGCTATCAGTTCGAGATTCCGGACTACCAGCGCCCCTACGCCTGGACAACCGAGCAGGCCACAGAGCTGTTCGATGATCTGTACTCGGCGATGCAGGACGCGCGTGTCTCGGGGGCCAGCAGCCAATACTTCCTGGGCAGCATCGTTTTGATCAAGAACGACCGGGACCCGAAGTCATCGGTGGTCGACGGCCAGCAACGCCTGTCTACGCTCACGATGCTGTTCGCCGTGTTGCGCACCGTGATGCCGGACGCGGCAGACGACATCACTGACTTCCTCTACAAAAAGGGCAAGGTCAGCCTCGCAGTTGCTCAAAGTGTTGATCGACGCGACTGTAGGCCGCCACCAAGGACTCTTGCGCACCACGGCATCCGTCCAGACTCCAAAGGTCGTGCTGGTCGATAAAGTGGTGCACCAGGTTGTTCCGTAGCAGGACCAGTTCCTTCAGATCGTTTTGCGTCGTATCGAAATCCTCGGCAGACATCCGCAAGCTCATCTTCATCTTGAACGAGATGATGTTGTCGGGCGCATCTGGTTCGGCGACCTCGTCTTGCTCGCCGCTGGTGACATACGTTCCGAGCAGCGTGCCAACCAACGTACCCAGAGTCTTGTTTGCGGCATCCGCAATGCGCTCCGCCTGGTTCGATTCGAGGGGTGATCCTGACGCGGAGATTTCGTGGTGGGCCACGATGGCCTTCATCAGTTGTTCGTACTGCTGCAGACGCAAGAGACAACGGCCCAGCAGTCGCTGCACCTCGCGTTGCAAGGTCTGCAGTTCTTCATCTATGGGTTGGATCGGCAAGCCTGTCATCGAGGGATTCACCGTACTGGCAATTGCCCGTTCGAGACGAACTGATCGAAGCTGTCAAAGCTCTCGCCGTCTTGCCAAGACCGATCCCATGACCGTGGTTCAGCACTTTCCAGTAGCAGGAGGGTCAGGACGCGATCTCCTGTGGTGTAGCTGTGCTTGAACTCGCGCAACTTCATGTGTGGTGCCTCCTCCGGGCACCAGATCGCGGCAGACATCTCCGTGCCATCCCACTCCTGCTCAACGGTGGAATCAGCAGCCAGGGTGCCGGGTAATGGCTCCTGCGGATCGTCAGTGCGCCGAATGCGGGCGCGCGTCTTGACCGCGCTGCTGCTGCGCCATTCGTACTTCACGAAACCGTTGTCCCAATAGACAAGGATTGCCCGCTGCGTGGTGAATTTGATGAACCGGATGCACAGCGCCTCGAACGATACCTGGAACCGTTTGGCAAGGGCGCTCAGGACGTGCAGGTCGATGTGCTGATCCGATGTCCAGTCGCGCAGCAGGTCGCCCGGCATCAGCAGGTTGCTGGCAAAGTCGTCGGCTTCGCGCTCAATCTGGCGCAGACCTTCAATGCCGGTATGCACACTCTCCTTGTCGCAGTTAAAACGCTGCCGCTCGCCACGATGCAGGATGAAGTGGCCCAGCTCGTGGGCGATGGTGAAGCGCTGGCGCTCCGGGGTCGCGGCGGGCGCACATGCCGCTGCCCGGACTGCTGACCAGTGGCTGTTGAGGCAGACGATGGGGCTGCGTTGATCCTGGACGAAGACTGGTTTCGCCAGAAAATGCGCCATGCCCTCAACATCGAGAGCCACGACGGCATTGATGACCTGGGCGACGGTGTGTGGCGACTTGGCGATGCTCGCCGTTCGCCGGTACTGCTGGCTCGTGATCTGATGCGGGTACTTCAGGAACCCGCGTTACTGGATCGTGTGCGCGTGGCGAGCGGCGACATCCGGGTGATCACGCCGAGGCCGCTCACGACACGCGGCTCGCCCTTCGGCCCGGGCGTGGAATGGCTGGCGCTGGAGGAACGATTCACTTTCTACGGCGGCGGGATCGCACTGCTTGGTACGCCATCCAAACCCGAACCTCCGACAGCCACTAACCCGACAACGCCGGAGAACGGGCCGTTTTCGGCTGACTTCAAGTGGGTGACGCTGCCAGACATCCAGGCCACGCCGATCCGGTTTACTGAGGGTCAGGCGAAGCTACTGGGCGCATTGTGGTCATTCAAGGGAGAAGCAATAACGGCAGATCGGATCATGCAGCGTGCGGGACTGCGTAGTGACAAGCCAAGCGACATTTTCAGGATCAAAACGAAGGACAAGGGCAAGCCTGAATCTGAAGCGCAGCACGCGGCCTACATCGCCCTGGTGGTCACGCGGCGACGCGAAGGCTTGTACTCAATGCCCTGCGCAGCAGGCGTTGCATAATTGATTGCCCCACCAACCGCGATACAGAACCTTTATCAAAGACACACGCGCAAGCCACTGATCCAAAAGGCCATGTGCGTGTGCCTCGGCGAAGAAGTTGGCGCAGGTTTCGAGAGAAGATAGGGCGGAACAGGGGCGAACCGGATGGGTCACGCCGCCTCTGCCCGGAACGGCTGGCACACGCAGAACGGCGCGGAAGCCCGCATGGCGTGCGGAAGCCGCAAAAGAAAACGCCCAACCGAGAACGGTTGGGCGCCTATGAGTGGTGGCCAGTCTCGGAATCGAACCAAGGACACGCGGATTTTCAGTCCGCTGCTCTACCAACTGAGCTAACTGGCCAAGAGGGCAGCATTATAGCCGTGATTACGCTGAAGTCAATGGTGAGCATTGTCCAACGGGGTTTGAGTCTGAGCGAGGGTCGTGAATTCAACGGGGTATGAGTCTGAGCAGACGGCCGAAAGCGATCATGATGAGGCATGGTGATCGACATGAATGACGAAAAGCTGAGAACCCTGGTGGATCTGCAAGGTTTTTTGGACGCCACCGATGCGCTGGATTTCAAGGTGTCCGATGACGAGCGCTACGGGTTCACTGCCCGCACCGTCAAGCGGTTTGGCGATAGCAGCCTGAAGCGAGGCGAGAAAGCAGTCAAGCACGGCCGTTGCGTGGGCAAGGAGCGCGTTCGCAAGCAGATGGCGCTGCATGGGATTCAGGCGCGGCACAAACGCAAGTACATCGCCACGACAAACTTGAACCATCACCTGCCGGTCGCACCAAACTTACTGAAGCGCAACTTCGTGGCGACGGCCCCCAATCAGGTCTGGACGAGTGACATCACGTACTGTGCGAGCAGCGAAGGCTGGGTCTATCTGGCGGTCATCATTGACCTGTTCAGTCGGCAGGTCGTGGGCTGGTCGATGCAGCCACACATGAAGGCGGAGTTGGTGGCCGATGCGCTGCGTATGGTGTGGTTCCGGCGCTGTCGGCAAGCGGGTGTGATCGTGCACAGTGACCGGGGCAGTCAGTATTGCAGCGGCCTGTTTCAGGACGCGCTGAAGGCGTATATGGCATGCGTTCGTCAATGAGCCGACGCGGTGACTGCCGGGACAATGCTCCGACGGAAAGTCTGTGGGGGTCGCTCAAGGTAGCTCGCTTGCATGGGCGAATTTTTGCAAGTCGGCGTGCAGCGATGGATGAGACGCTTACTGGTTGGGTTTTTATAATTCGCGTCGGTTACACTCAACGCTTGATTACGTCAGTCCCATGACGTTCGAGCAAAACTGGTTGGCGGCTCAGCAGGTGCGGGCCGCTTGATGTCCTTGGCTATGGGATTCGTTGAACAGGGGCAAGGTCATGGCAAGATTGTGTGCGGCATGACCGGAGCGGGCGCGCATTTGATCGTCGGCGAAGGCGACATCCATGCACCAGTGCAGTCGGTTCTCAATGCTCCAGTGAGCGCGGATGGCGGGCAGCAGTCGCTGTGCATCGGCGGGCAGGCTGCTCAGATAGAGACGGCGTTCGATGCTCGTTTTGCCCTTGATCTGGCGTTCGGATTCGAGCACGACGAAGGACTTCAGGTCAGGCATTGTTGGGCTGCGTACCCATGGCATTGATGGTCACGATGCAGCCCTCCAGCGCCAGGGTGGAGAGCAATTCGGGGATGGCCGTCTCCTCGTTCGATTTGGCCACCGTCGCGCGCTGTCCCAACACCAGACCCGCGTCAGCGGCAAAGGCGCTCACCAGATGCAAGGGCGTGGCGCCGAGCTTGCCGGTACGTCGACTCGTCTTGCCATCGAGAGCCACCACCGCATCCGCCCCCAAGACGGGCAACACCGCCCCAACCCAACGCCAAGGCCGGCTCGAACTCATCGGGGTCGATCAGGCCAAACAGCCGCCCGAAGGTGTCATGCGAAGCAATTCCCGCTTCCAGCTTCAGGTATCCGCGCAGCCACTCCAGTTTCTCCTGTGCCCACCACTCGATCTCCGCAAACGTGTCGGCACTGACCAGTACCGCATTGACCGCCACTACCAGTAATTCAACCAGATTATGCGACACCTTGCCCGACTGGCGCGGATCGGTGATCAAGACAAATACATCGGCTAAACGCAGCTTTGCTTCCGTTTTCATGGGGGCTTCCAAAAAGACAGGAAACTACACAAATTGGTGACCTGTGAACAGAGGGGTGGGTAAGTTGATGATTGTCAACGGATAGTTCTGGGGGGATATGGCTGGGGCATTCGTGCGATTGCCCTGGACCAACCATCAGCTTGCCCATCGTAGCGTAGCCCTTCAGATAGACATCTTCGTGCTTGACGCTTCGCCACAGCCGTTCGACGAAGATGTTGTCGAACGCGCGCCCTCTGCCGTCCATGCTGATGACAATATGGGATTCGTTGAACAGGGGCAAGGTCAATCCATTGAGGATATCGCGGCAGTGACCGGGCTTCTGCTTGAATAGATACGGGTGCTCATACCGCATTAACTGGCGGGCATATCAGGAAGCTCTGCGTAGTGAGTGGCGACACCGCGAACAATGAACGCGCTTTTCGATACAAATATCCTGACCGACTATTTATGCCCTGATCGCATCCAGCAGCTTTTTCACTCCATCCACCCGCTGCCGCAATTCAGGAAGCGCGATTTTGCGGATCAGGCGGTTGGGGCCGGCCATGTGGGTGGATTTGTCTTTTTGGATGAGGAAAATTACTTTTGCCGGGTCGATGGGGGCGCTCTTGCCGAACTGGACGCTGATCTGTTCGGCGGAGGCGTCGAGTTTGAGGACGTCCCACGGCGCGAGCAGCAGGCGCAGGCGGTGGGTTTCGATCAGGGCCAGGGTTTGCGGGGGGAGTTCGCCGAAACGGTCGATCAGTTCCTCGCGTAGCAGGATGATGTCATTTTCGCTCTCGCAGTTGGCAAGCCGCTTGTAGAGGGTGAGCCGTTCCTGTACGTCGGGGCAGTAAGCGGAGGGGAGCAGGGCGGGGGTGTGGAGGTGGATCTCGGAGACGGTGTCGAGCGGGCCGGAGAGGTCGGGTTCCTTGCCGTTTTGCAGGTCGCGCACGGCGCGTTTGAGCATTTCGGTGTAGAGCGAGAAGCCGACTTGCTGGATTTCGCCGGATTGGTGCTCGCCCAGCACTTCGCCTGCGCCGCGGATTTCGAGATCCTGCATGGCGAGGTAAAAGCCGGAGCCGAGTTCGTCCATGATCGAGATCGCTTCCAGCCGTTTTTGCGCCAGCGCCGTGGGTTTGGCGTGCGGCTCGGTGAGCAGGTAGGCGTAGGCCTGGTGGTGGCTGCGGCCGACGCGGCCACGGAGCTGGTGCAGCTGCGCCAGGCCGAAACGGTCGGCGCGGTTGATGATGATGGTGTTGGCGGTGGGGATGTTGATCCCGGTTTCGATGATGGTGGTGCATAACAGCAGGTTCGCCCGTTGCTGGGTGAATTCGCGCATCACCCGTTCGAGTTCGCGCTCAGGCAACTGGCCGTGGCCGACGACGATGCGCGCTTCGGGCAGCAGCTCGCGCAGCGACGCTTCCATGTTGGCGATGGTGTCGACTTCGTTGTGGAGAAAATAGACCTGGCCGCCGCGCTTGAATTCGCGCAGTACGGCTTCGCGCACGGTGCCTTTGGAGTATTTTTGCACGAAGGTTTTGACCGCCAGCCGTTTCTGCGGCGCGGTGGCGATGACGGAGAATTCGCGCAAACCTTCCATCGCCAGCCCCAGGGTGCGGGGGATCGGCGTGGCGGTGAGGGTGAGGATGTCGACTTCGCTGCGCAGTTTCTTGAACGTTTCTTTTTGGCGCACGCCGAAACGGTGTTCTTCGTCGATGATGACGAGGCCGAGACGTTTGAAATTGACGTCTTTTTGCAGCAGGCGGTGGGTGCCGATGAGGATGTCGACCTTGCCTTCGCTGAGTTGGGCCAGGGCTTCGGTTTGCTCGGCGGCGGATTTGAAGCGCGAGAGTTCGGCGATTTTGACCGGCCAGTCGGCGAAGCGGTCGGAGAAGGTCTGGTAGTGCTGTTCGGTGAGCAGCGTGGTGGGGCAGAGCACGGCGACCTGACGCCCGTCTTGCACCGCGATGAAGGCGGCGCGCAGGGCGACTTCGGTTTTGCCAAAGCCGACATCGCCGCACACCAGACGATCCATCGGGTTGCCGGATTTCATGTCGGAGACGATGGCATCGATCGCGGCTTGCTGATCGGGCGTGGTCTCGAAGCCGAAGCTCTCGGCAAAGGCTTCCAGATCGTGCGTTTTGAAATCGAAGCTGTGGCCGGGGCGGGCCGCGCGCTGGGCATAGAGCGCGAGCAGTTCGGCGGCGGTGTCGCGCACCTGCATCGCCGCTTTCTTGCGCGCTTTCTCCCACTGGCCGGAGCCGAGGCGGTGGAGTACGACTGATTCGGGGTCGGCGCCGGCGTAGCGGGTGATGACGTGAAGCTGCGACACCGGGACGTAGAGCTTGTCCCCGCCGCTGTATTCGAGGTGGATAAATTCGGCGTCGTCCGCGTCCAGATCCATATGGATGAGGCCCAGATAACGCCCGATGCCGTGGGCGGTGTGCACCACCGGATCGCCGATCTTGAGTTCCGACAGGTCGCGCAGCCAGCCTTCCATCGTCGCCGCCTTGCGCGTGTCGCGGCGGCGGACGCGGGTGGTGCTGGCGTATAGCTCGGCTTCAGTGACGAGGGCGAGCCTGGCCTCGGGCAGGATGAAGCCTCTGGAGAGGGGCGCAACCGTGAGGGCAAAGGGCGTGTCTGCGGCGGTAAAGCTGGCGAGGTCGTTGACCGATTCGGGTTTCAGGCCGTATTCGCCAAGGTATTCCGCAATCGTTTCGCGCCGTCCGGGCGAATCGGTGAGGAGCAGTACGCGACCGTCAAACCCGGCCTGAAACGCCTTGAACAGACTCAAGGGGTCGCTGGCCTTGCGGTCGACGCCCAGCGCGGGCAGGGGCAGCGCGGCGGCGGGTTGCGGCGTAGCGCCGAGGGTGAGGCGGGGGTGATCCTTGAGCGCGAGGAAAAAATCTTCGTCACGCAGAAAAAGCTGTTCGGGCGCGAGCGCCGGTCGGGTCGGGTCGCCGCGCAGGAGTTTGTAGCGCGAACGGGTGTCGGTCCAGAACTCCGCAATCGCGGCGGGCACGTCGCGGTGGAGCAGCACCGGCGCTCCGGCGGGCAGATAGTCGAACAGGGTCGCGGTGTCGTCGAAAAAGAGCGGCAGGTAATACTCGATCCCCGCCGGGGTGATGCCGTTCGAGACATCCTTGTAGATCGTCGCCTTGGTCGGGTCGCCTTCAAACACCTCGCGGAAACGCCCGCGAAATTTGGTCCGCCCCGCTTCGTCGAGCGGGAACTCGTGCGCGGGCAGCAGGCGGATTTCGTGGGTCGGGTAGACGGTGCGCTGGGTGTCGGGGTCGAAGGTCTTGATGCTCTCGATCGAATCGTCAAACAGATCGATCCGCAAGGGCAGCGGCGCACCCATCGGGTAGAGATCGACCAGCCCGCCACGCACGGCAAATTCCCCCGGACTCACGACCTGAGTGACGTTGGCATAACCCGCAGTGGCAAGCTGAAGGCGCAACTGCTCGACATCCAGCCGTTCGCCCTGCTTGAGAAAAAAGGAATAAGCCGCCAGAAACGCAGGCGGCGCCAGCCGGTAAAGCGCCGTGCTCGCCGGCGCCAGCACCACGTCCGCCTCGCCGCGGGTCATGGCGTAAAACGTCGCCAGCCGCTCCGAGATCAGGTCATGGTGAGGCGAAAAAATATCGTAAGGCAGCGTCTCCCAGTCGGGCAGCAAGTGCAGGCGCAAGTTCGGCGCGAACCAGGCGATCTCTTCCAGCAGACGTTGGGCGTCGGTCGGGTTGGCCGTGATCACCGTCAGCATCCGCCCCGGCTCCGCCAGCCCGGCAATCGCCAGCGCATCCCCGGAACCCGCCAGCGTTGGCAGATCGAGGCGGGCACCGGGTTGGGGGAAAGAAAGTGCGGAGAGCGGGGGCAGCAGGGACGCGAGCGGGTGGGACATCGGACGAAGGTGGGCGGGAAAGCGTGGGATTATAGGCCGATGCTCTCCAACTGAAGTAACACGGCTCGCCCGACGACGGTCAGGCGGTATTTTTGCAGACGACTGGCGGGTTTGTCGGGGAGCGTCATTTCGATAAAACCGCCTTCGAGCGCCGGATACAGGTAATTGGCCCGGAATGTTGGACGATGCTTCAGACCAAGCGCGGCCTGGATAGCAGAAGGCGACAGCGGCCCGTTCGCCACCTGCAAAAGTAACTGGTTGACTGGGTCGGTGACTGGGTCGACGACTGGGTCGGTGACTGGGTCGGTGACTTGAGGGGGAGCACGGTAGTTCGCTCTTTCTTCCTCAAGAATCACTAAGCCCTCGACTGCACCACCTTCCTCCACCTGTTTTGATGTCACGGCCAAAATTGCTGTAGTCCCGATGCACCATCACATTCACCAAGGCTTCACGGATGGCAGGCAGAGGGATTTCGTAGGTTTCTGTGCGTTGCAGGCCGAGGATTTCCGCTTTCAGATGCAGGTTGTTTCTGACGAACATTTCAAATCTGCAAGCGGCGCTTGCAGATTTTCGATTACCCTTACCGTATGTTGGTTTCTGCACCACCTACCCGCGCCACAACCGCGTCGAGCAGCGCCGAGCGTTGGGTGGTGGCGGCGGTGATGTGCTGTTCCAGCGTGTCGCAGAGGGTCATGAGATGGGTGACTTTGGCGACGATGCGGTGTTGTTCGGGGAGCGGGGGGAGTGGAACAGGCGCTATAACAATCTTTTCCTTTGATATGTTTGGTTGGGCAGCGCCAGCCCCTTGCGAGACAAAATATGCTTTTAATGTCCTAATCAAATTGAGCAAGTATTGCTTGTCAACCGCAGGAAAAACCTTACAGGCACATACAGCTTGGTTAGTGGTTGCCTCAATATCCAGAATGCCAACTTCACCAATGTTAGCTCCATACATAGCAAGTAATACCGCTCCTTTTTGGTTCAAAGGCAAAGAAAATTTATCTAATGCAAGCTCTGTAATAGATTCTTCAGTATAGGTAATTACACCTTGTTTAACTTCGCCGGACTTAACCCAAGGGATATTCCCATTGTAGTATTTGCTATCTGTTCTGCTCGGTGTTGAGCCAGATTTCCAGACGCCTAATTCGCCAAGCCTCACCCACTCCCACCCCTCCGGCAACGCATAAGGCATTTCCTCCGCCGCAATAGCCGCCAGCGGTTTTTGTGCACTGATTTTGCCTTCCTTCATCAACCGTTTTTTCTCGGCTTCAATTTCTTGCAGCAGTTCGCGGGCGGGTGGGTCGCTGGGGTCTTGCGGGACGAGTTTGCCCATGACGGCGAGTTGCAAAATGGCTTTGCGAAGTTCGGTGACGTTTGCACGGACGGCGTACAGGTCGTTGAAATTATTGACAATGAATTGTAGGGCGGTGTGAAAACTGGCGGCATCCGGGGCGTTGAGCAAGGCGTGCATCGCGGCGGCGTGGCTGGCGGCGCGCTTTTGCTCATGCTCGGCGCGCAGCTTTTCCAGTGCGTCACAACGGGACATCAGTTGGTCGATTTTGGCGACGATGCGGTGTTGTTCGGGGAGTGGGGGCAATGGATGGATGCTATTGTTTCCATCATCAGTACCCAAGCGAGGCATCTTTATGCCATACATCAAAGAATTAACGTAACCCAAAAATTCAGGTCGCTTAAGTAACCATCGAAGAAAATATGAGTCTATAGCGGAAGATGGAATAATCGGCACAATTTCAGTTGTGCATACACCATCTGTATCAGCAACAATAACTTTGTCCAAATATGGACGAAGCTTTCCGTAAAGAACATCACCAGTTTTAAAAGTCGATTTCGTCGATTTTGACTGACGAGCCTCATACTTCGCTCTGCACAGTAATTTTGATGTTCCTTTTTCTATGTCCTCTAAATCAAGGATCCATGAATCATTCTGAATTTCGTTAGGAATAATATTATTGCGCCCATTATAGACTGCAATATCCCCAAGCCTCACCCACTCCCACCCCTCCGGCAGCACATAAGGCATTTCCTCCGCCGTCACAGCCGCCAGCGGTTTTTGTGCCTTGATTTTGCTTTCCTTCATCAGCCGCTTTTTCTCGGCTTCAATGTCGCGCAGCAGTTCGCGGGCGGGCGGGTCGCCCCGGTCTTGCGGGACAAGCTCTCCCCGCATGGCGAGCGTCAAAATCAGTTCGCGTAATTTTTGAATACCATTGGGCGCGCTCAGGGCGAGGTCGAAATGGCGTTCGAGGAGTTCTGCAATTTGCTGGTTCATGCGTGCCCCGCCAATGCAGATAACAGTTCCGTTTTCAGTGCGTTCTGCGCGGCTTCGAGTTGTCGGACGAGCGCCTGATAATCCTGCCACAACGCTTCCGGGTCGCTATGTGTTACCGCCAGTTGGTGCGGGTTCTTGCAATCGAGGTTGTAGTTACGCGCCGCAATTTCTTCGGCGCTGACTTTCCATGCGTACTCGTTCGCCTCGCGCCCTTGCCTCGCCGTGCCGCCCCACCATGCTTTTTCGCGGTCAAATTCAGCAATCGTCAGCGGTTTGGAGCGGGAGTAGCTTTTGTAAGCTTCTGGATAGGGGTGTTCAAAGAACCAGACTTCTTTGGTCGGGTCGCCTTTTTCAAAAAACAGGATATTGGTGGCAATGCTGGTGTAAGGCGCAAAAACGCCTTTGGGCAGGCGCACGATGGTGTGCAGGTTGAAGCCTTCGAGCAGTTCGCGTTTCAGGGTGCTTTTTACGCCTTCGCCAAACAGAAAACCGTCAGGTAAAACGACGGCGGCACGCCCGGTGTCGTGCTTTAAGATGTGCATGATGAGCGCCATGAACAGGTCGGCGGTTTCGCGGGTTTGGTACTTTTTGGGGAAGTTGTTTTCGATGCCGATTTCTTCTACGCCGCCAAAAGGCGGATTGGTAAGAATGATGTCTACGCGCTCTTTGGGGCTGTAGTCGCGCAGCGGGCGGGCAAGGGTGTTGTCGTGGCGGATTTGACTGGGCACGTCGATGTCGTGCAAGAGCATGTTGGTGACGGCGAGCATGTGCGGCAGGGGCTTTTTCTCGACGCCGTGGATGCTGTTTTGCAGGGTTTGGCGGTCGTCGCGGGTTTTTTCCTGCCGTTTCAGGTGTTCGATGCTACAGGTGAGAAAGCCGCCCGTGCCGCAGGCGGGGTCAAGGATGCTCTCGCCCAATTGCGGGTTCAGGATGTCGACCATGAATTGGGTGACGGCGCGGGGGGTGTAGAATTCGCCCGCGTTGCCCGCCGATTGCAGGTCGGCGAGGATTTTTTCGTAGATGTCGTTAAACAGGTGGCGGTCGCCGGAGGCGTTGAAATCGACATCCGCTTCGATGGTGTTTATCACCTGCCGCAGCAACGCGCCGGATTTCATGTAGTTGTAGGCGTCTTCAAAAACCGCGCCGACGACTCTCGCCTTTTCGGATGCGCCGCTGCTGACGGCAAGCGCTTTCAGGGTCGGGAACAGGGCGTTATTGACGAAATCAATCAGGTCTTCGCCAGTGAGTCCTTCGGGGTCTTTCGCCCAGTTCGACCAGCGGTAAGGCGCAGGCAGCGGGGATTTGTAGCCCGCTTGGGTGAGCGCCCATTCCTGTTCCTTGTCATCAAAAATCTTGAGAAAAATCAACCAGACGATTTGGCTGATGCGTTGGGCGTCGCCATCGACACCGACATCCATACGCATGATGTCTTGAATGGTTTTGATCAGGGCGCTGATGGACATGGAGGGAATCTTCTAAAAAGCGTCAAGCGCGGTAGAGCGCCTGCTCAAGTTCAAAAACGGCGTGTTGGTATTGCTCAACGCCGCCAAAGCTGCGGATGATTTCCATCGGCGTGCCGAATTGGGTGAAGGGGGCGATGGTCAGAATTTGCGTTTCTTCGATGGAAGTGACGCCTTCGTCGGCGTATTTTTCCAGCAGGGCTTCGAGCACTTGCCGCGCTTCTTTGCCGTACTTGCTGAAGTAGTCGCGCTTTTTGACTTCTTCGGCGCGTTCCTTGCGCGTGAGCGGCGGCTGCCCCCAGGCGATGTGGCACACGAGGTCGAAGGGGTCAAAGGTCTTGCCGGATTTGGCGCTGACTTCTTCGGCCAAGGCGTCGAAGAATACGCCGTGTTCGGCAAGTTCGTTGATGATGGCCTGTTTTTTCTCGGCATCGTTCCAGCGGCGCAGGAAGTCTTTTAACGTGGCGAATTTCTTGCCGACGATTTGGCGCGTGTAGTCGGTGAGCGATTCGGTCATGAGTTTGCCTTGAGCGTCCATGTATTGCACGCGCTTGCCGACGACTTTGACGGAAACATTATCGACCACGTAGCGGCGGACGGGTTGCGGGGGTGGCTTTGGGGGTGGCGCTTCGTCGCCGCCCGTGTCTTCGCCGTCTTTCTCGTTATCATCCTCGTTTTCTGCGTCTGTATCCGGCGTGTCATCTGGCGTGGAATCGTCGATGTCTTCGTCTGTTGGTTCTTCTTCCGGGGGGACTATCGGTTCATCCGGTTTGGGTTCGTAAATCTGCACGGGGTCGCCGTCAAAGTCGCGGTCGGCAAAAAGTTCGGTGGCTTTTTTGAAGTCGATGATGGTGAAGTAATACTTGTCGTAATCCTCGTTGATGCGCGTGCCGCGCCCGATAATCTGCTTGAATTCGGTCATGGACTGAATGCTCTTGTCCAGCACGATGAGTTTGCAGGTCTGGGCGTCGACGCCGGTGGACATCAGTTGCGAGGTGGTGGCGATGACGGGATATTTGCTTTCCGGGAAGATGAAATTATCCAGTTCGGCTTTGCCTTCTTCGTTGTCGCCGGTGATGCGGACAACGTATTTGCTGTTTTGCGCGGCAAGGTCGGGGTTTTCATTGACCAATGCCTGACGCATCCGCTCGGCATGGTCAATGGTGTCGCAGAACACGATGGTTTTGTCGAAGCGGTGGGTATTTTTGAGGTATTCGCTGACGATGCGTGCCGCCAGCCGGGTGCGGGGTTCCAGCACCAGCGTTTTGTCAAAGTCCTTCTGGTTGTAGATGCGGTCTTCGATTACGTTGCCGTATTTGTCCACCATGTCTTTGGGGGGACGCCAGCCTTCCAGGTCTTTGTCGAAGTCGATCCGCACGACTTTGTAGGGGGCGAGAAAGCCGTCTTCTATGCCCTGCCGCAAGGAGTAGGTGTAAACAGGGTCGCCAAAGTAGTTAATGTTGGAAACTTCTTTGGTTTCTTTGGGGGTGGCGGTGAGTCCGATATGCGTGGCGGCGGAGAAATAGTTCAGGATTTCGCGCCAGGCGGAGTCTTCTGCCGCGCTGCCACGGTGACATTCGTCGATCACGATCAGGTCAAAAAAGCCGGGGCTGAATTGTTTGTAGATGTTCCTGGCTTCTTCCGTGCCAGTGACAGCTTGATACAGCGACAGGTAGATTTCGTAGGATTTGTCGATTTTCCGGTTGGTGATTTTGGTCATCGCCTGACCGAAGGGCTTGAAGTCGTTGGTCATGGTCTGGTCAACGAGGATGTTGCGGTCGGCAAGAAAGAGGATGCGTTTTTTGGCTTTGGACTTCCACAAGCGCCAGATGATCTGAAAGGCGGTGTAGGTTTTGCCGGTGCCGGTCGCCATGACGAGCAGAATGCGGTTCTGCCCGCTGGCAATGGCTTCCAGCGTTTTGTTGATGGCGAGGAGTTGGTAGTAGCGCGGGATTTTGTTGCTGCCGTCGCTGTAGTAATCCTGCGTGATGATTTCGTTTTGACGAGGGGTAATTCCCCGGTTTTCTGCCCATGCTTGCCAGAGGGTTTCGGGGCTGGGGAACTCGTCTAACGAAAGTTCGCGCTCGATGACACCGTCTTGAGCAATGCTGTTGTGGAACAGAAAGCCGTCGCCGTTGCTGCTGAACACGAAGGGGACTTGCAGCATTGCGGCGTAGCCAAGCGCCTGCTGCATCCCCGCGCCAACGGAGTGTTTGTTGTCTTTGGCTTCGATGATGGCAATGGGGATGTTGGACTTGTAGAACAAGACGTAATCAGCGCGCTTGTGTTCGCCGCGACTGTGCAGCTTGCCCCGCACGATGATGCGACCTTTGGTCAGTTGAAATTCTTCCCGGATTTGCGTGGCGATGTCCCAACCGGCACGCTCCAAAGCAGGTGTGATGTATTTGGTGCAGATGTCGCGTTCTGATAGCTGGCGTTTGTCCATTACATCTTTCTGATTGAAACGGGAATTGGGGTAATGATACCCGATAAATGGGGTAATTTTTACGGGTTTACCTGCTTCCAGACGCTCATCCCGGCCCCAGCGCCTCCAGCATCACGGTAATGATGATGAAAAATCGCTCAAACAGTCTGGTGATCACCGGGCCGAAGTTGCTCAGGATCAGGCCGAGGGAGAAATAGCCTGCGGCCATGGTGATGGGGAAGCCGATGGCGAACAGGTTGAGTTGGGGGGAGGCGCGGGTGAGGACGCCCATGGAGATGTTGGTGACGAGCAGAACCGCGAGCAGGGGGAGCGCCAGCAGAAAACCGGCGGAGAAGATCGCCGAGGCGGCGCGGGGGATGTGGCTCCAGCCTTCGCCGCGCAGGCTGATGCCGACGGGCACCCATTCGAAGCTGTGCACCAGCAGGCTGATCAGCACCAGATGGCCGTCGACGGCAAGAAAGAGCAGGGTGGCGATCAGGCTGAGGAAGTCGGCGAGCACGGAGCTTTGGCCGCCGGAATTGGGGTCGAAGAAGAGGGCGAAGGACAGGCCCATCTGCATGCCGATGACCGAGCTGGCGAGGTCGATGGTGGCGAAGATGAGGCGGGCGGTCATGCCGATGGCGGTGCCGATGAAGATCTGCTCGATCATGATCAGAATGCCCAGCCCGGAACCGGGGACGACGGGCGGCATCGGCGGCAGCATGGGCAGGATGGCAAGCGAGATGCCGACACCTGTGGCGAGACGGATGCGCCTCGGGGTGGCGCGGTTGGAGAAAACCGGGGCGCTCGCCAACAGCCCGAGCAGGCGGGCGAGCGGAAAGATCATGGCCGCGAGCCAGGCGTCGAGCTGGGCGGAGGTGATGACGAGCATCGGGCGGGCTGGCGGGCGCTAACCGATGATGTGCGGGATGGAGGTGAACAGGCGGCGCATGAAATCGGTGAGGGTGGTGATCATCCACGGCCCGGCGATGACCAGGGTGAGGAAGATGGCCACCAGCTTGGGGACGAAGGTGAGGGTCATTTCGTTGATCTGGGTGGCGGCCTGGAAGATGCTGACGGTGAGACCGGTGATCAGCGCGGCGAGAAAAAGCGGGGCGGATACCATCAGGGTGACTTCGACGGCCTGGCGGCCCAGGTCAACGACAGCGGTAGGGGTCATGACAGGCTCCTGTTGGGTTTGGGGTTACATGGGAACGAAGCTTTGCACCAGCGAGCCGATGAGCAGCCCCCAGCCGTCAATCATGACGAAGAGCATGAGCTTGAAGGGCAGGGAGACGATCACGGGCGACATCATCATCATCCCCATCGACATCAGCACCGAGGCGACCACCATGTCGATGATGATGAAGGGGATGAATACGACGAAGCCGATCTGGAATGCGGTTTTGATCTCGGAGGTGACGTAGGCGGGGATGACGATTTTCATCGGCAGATCTTCGGCTTTTTCTACCGGCGGGATGTTTCCCACCTGGGTGAACAGGTCGAGATCAGTGCTGCGAACCTGGCGCAGCATGAAGGTTTTGAGCGGTACCGAGGCTTTTTCCAGCGCGATGTCGAGACCGATCTGACCTTCGGCCATGGGCTGGTAGGCGTCGGTGTAGACCTGTTCGGCGACCGGGGACATGATGAAAAAGGTGAGAAAGAGCGCGAGGCCGATCAAGACCTGATTGGGCGGTGACTGCTGGGTGCCGATGGCCTGACGCAGCAGGACGAAGACGATGATGATGCGGGTGAAGCTCGTCATCATCAGCACCATGGCCGGGATGAAGCTGAGCAGGGTGAGCAGCAGCAGGGTCTGCACCGACAGGCTGTAGGTGGTGCCGCCGTTGGGCGCGGGCGAGGTGGTGAGCGCGGGGATGGAGGGGATGGGGATGTTGGGCAGCGCGGGGCTTTGCGCGGCGGCGTAGAGCGGCAGTAGCGCCAGGAGCAGGGTGACGGCGGGGACGAGAAACGCTTTAGCCCGCATTGTGCTGTCCTTTCAAGGCTTCGCGCAGGCGGTTGGCGAAAGAGGCGGCGGGCGCGGGCGTGGCGGCGGGTAGCGGCAGCTCGTCGGGGCCAAAGACGTGCAGGGTGCTCAGGCTGCCGGGGGTGACGCCGACGAGGATGTTTTTATCGCCTACGCTGACGAGCACGATGCGCTCGCGCGGGCCGACGGCGGTGGCTGAAATCACTTTGATCAGGCCCGCGCCCCGTCCGGGTGCGGAGACGCGTTTCATCAGCCACAGGAATACAAACAGGATGGCGATGACCGCCATCAGCGCGACCAGGGTTTGCCCCAGACTGCTGGCGACATCGGGCACGGGGGGCCTGGCTTCGCCTTCGGCCAGCACGCAGGGGGAGAAGGGGAGGAGGGCGAGGAGGGTGAGAGGGGCGAGGCGGTTCACGATGAGGGTCGCACTTTGGTCAGAGGTAGAGCGCAAGTTTAGTGCAGGAAGCGCGGTTTGCCCCTCATATGGGGAAAATCAGGGAGAAAAGTCAGGGGGAACGTCAGTGCCGTATCTTCCGCATTCTCTCCGCCGGGGTGATGATGTCGGTGAGGCGGATGCCGAATTTGTCGTTGACGACCACGACCTCGCCTTGGGCGATCAGGGTGCCATTGACCAGGACGTCCATGGGTTCGCCCGCCAGGCCGTCGAGCTCGACGACCGAGCCGTGGGCGAGCTGGAGCAGGTTGCGGATCGTAATCTTGGTGCGGCCAAGCTCGACCGTGATCTGGACCGGGATGTCCAGGATCATGTCGAAATCGTTGAGCGAGGTCGGTTTGGCCGCGCTGCCGCCACCGAAGTCTTCGAACAACTGGCTCGCCGGTTTGGCCTGATAGGGGGAGGCGTGGTCGTTGCCTGCGGCGGCGGCGAGATCGGCGGCGACTTTCTGGCTTTCGGCGTCGAGCTTGCTCTCGGTGGCGGCCTGTTCTTCCATGGCCGCGGCCCAGTCGTCCGCCGCGCTGGCTTCGCCATCGCCTTCAGCGGTGGCCTGTTCCTGCATCGCCGCGGCCCAGTCGTCCTCAGTCGTCGAGGCCGCATCGCCTTCGGCAGTGGCCTGTTCCTGCATCGCAGCAGCCCAATCGTCTTCGGTCGCGGCGCTCTCAGGGGTGGCGCTTTCGGTGGTGTCGTCAGCCATGATGCTGGCCTCCCGCAGTGTCGGTTAAGAGGGGGTTGAGGGGTTCGCAGCCGCCGACAAATCCGTCAACCATGATCGCGTACTGGTGGTTCTGCGCCCCGGAGCGGCAATTGATCACCGGCACGCCGTCGACTTCGGCGGTGAGCAGGTGGGGGACTTCGAGCGGAATCACGTCGCCGACCTGCATGTTGACGATGTCGCGCAAGGTGGCGTTGGCATGGCCGAGATTGCATACGAGTTCGATCTCGGCGCCCTGCAGTTCCTGCGACAGCAGCGTGACCCAGCGTTTGTCCTGGGTGAGGTGGTCGCTCTGCATGGTCGAGTAGAGCAGGTCGCGGATGGGCTCCAGCATCGAGTAAGGGAAGCAGGCGTGCATTTCCGCCTGGATGCCCCCCATTTCCATGGTGAAGTTGGTCGACACCACGATCTCGGACGGGGTGGCGATGTTGGCGAACTGCGAGTTCATCTCCGAGCGCACATACTCGAAATCGAGCTTGAACACCGGCGCCCAGGCTTTGCCGTATTCGGTGAATACGACGTTGAGCAGGCCCTGGATGATGCGCTGCTCGGTGGCGGTGAAATCCCGCCCTTCGACCCGGGTGTGGAAGCGACCATCGCCGCCGAACATGTTGTCGATGACCAGAAACACCAGATTGGGGTCGAACACGACCAGCCCGGTGCCGCGCAGGGGCTTGGCGAAAATCAGGTTGAGGTTGGTTGGCACCACCAGATTGCGCACGAATTCGGCGTATTTCTGAACCTTGATCGGGCCGACCGAGACCTCGAAGTTGCGGTGCATGTAGTTGAACAGACCGATGCGCAGGTAGCGGGCGAAACGCTCGTTGATGAGCTCCATGGTGGGCATGCGCCCACGCACGATGCGCTCCTGCGTCGCCATGTTGTAGTCGCGTACACCGCCCTGTGTTTCTTCTTCCTGAACGGGGTCATCGCTCTCGCCATTGACGCCGCGCAGCAGTGCATCAACTTCTTCCTGGGAGAGAAAGTCCGCAGCCATGGCGTGACCTCATCACTGAACGATGAACTTGGTGAACAGAACCGCCAGGATCGGCCCCTGGGTCAGAGGCTGAAACTGGCTGCCCGGTGGGGGAGGCGGAACGCCCAGGAGGGTGTTGAGCTGTACCTGGATTTCGCCGGCGAGCGTTTCGCGGCCTTTGACGGTCTGCACTTCAGCGGGCAATTTGGCCGACATCGTGATGTTGATGCTGTGAAGGATTTCGGGCATGAAGCCTTTGAGGGCGTCGGCGGTTTTCTGGTCGGGCACGCGCAGCGAGATTTCGGCCTGAAGGTAGCGATCATCGTCGTCATTTTCGGTGCGCAGGTTGACGGTAAAAACGCCAAGGGGCGCGTAGATCGGCGGACGGGCCAGATCAACCATGGTGGGGGGGATGCCTCCTACTGCGGGTGCAGGTGCAGAGGCTTCGACGTGCGCCGGTTGGCTGTCGTCGCTGCTGTGACCGGCACCGCCACCGCTTTTTTTCAGCAGCAGCAGGCCGCCGATGCCCAGCACGGTGACGAGCAGCAGCAACAATACGACCAGGACGATGATCAGCAGCAGTTTGCTGCTCCGCTTCGGCGGCGGCGCTTCAACTGCGGCTGCGGGGGCTGCTTCCTGCTTGGCGGGGGGTTTTGCTGCGGTTGCCATGGTGCTCTCCTTATCCTGCGCATCCATTATCGCTTGTTGCGAGTGTTTTCATGCGTGGAAAAGTGGGGTAGAGCACCCCTTATTCCCACGCTTCAGGCGAAAGTATTGACCAAACCGTCGTGGTGTTGAACCCGGCTGGCCGGGGAGGCGCCGGTTTCGTCATCCTCGGTGCTGCCGTTTGCGCCGCCATGATGACCCCGCCGCCCTGCGGCGTGGGCCTCATTTTGGGATTCTCCGTCCGAGGTGCCGACATCGGTGTGGCTGAGGTTGATGCCGGCCTGGGCGAGCAGCTCCCGCAAGCGGGGCAGGGCCTGTTCCAGCGCGTCACGCGAGGCTTGACTGGAAGCGACGAACTGGGCGGTCGTCTGATCGCCGTTGAGGGTAATCGAGACTTCGACCTTGCCCAGACTGGGAGGGGTGAGCACGAGCTCGGCCTTGCTTTGAGCCTGACCCAGCATCCACATCACCCGGTTGCCTACTTCTTCGGCCCAGGCGCGTTGTCCGGCGGGGGTGGGGACGGGATATTGCGGCACGGTCGTGGTCGCCTGGGTCGGGCTGCGCAAGGAATTGAACAGCGTCGCGGGGGATTCGGGGCTTGCCGCGCCGGTCTGCGCGCCGGCAGCGCCACGGGCGGCAAGGGCCGCGAGCGGGTCGGTGCTTGAGCTGATGGCTTGCGCGTTGGGCTGGGTGGCGGGGGCGAGGGCGGATGATGAGGTGGTGGGCAGCGCAGAGGCGGCGGTGGCGGCGGGTTTGAGTTCGGCGCTGTCGGTGTTGGCGGGCGCGGCAGCGGTCGTGGCGGGAAGCGACGGGCGGGGCGTGCGCGCCTTGGCGTGCGGGTCAGTGAGCAGGTCCAGATCATCGTCGGCTACGCTCTCGCCGTCGGTCGCTTCATCGGGAGTGTCAGCGGCAATCCCTGCCAGCAAG
Source organism: Betaproteobacteria bacterium (assembly GCA_025997045.1). Lineage (GTDB taxonomy): Bacteria > Pseudomonadota > Gammaproteobacteria > Burkholderiales > Rhodocyclaceae > WRNU01. Next base: position 38,165 of record BNUB01000013.1, read on the forward strand.
GCGGCAATGGTTGCCGGTAAATCGTGGGCGAGCGGGTCGGTATCCAGCGCGGCGAGCACGGCGGCAGTCGGGTCGCTGGCCGCGGCGGCCTGGGCGGCGGCTTCAGCGTCTGCGGTGTCTGGCGTGGTGGCGGAGTCGGGAGGGGGGGCGGGCGTCGCGGAGGAGGTGGGGGCGCTCGCGCTGGCGTCTGGTGCTTTGCCTTGCGTGCGACGGGCTTCACGTGTGCCTGCGCTCTCGCCGGGGAGCTGGATGTTCTGCGTGTGGCCGGGATCACGGCTCACGGCAGGGGTGGGCGGGCGCTCCGGGCTGGTCTGGCGGGGCTTTTCCTGTTCGTCGCTGCGTTCGGGCGGGCGCGAGGATTTTTCGTTCGGGGTGGCGTCGCGCCGGGCTTCGGCGCTTTGGGCGGGGGAGAAAATGGGCGCGTTATTGATGTTCGCGCCGTTATTCATCTGGCCGCGCAGCAGGTCGGGAAAGCTGATCTTGAATGTGCTCTCGCCATTGGCGCGTGACGCCTCAGTGGGCGTAACGGCAAAATTCGAGGTGTAGTTTGAAACCGGGGTGGCCATGGTGTTGCCCTCTTCAGGTGTTTGACCTTGTAAGAGCAAACCCCGTGCCAGGGGGCAGCGGACAGTGAAGGGGCTGGCGTTCAGGCCTGTTCTTCGTTTTTGTCGCGGAACCTGCGGGCGGCGTGCTCGTCTGTCATGCGCTGCTCCATCTTGCCGAACTGACGTGCGACTTCGGTCTGGTGGCGGATGGCGAGGGTGTCGAGGGCGCGCACCTTGTTGCGCTGGTTCATCCACATCTGCTGGCCCTGGGCGGTGCTCTGGCGCGATGTTTCCACGGCCTGGTGCTGTACTTCGATGGCTTCGTCGATGCGGTGGATGAAATTGCTGAAATTGCGCATGGCATCGAGCGTGATGCCCGCGCTCGTGGCCTCGACGAAACGTTCCTTGTATTCGGCGCGGTACTGTTCGAGCATTTCGAGCTTTTGCTGGGCACTGCGCTCGGAGGCAATTAACTCGCCCAGGGCGCGGGCGGCGTCATCCATGCGGGTGGTGGCGATATCGAGCAGGGGCTGGAGAGGGAATTTGTCTGACATCAGAGGTGGGGGGCTGGTTGCCGTGCATTGTAATTGGAGCCGCTTACGCCATCAGTACCCGGTTCTTGCCCGCGCGCTTGGCGGCATACATCGCCTTGTCGGCGCGGACGATGGCGTCTTCGGGGGACTCTTCGGGGTCGAACAGGGCGATGCCGGCGCTGAAGGTGATCAGGACGCGCTTGAAATCGGCGCAAAAAATGCGCCGGGTCAGCTCGCGTTGCAGGCGAACGATGACGGTGTTGGCCTCTTCCGGGGTGGTGTCGGGGAGCAGGATGACAAATTCCTCACCGCCATAACGCGCCACGATGTCCTGCGGACGCAGGGTTTCACTGACGGTACGGGAGAGATGGCGCAGGGCGTCATCGCCCACGGTGTGACCATGGGCATCGTTGATCTGTTTGAAGTTGTCGATGTCGAGCAGGGCCACGCAGAGCTGTGAATTCTTCCGGCGCAGGAAGGCGATTTCGCGCGCGAGGGCTTCGTCCAGGCCCTTGCGGTTGAGCACCCCGGTCAGCGGGTCGTGGCGCACGAGCTGGCTGGCCGCATCCAGATCGTGCTGGAGTTGTTCGATTTTCTGGTTGGCGCTGTCGACCTGTTCGCGCAGTTGGGTGAGTTCGGTGCCGGTGCGGCGGGCGGTTTCCCGGGTGTTGTGGGTTTCGCGCAGGAGCTCGCCCACGACCTCGGAGAGATCGGTGATGTTGGTGGCGTCGCTGATTTTCTGTGCGCTGCGGCCCAGCAGCTCGTGGTAATCCTCGGTATAAACCACCACGCCGGAGAGGTGGTCGATGAACCCGGCGAGCATCGCCTTCAGCTTGCTTTGGGCCTCGCACAGCTCGCGCTTGATCAGGCTTTGCTTGTCGATGATATCGTGCAGACGGCGCCCGACTTCGTCGAGCATGCGCAGGTCAAGCTGACCGGAAAATGCCTCGGTGATCGCGGACAACTGGTTGGAGAGCCAGGCATCGTCGAGCACCAGCTCGCGGATGTTGTCGATGATCAGTTGCAGCAGCTTGAGCAAGGCTTCGCGCACGCCGCGGTGCTCTTCACCTATCCAGCCCATCCGGGCCACCAGACCGTCGAGGCGGGAGATGAGCGTCTCTTCCGGCGCGGCCGCACCTTCTGCGGCGCCGAGCAGGCGGGCGATTTCTTTGGCTTCACGGGCGATCGGCTCATCCGTGTCGGCCAGGGGGACGACGCCCTCTACCAGCAGCTTGACCAGCAAGGGGCGCAGCGCAGCGTTGGCGAGCGTTGCGTGCTCCTCAGTGGCGTCGTCTCCTCCGCGTCGGGCGACAGCATTGCTCTCTGCATGCGCGGATGCGCTGCCGGGCGCGCGTGATGCGGTCGGATCGTCGGGACTGGTCACGACCGCATCATCGGGTAATTTGGCTCCGCTGCTGGCCTGGGTCCAGCTTTTGACCAGCGCGACGAGGCGGGTGTACAGGTGGTCGGCATCGGAGATGACGCCGAGAACGTGATTGAGCGCCTCGCGTTTGCGCGCCTGGGTCAGGCCTTCATGCAGGCGCTCAAACTGGGTGATCAGATCAAGAATCAGCGTGTTCCACGGCTTCTCTCCACTTTCCGGGGGCGGGCAGAGATCGACGATGGCCTGGCGTACATTGGGCCATTGGCCGCTGGCGATGGCGGTATCGAGCGCCTGCGCGTGGCGCAGCGCCACAGGCGTGTTGCGCGGCAGGGAGTTGGCGATGACCTTGAGCGCCTGGGCAGGAAAGGCTTCGGCGCTGCTGGTGCCGCTGATCTGGCAATAGAGGTCGCGGTAATTGTCCGGCGTCGGCGGCACGCGGCGCATGGCAAGCTGACGCAGGGCTTCGCGGGCGATGTCAGAGGGCGCGGAGGGCGCTCCGGCCTCCGCGCCCCCCGGGCGCACGGAACCCGTGCCCACGGCTTTGGGGGGCTGGGAGGATTTGCTGGTGGGGGGTTGGGCCATGGCGATAGGCGGGTACGAAGTGGATTGTTTGCCGACTGATCAATTATCGCACGCGCCAGCACGCCAGACTGAGGAGGTTTTCCTCCTCTTTCTCAATCTTTTACATCAGTCCGCGACGCCATCGGTTTTGCCCGGCGCCGTTTGATCGTACTCGATGGGAACCCATTGATACGCCCCATTCTGGGCGGAGATGGCGCGAACATGGCCGAGGCCGGGGAAAGGCAGGTGGGCGCCGCCGATCAGCAGACGTCGGCGCGCGACTTCGGGCAAGGCTTCCACGCGGGTGGTGATGGCCTGTTGGGGGTCGGTGTCGAAGTCGATCGACACTTCCGGGCGGGCAAGCTGGATGGCCTGGCTGTGGATGATGTCGCCCCAGATGTAGATGCTGTGATTACCAGAGGTAAACAGATAGCCAGTATGGCCGGGGGTGTGGCCGGGGGAGGGGACGCTGTTCAGGCCGGGCAAAATGGTTTCACCGGACGCGAAGGTCTTGAGTTTCTTGGCCGCGATGTAGGGGCCGAGCGCCGCGTGTGCCATCTTGGCCGCCGCATGCTTGCTGGTGTCACTGGAATTGTCCCGGCTCAGCCAGTACTGGACTTCATCTTTCGGCACCCACAAGGTGGCCTTGGGGAAAGCCATCTGGCCCTGGGCGTTGACCAGACCGCAGGCATGGTCGCCATGCAGGTGGGTGATGAGCACCATGGTCACGGCATCGGGGGAGTAACCTGCCATACGCATGTTGGCGGGCAGGTTGCCCAGGGTGGGGCCGAAGCAGTCTGCCGCGCCGGCATCGACCAGCACCAGATTGCGTCCCATTTGTACCAGATAGGCATTGACCGAGGTGTTGATTGCGCTCTGGGCGGGCAGATAGGCGTTGGTGAGCAAATCCTGAATGTCGCTGGTGTTGGTGCCACGGAACAACTGGGCGCCGAGCTGGGTGTAGCCGTCATTGAGCGCAATGACGGTGAGATTGCCGACGATCGCACGGTAATAGCCGGGGTACTTGGGCGGGGTCTGCGTCTTTTGCGCATGGGCCGCCGGGATGGCAAACACGAGACTCAGGAACGCGGCGCCCAGAATGCGATGGGTGAGTTTTGACAGAAGCATGGCTGTTCCGGAAAACTGAAAAGTCAGAGAGGAGAGGAGTTTAATGCACTTTCAGCTTTTTGTTTCAGTTGCCGTGGGCGCGTCAGGGCAGTCGCATGATTTTTTCTGCCATCATTTTGAGTTGGGCGAGGAAGGGATTATGCGGGTATAAACAGGGGGTCGGAAAAGGAGAGACAGATGCGGGATGTGTTCAGAATCATGGTGCGCTGGGGCTTGAGGGGGGGCGCCGTGTTGGCGCTGCTGGCTGTGGCGACGGGGTGCCACCTGTATATGACGACGGGGGCTGTGCCGGAGGGGGAAGCGCTGGTGTCTTACGAGCAACTGCCGTATTTCAGGGACGGCCGCTTTCTTAGCCCGGAGGTGCTGCCACATTTTCCTGAGCGGGTAACGGGCGGCGGGCCGTCGGGGTGGAGTCGTTTCCTGTTGCCCAATCCTCATGCGCCCTCAGCCCCCTTGCCCCAGGTTGCGCTGACGCGGGCCTCGTTTGCGGAGGTGCCCGCGCCGCTGGCGGCGTACTGGCTGGGGCATTCTTCGCTCATCATCGAGCTTGAGGGCAAGCGCCTGCTGGTTGATCCGGTGTTCGGCAATGCCGCGCCGCTGCCGGGCATCGTGCGCCGCTTTGTCGAGGCGCCGCTCAGGCGCGATGAGCTGCCGCCGCTCGATTATGTGCTGATTACCCACGATCACTATGATCATCTGGAATACGCGACGATGTGCGCGTTGGGCAGGAGCGAGACGCAGCGCAACATGCGCTTCATCGTGCCCTTCGGGGTGGGGGCGCACCTGAGAAAATGGGGCATTGCCCCGGAGCGGATTTTCGAGATCGGGTGGGGACAAACGCACACCGAGGGCGGATTGACGATTGCATCGGAGCGCACCATTCACTACTCTGGGCGCACTTACGGCACGAGGAACGCATCCCTGTGGGTCTCGTATTCGCTCAAAGGGCAGCAGTACCGTGTCTTTGTCAGCGGCGATTCCGGCTACGGCGAGCACTACAAGGATGTTGGCGCCCGCCACGGGCCTTTTGATCTGGCGTTCATCGAAATCGACGGCTGGAACCCCGGCTGGCCCAAAACCCACATGTTTCCTGAGGAAGTCATTCGCGCTTACCACGATGTCGGCGCGCGGGCACTGGTTCCGGTGCACTGGGGGGTGTTTGATCTGGCCCGCCATCCCTGGGACGAGTCGATTAATCTGATCGCTGATCTGGCGGCCAGGGATGGCAAGGTGACGCTGTTGACCCCGCGCATGGGGGAACGGCTGGTTCCCGGTGAGACCGTCACCACACCGTGGTGGAGGCAGGAAAATTTTTCGACAAGGATCGACGATGAGCGTTGATGGCAGTACTGGCGGGAACGCTACCCAACACACGATTAATCTGGGTTTGCAGGGTGGCGGGGCACATGGGGCGTATAGCTGGGGCGTGCTCGATGCCTTGCTTGAGGATGAACGCTTCAATTTTGAGGGCATCAGCGGCACCAGCGCCGGGGCGATGAATGCCGTGGTGCTGGCAAATGGCCTGATGACGGGGGGCAAACCCGGCGCGCGCAAGGCGCTGGATGCGTTCTGGCGTGCGGTGGCGGGCGCGGTGCCGATGGATTTGTCGATGCCGGTCGGCGAAGAGGGGGTGGCGCTGCGACCGACGACGAAGATCATGTTCAACTGGACGAAGTATTTTTCCCCTTACCAGATGAACCCGCTCAATTTCAATCCGCTACAGAAGCTGCTCGAGGTGCAGGTGGATTTCAAGGGGCTGAGGCAGCACTCGCCGGTGCGCCTGTTTATCGCCGCCACCAATGCGTCCACGGGCAAGCTGCGCCTGTTCCGCAACCCGGAGATTACCCCCGAGGCGGTGCTGGCTTCGGCCTGTCTGCCGATGCTGCATCAGGCGATCGAGATTGACGGCGAGCCGTACTGGGATGGTGGTTATTCCGCCAACCCGGCTGTTTTTCCGCTGTTCAACGAATGCGAGGCGCGCGACATCCTGCTGGTGTTGCTGGCGCCCCAGTCTTACGGTGAGGTGCCACGCACGGCGGAGGAGATTCGCGCCCGCACGATGGAGTTTGCCTTTAACACCAGCCTGTTGCGCGAGATGCTGCTGTTTGCCCATGTGCTGGGTCAGCGCCAGGATCGTGAGGCGCTGCCCGCCGGGGACAGCGGCAAGAGCTGGAACAGCGGCCTGCTGCGTTTGCTGGGGCGCTCGCAGAAAGAGCTGGCGGCGCTCTCCGGCATGGAGCGGCAGATGCTGGAGACCCGTTTTCACCTGATCGAGGCCGAAGGCTTGTGGCACCAGTACGGCAGCGCCACCAAGCTGGTGGCCGACTGGTCTTTCCTCAAGAAGCTGCACGACATCGGCTACGCCAACGCGCAGGCGTGGCTGGCGCAGCATGGAAATCAGGTGGGGACAGAGACTTCCTTTGATGTGGTGGCGCGGTTTGGGAGTTGAGGGCGGGCGCACGGCGTCCTCGCTGCCGTGGGGGAGGTGCGCGTGGCACGCCTGATTTTGCTCAACAAGCCGTATGGCGTGCTGTGCCAGTTTAGCGATGGACAGGGGCGCGCAACCCTGAAAGAGTATGTTCCCGTGGCGGGCGTCTATGCCGCCGGGCGGCTGGATGCCGATAGCGAAGGGCTGCTGGCGCTCACCGACGATGGCAGCCTGCAACACCGGATCGCCGACCCTCGCCACAAACTTGCCAAACGCTATCTGGCGCAGGTCGAAGGCACGCCGACGGATGAGGCGCTGGCGCGGCTGCGTGGCGGGGTGGAGCTGGGGGATTTCGTTACCCGGCCCTGCGCAGTGAAGGAGGTGCCCGCGCCGGAATGGCTGTGGCCGCGTAATCCGCCGATCAGGGTGCGCCTGAGCGTGCCGACGGCCTGGCTGGAGATTGTGTTGCGCGAGGGCAAGAACCGCCAGGTGCGACGGATGACGGCCAAGGTGGGATTGCCGACCTTGCGCCTGATCCGGGTTACGATTGGCGAGTGGACGCTGGATGGCTTGTTGCCGGGGCAGTGGCGCGAGGGGAAGCCAGGTGCGGTAAAATCTGCATCTTTTGCATAAGGGATGGGTTTGATGATGCGTCGCAGACTGGTGGGGAAACTTGGGGCAGCATGCCTGATGCTGATGGCGTTGATTCCCGTGGCCGGCGCCGAGATGCCGCTGGCCGAGTTGCGCATGGGCATGTTCCGCATCGAGGCCGAGGTCGCCGCCACCGACGCAAATCGCCAGCTTGGTTTGATGAACCGGGAGAAAATGCCGACCTATCACGGCATGGTGTTCGTCTTCCCGTATGAAGCGCGTCACTGCATGTGGATGAAGAACACCTTGCTGGGCTTGTCGGTGGCGTTCCTGGATGGCGAGGGGAAAATTCTCAATATCGAGGACATGACGCCCCTGACCGAGGACAACCATTGCGCGGCAGCCGCAGCGCGGTATGCGCTGGAGATGAACCACGGCTGGTTTGGCGCGCACGGGTTCAAGGCGGGCGATGTGGTGCAGGGGGTGAAAAACTTGCCGCGCGGGTTTTGATAATCGTATAAGAAGCGTATAAGAAGTGTATAAATACCCGTGTACTTGAATACTGGATGTCGTCATGAGTCACGCTCGTTGCCCCCGCCAGTTTGTGCAAGCGCTGCTGTTCTCGCTCGCCGCCTTGCTGCCATTGTCTGCCGTCGCCCAGGCCGACAAGCACTTTACCAACAGCATCGGCATGGCGTTCGTCCTGATTCCTGCGGGTTCCTTCAACATGGGCGCGAACCCGAAATTTGTGCAGGCGTATGACGATGAGAAGCCGCAGCATCCTGTCAGGATCAGCCGACCTTTCTTTCTGGGCAAATATCCGGTCACCCAGGACGAGTGGGTCGCGGTGATGGGGGAGAATCCGAGCAAATTCAAAGGTGGCCGCAGGCCGGTGGAAAATGTGTCGTGGGACGATGCGCAGACCTTCATCCAGCGCCTGAACGCCAAAGAGGGCACGGAAAGTTATCGCCTGCCGACTGAAGCCGAGTGGGAATATGCCGCCCAGGCGGGGACGAAGAGCGTGTATTCCTTCGGCGATGATGTGGGGCAATTGGGGCAGTTTGCATGGTATGACGAAAACGCCGGCAATCAGACCCATCCGGTAGGGCAGAAAAAGCCGAATCCGTGGGGCTTGTACGATATGTACGGCAATGTGTGGGAGTGGGTGGAAGACTGGTATGACGCAACGTACTACCGTCGCAGCCCGGAATCAGACCCGCGTGGCCCGGCGAGTGGTGTGAACCGGGTGGTGCGGGGCGGGTGCTGGTATTTCTCCGCAATCGGCCTGCGTTCATCCGTCCGCTACGACTTCTTCCAGGATGGCCGCTTCGACAGCTTCGGCTTGCGCCTCGCCCGTTCCGCTGATCGCCAGGCGCTCAATCCCGACAAATAGGCTGACTTCTCTGCCCTGATCTGCGCATGGCGGCGCGGGGCGACGCGGGATAATGGCCCCGTGTCATCTTGCGTCCGTGCCGCTTCCGGTGCGGCGAACCGGGAGCTTCGGCCATGGCTGAAGACAGCGATCAGGAAAAAACCGAACAGGCATCTGGCCGACGACTGGAACAGGCTCGTGAAGAAGGGCAGGTTCCGCAGTCGCGGGAGCTGTCGACCTTCGTCATCACCATGGCGGGGGCGACGTTCCTGTGGCTGATGGGGGGCTGGATGGGCGGGCGCATCATGCTCATCCTGCGGCGGGCGTTCGCGTTCGACCGCCAGATGGCCTTCGATGTCACCCGGCTGCTCGATTTTCTGCAGAGCGCCCTGAGTGGGGTTTTGTTGACCCTGATGCCCCTGTTTTTAACCCTCATGGTGGCGGCGGTGATTTCGCCGCTGGCGCTGGGGGGGCTGTTGTTTGCGCCCAATGTGATCGGGTTCAAGTTTGACCGTCTCAACCCGATGCAGGGGATCAAGCGGGTGATCTCGATCCACGGTCTGGTCGAGATGCTGAAGGCCATCCTCAAAGCCTGCCTGATCGGCAGCGTGGGGGCGACGATGTTGTGGCGAAACCGCGATCATTTCTTCGATTTCATGACCGAGCCGCTGGAAGTGGCCTTGCCCGATTTTGCCGGCACGATATCATTTATCGCGCTGGTGATCGTGCTGAGTCTGGGCATACTGGCGCTGCTCGATGTGCCGTTCCAGCTCTGGCAATACCACAAGCGCCTGAGAATGACGCGGGAAGAGGTGCGCAAGGAGAACAAGGAACAGGAAGGCGATCCGCAGGTCAAGGGCCGGATCCGGGCCATGCAGCGCGAAATGGCGCGGCGGCGGATGATGGCCGAAGTGCCCAAGGCCGATGTGGTGGTGACCAACCCGACCCATTTTTCGGTGGCGCTCAAATACGAAGCGGGCAAAATGGCCGCGCCCATCGTGGTCGCCAAGGGGCGGGGGGAACTCGCGTTGAAAATCCGCGAACTCGCCCGCGAACACGGAGTCGCGCTGCTCGAAGCGCCGCCGCTGGCGCGGGCGCTCTATGCCCATTGCGAGCTGGAAGACCCGATCCCCGCCGCACTCTTTACCGCCGTGGCCGAAGTGATGGCCTATGTTTACCAGTTGAACGCAGCGATGGAAAACGGCGACTTGCGGCCGCCACCGCCGGAAAACCTGTCCGTGCCGGAAGAGCTTGATCCCGGCGCTCCTGAAGAGTAAATGTCCCTATCATGGCGATCCAAGACACCCTGCAACTGCACCTGCGTCAGCTCCTGAGCCCCTCCAACCTGCGGGCGCTGGCCGCACCGATCCTCATCCTCATCATCCTGTCGATGATGGTGTTGCCCTTGCCGGTGTTCCTGCTCGACGTGTTCTTCACCTTCAATATCGCGGTGTCGGTGATGGTGATGCTGGTGGCGATGAACACCCACCGTCCGCTGGAATTCTCGGTCTTCCCCGTCGTGCTGCTGGTGACGACCCTGCTGCGGCTGTCACTCAACGTGGCCTCGACCCGGATCGTGCTGCTGTCCGGGCATGGCGGGGTGGATGCGGCGGGCAAAGTGATCGAAGCCTTTGGCCAGTTCATCATCGGCGGCAACACGGCGGTGGGGCTGGTGGTGTTCGTGATTCTGACCATCATCAACTTCGTCGTGATCACCAAGGGCGCGGGGCGGATTGCCGAAGTGAGCGCCCGCTTCACGCTCGATGCCATGCCGGGCAAGCAGATGGCAATCGACGCCGACCTCAACGCCGGCCTGATCGACGAACAAACCGCCAAGCGGCGGCGCAAGGAAGTTTCGCAAGAGTCAGACTTCTTCGGCGCGATGGACGGTGCGTCGAAATTCGTGCGCGGGGATGCGATAGCCGGCATCCTGATCATGGTGATCAACATCCTGGGCGGCCTCTTCGTCGGCATGGTGCAGCACGACATGGCCTTTGGCGACGCGGCCCACGTCTACACCATCCTCACCATCGGCGACGGTCTGGTGGCGCAGATTCCCTCGCTGATCATCTCCGTCTCCGCCGGTCTCGTGGTCTCCAGAGTGGGGGACGAAGACGACATCGGCGCCCAGGTCATCACCCAGCTTTTCTCCAGTCCGCGCGCGCTGATGCTCACCGGCGCCATCATCGGCGTGCTCGGCCTGATTCCGGGCATGCCCAATCTGGTCTTCATCCTGCTCGCCTCGGTGCTGGGGTGGATGGCGTGGTGGCGTCTCAAAAAACCGCCTGAAGCTGAAGAGGCGCTCACCTCCGAAGACAAGGCCAAAGAGGAAGTGAAGGCGGTTGAGGCGCAGGAAGCGACCTGGAACGACGTCACCCCGGTCGACGTGCTCGGGCTGGAAGTCGGCTACCGCCTGATCCCGATGGTCGACAAGAATCAGGACGGCGAGCTCCTGCGCCGTATCCGCGGCCTGCGCAAGAAATTTGCCCAGGATGTCGGCTTCCTCGCCTCGCCGGTACACATCCGCGACAATCTCGAACTCAAGCCCAATGCCTATCGCGTCACCCTCAAAGGAGTGGAAGTAGGCGCGGGCGAAGCCTTTCCGGGGCAATTCCTCGCCATCAATCCAGGCCGGGTCGCCGGCCCCTTGAGCGGCAAGCAGACCGTCGACCCCGCCTTCGGCCTGACCGCGTACTGGGTCGACAACGCCACCCGCGAACAGGCGCACGCGCTCGGCTACACCGTGGTCGATTCGAGCACGGTGATCGCCACTCACCTCAACCACATCATCCTCACCCACGCCGCCGAGCTGCTTGGCCGCCAGGAAACCCAGGCGCTGCTCGACCACATCAGCCAGGAATCGCCCAAGCTCATCGAGGAGCTGGTGCCCAAGCTGCTCCCGGTGTCGACGGTGCAACGTGTCCTGCAAAACCTGCTCGGCGAAGAGGTCAACATCCGCGACATGCGCACCATCGTCGAGGCGCTGGCCGAATTCGCCCCGCGCCTGCAAGACCCCGCCGAACTCACCGCCCGCGTGCGCGAGGGCCTGGGCCGGGCGATCATCCAGGACATCTTCCCCGCCAATGCCGAAGTGCAGGTCATGGCGCTGGAGCCGGGGCTGGAGCGCATCCTGCTGCAAGCGATGGGGGCGGGCGGCGAAGGCGTGATCGAACCGGGCCTGGCCGACACCCTGCTGCAACAGACCGCCCAACTCGCCCAGCGCCAGGAAGAAATCGGCCTGCCGCCGGTGCTGCTGGTGCCCACCCAACTGCGCATGCTGCTGTCAAAATTCCTGCGCCGTGCCGTACCGTCACTGCGCGTCATCGCCAACAGCGAAGTGCCGGAAGCGCGCACGATACGGGTGACGGGCATGGTGGGGGCGCAGGGGTAAACACCGGGCCATCTCATAAACGCCGTTATCGCATCAACCCGGCAAAAGGGACCAAAACCGCCCGCCGCGTCCCGCGCTGGCGACGTTGGTCGTTTCGCCCCTATAATGCCCCGGTTCACAACACGGATACACTGGGAGTACTGGAAATGAAACAAGCCCGACAACCCTGCAAGCCCGCACGTCATCCCTTGGCCCTGGCGGTCGCCTCTGCGCTGGCGCTGGTGGCCTTACCGGCAGCGGCGCAAACCTCGCAATGGCAGCTTCCTTCCCACCCGGTAGCGACCGCAGGTGAACACATCAACAGCACGCAGATCAACTTTGGCGGGCACGAGTGGGTCGTAATCGGGAATAGCAGTAAGGACATTTACCAAGGTAGCCATGACGGTGGCGCTTACGGAGGCGCTAGCGCAGCCGCCAACAGCGTAACCCTGTTATCAATAAATGATGATTTTGGAGGTTCTAAATTCCGTACTTACCTTGGTACCAGTAGCGGCGGATGCACCACCATGAACACTTATGCCGGAACTTGCATGACTCGTCCGAACGAATATCAGGGCAGCACCTTGCAAGGCGCGATGGATGCGATAGCAGGAGGGCTTGGCAAAGAACTGGGCGTGATTAATGAGCGGGATTTGGAGAGTATTGGAAATATAGGGATTACCGATTATTCTGCACTCAATAGCGCTGACGGCATCAATGGTGCGGACGCAACGGGCTTGTACTGGGCGCTGTCTTATCCGGAATGGCGCGCCATTGCTTACGGTATTGGTGATAGTGATGGGACGGCGGTTAGAAGTTACGGAACTTCTTCGTGGTGGCTGCGCTCGCCGGTCCTCCACGGTCTCGACGCCCTTGCCGGGTAGTCTGGCGGCGGCAGCGACGGCAGCAGCAACGTCGATTCTTCGGCGTATGTTGTCCGCCCCGCTTTCAATTTGAATCTGGAATCTGTTCTCTTCACATCTGAAACATATAGCGCCATAGGCGCTACTAAATTTGGCGTCACCGCAGGTGACGCCTACAGCTCGGCGGCGCAGCCGACGAGCGGCGCGCAAAAATTCACCTTCCTCACCTCCAGCATTGCCACGCCCACGCTGGTTCTGAACGCCACGCCGCTGGATTTCACCTTCTCCGACGCGCCCCTCGTGGATGCGGATGCACCCGCTGGCGCGGCGCAATACGTCTCCGGTTTTTTAACCAAAAACGCCACGACAGATTTATACGCCCGCTACGTCGACACGACATCCAACGCAACCGGCAGCTTCGACGCCGCAGACCCCGACGGCACTTCTATGCTTGGTGTCGGCAATTACATCCTGCACATCTTCAGCGAAGAAGCCAACACCTATCTATATAGCGACTTCGCCAGCCAATCAGTAGATTTCGCCTTCGCCGTGAGTGGCGGCACCGTCGAAAACCTCACCCTGACCAGCGATTCCGCTTTTGGACTGAACGGCGGCACAATCAGCTTGCTGCCCAAAAACTACACAAAAGCATGGACGCTCGGCACAGGCGGCGGCACCTTTGACATTCAAAATGGCGTCACCGCACAAATTTCCGGCGCAATTAGCGGCACCGGCAGCCTGACCAAAGACGGCGACGGCACCCTCACCCTGAGCAACGCAAGCAATAGCTACGGC
>BNUB01000014.1 GCA_025997045.1 Betaproteobacteria bacterium
TGTGCTGTGCTGTGCTGTGCTGTGCTGTGCTGTGCTGTGCTGTGCTGTGCTGTGCTGTGCTGTGCTGTGCTGTGCTGTGCTGTGCTGTGCTGTGCTGTGCTGTGCTGTGCTGTGCTGTGCTGTGCTGGCGGCATGATGTTGGCGCTGTTCATGATGTCAAGCCTTTTCCCGCAAAGTTCTGGTTCCCATACCGCCGCCAGCATGGTACAGCACCGCAGAGATGTTTGCCAGTGCCGTCCAGATGGATGCTCCGCAGCCTGGGAGCGATGGCGTCCCCGCCGTCGCGCCCGCAGGGCGACTATACTGTGAGGCCACATTGTGAGGGGCTGACAGGGCAAAAAATCCATGTACAAGGTTGCCATCATCGAGGATGACGAGCCAACGAGCGGGCAAATCCGCGCCTGGGTGCTGTCGGCTGCGCCCGACATCGAGGTGGCGCAATGGTTTACCCGCGATGAGGCGGAGGCTGCCATCGCGCGGGAGGATTACGACCTCGTGATTCTGGACATCGAGCTGGGGCGCGACCGCCATGCCGGGGTTGCGATCATCAACGCGATCAACAAATGCGGGCGCGGCACCCCGGTGCTGGTGGTGTCCGCCATGCCGGCGGCGATCTATCGCGGCATCATGAAGGCGCTGGATGCGTGGGATTATTTGCAGAAGACGACCTTTGAAGAGCCCGAATTCATCGACACGTTTCTGGAGATGCTGCGCGCCGCCCGCACCCGACGCCAGTCGGCGGAGCAGGTGCCGGTGGGCGACGAGTTGTCTATCGACCCGCTCCATCAGGGCGCGCCGTTCTGGCGTGGCGACCGGGTCAATGTCCCGCTCACCGCGCAGCGCATCCTCGCCGTGCTCCACGATAACAAGGGCGAAGTCGTCTCCTACGACAAGCTCTTCGCTGCGGTCAAAAGCGGGCGCAACCGCGAGAACATCAGAAAGCACATCAGCACCCTGCGCGAAGCCTTCCGCGAGCTCGACGAGAACTTCGACTGCATCGAGAACGTGCCGATGCGGGGCTTCCGCTGGGTCGGTTCCGGCAAAGTCGGTTCTGGCAAAGTCGGTTCCGGCAAAGTCGGTTCGGGCAAACCATCCTGATGGCGAGAAAGCTCCTGCTCTGGCTCGCGTCCTTTCGCCTGCGCATTTTGCTGCGCACCGCGTTCCTCTTTCTCATCCTCGCGGTGCTGGCGCTGGCGGTGACGGTGTTGCAGGAGGAAAAACAGCGCAGCTACAAAAGCTATCAGGCCAATCTGGCCAAGACCAAGGAGCAGATCGTCGCCCGTCTGCGCCATCCCTCCGGCCAGCTCGCGCTGTTGAACCCGAGCCGGGGGCAAGGCAGCGCGGGGCGGCTCTCCCCTTTGCTGCTGCCTTTTTCCGCGATCGACTTCGATGACCAGAACAAGGCGCGTAACGCGCTGGAGATGGCCGACTGCCTGATCCGTTTCAGCCCCCGGCAAAGTCTGTGCGTCGCCATCGGCAATAATCCGTGGATGGGCGGCTTCATCTATGCCGCCGGGACTTTTGCCAGCGGCGCGTTGAGCGCACACGACATCGGCGACAAGTTTCTCGATAACGCCCACCGCCTGCGCATCAGTGTCGATCTGCGCGGGCGGCATTTGCAGTGGATTGCGCCGTTTGAACTGCTGCCGCCACGGCGCGGCGCGTTTGAAGGCGTGCGCGGGCGCTTCACCGGTTACGTCGAGCAAACCGGGCGCGATTACACAGGGCGGATGCCCGACAGGGAATTTCGCGGCTGGGTGTGGCAGGACGCGGCCTGCCTCGACCCCCGCCAGGAGGCGGAGACCTGCGACAAGCGCGCCTTTTTCTCCGTGCGCCTGCCGGTCGAGATCCTGATCGCCGATCTGCTCGCCAACCGCCATGCGCCCTGGCCCCCTGCCGATCTCGACGATATTCACGTCTATCTGGAGCTGTTGCCGCCCGGCGATGGCCCCGCGCTGTTCAACAGCGCCACCCCCGGCGCGGTGTTTCCGTTTGCCCTGCGCGATCTGGGCAAGCTGCTCCAGCCCGGCGAGACCCTGCGCATCGTCCGTGGCAACGACGGGCGCGAGGCCGCGATCATCCGCAGCACGGACGAGGAGGAGGTCGATGAGCCGATGTCCCCCATCCTCGCCCGCCTGATCCAGCACCTGCCGGTCAGTGATCCGGCGCCGGACGACACCGGCCCGGCGCCGGTGGATTTCAGCGATGAGGTCACTACCTTCTCCACTACTTTTCATCTGTCTCTGCATGGCGCCCCCGATCGCGTGGTCAACCGCACCCTGGCCGCGACCGCCACCCGGCTGTTCTGGTTCGTCGGCGCGGTGATGGCTACCATCGTGCTCGCCTGGCTGGTGATCGAGATCGGGCTGGTGCGGCGCGTCGCCCGCCTCACCCGCCGCGCCCGCCAGTTTCCGCTGGCGGCACACGACCCCGAAGCCTTTCTGGCGCTCGATTTTTCCGACCTCAAGAGCAGCGACGAGATGGGCATCCTCGCCAATACGCTCAACCAGTTGCTCGGTCGGGTCAAGGAGGACGCCGCACGCGAACGCATCCGCGTGGCGCAGGAGAAGGAGCAGTGGCATGCGGTCGGTCACGAGATCATGTCGCCCCTGCAATCGCTGCTCGCGTTGCACGGCGCCCCCGACGACCCCGGCTTCCGCTACCTCGCCCGGATGAAACAGGCCCTGCGCGTGCTCTACGGCGCCGCCAGCCCCAGCGAAGCCTTCCAGTCATCGACGGTCGCCCTCGCCACGCTGGATATTGACGGGTTTCTTCTCAATATCGCCGACAATGCCCCCCATATCGGCGTCGATCAGGTCAGTTATCATTCCCAAGGGCACGCCGTTCCGGTCAAGGCGGATGAGTATTCACTCGAAGATGTGCTCGGCCATGTCCTGAAAAACGCCGATCGTCACCGTACACCGGGCAGCGTCATCGAGCTTGCGCTCAGCCCGCATGGCGCTGCGGCGGCGGCCACGGTCACGATCAAAATCCACAACAGCGGCCCCGCCATTGCCGATGAATGGCTGGAGAAAATTTTTGAGTATGGCTTCTCCGCGCACCACGACCAGCCGGGCGAAGGCCACCGCGGGCAGGGGCTGTTCGTGGCCCAGACCTATATGGCGAAGATGGGCGGCACCATCACCGTCGCCAACGAAGAGGGCGGGGTGAGCTTCTATTTGAGCTTGCCACGGGGGGAGTGCTGAGGCGCACAGCCGGGAGCGATGGCGAGGACGCCATCGCTCCCGGAAATGTGTCGTTGCCAGGTCGATAACGGGGCGGTTTTCAGTCGTCGTGCAGACTGTCCACGAGCGAAAATTCGCCGCGCACAATGCGCTGTAGCTGCATGTGCCGTTCGCGGCGCAGTGCGCCCCGGCTTTTCTCGTGAATTTCCACCCCGCGCCGCATTTTCGCCACCTTGGCGAACGGGTTGCGCGGCGGCGGAGAGGGGGGCAGTAGCAGACGCTCTTCACGCTGATGACGTTGTTTGCGAGTCATGGCAGATGTCCTTCAAAGACAACACCCGCATGGACATCGGGCATCGCGGCAATCGGATGGGAGATGATCGGCAGTTGCGACAGATTGACGAGCTGTTGCAGCGCCTCATGTTCGAGATCCTGCGTCCAGATCTTGATCGGGACGCGACCTTTGTTCAGGGTCAATTGAATGGCCATGATAAAAATCCTGTAATGGCCTGCAACCCCTCCCACGGGAGAAGGCTCAGGCAACAACAAAAAGCCCCGACGAGTGCCAGGGCTTTTGTGTACGCATCCGGATCTCCGGATTCAAGGATTTGGCCTGGCTCGGGGCGGCTGATGCGCGCCCGAGCCGAGGTTTTCAGTCTGCGGCCCAACGCATCAGCGCGGCGAAAGAACTCCTTGCAAATTGTGGGCAGACATAAAAACCTCCGAAAAAATGGGTGGGACGAAAAACTGCGCCAGAGCATAGTGAGGCAGCGGCCCCACTGTCAAAAACAGCGCGGGCTTCGCCGCGAAAACAGCACCGGTTGTTGCGTGCGCACAACAGTTAACCTTGGTGTCCGCGTTTAACGAATTCCGCAAACAATGGGTCATCTATCGTAATGGCATTGCCTGTGTTGGACAAAATGCCCATTTTTCGTAGCTTTTCGATAGTAGATCGCACCTTTGCAACCGTGACCCTGGTGCGGGTTTTATCACTCAGGGTTTGTATCGTCGATTTCCCAAGGGGGGGCAAGCCTTGACCAATCGCAGTAAGCACCATGCGTTCTACGTGATCCAGGGGAGAGAGCAAACCATTCCAGCCAGAGGTTTGCCGGTCATCGGACAGATAGTTCATCAAGCCCAAATCAACATCCGTCATGCCTTCCGCCGACATGCTTTTGACAATATCGCGCAGCAGCGCCGGTTTATAACCAAGGCGGGCGAATAAAACGCGCAATGCTTCCATGTCGGGATGCTTCCCCGCGTGGATGCTGGCGAAGTGCAAGATCAGGTGCGACAGGTATTCATCGCCCAGAACAGGGAAAGTGATGAGTTGTGTGAACTGGTACATCGGGGCACCGCTGGTCATCGTCAATCGCGCCAGTCCTTCTTGCGATGAGCCTGTAAAAACGGCGCTGACCTGATCTTTACGCTTGTGCAGCACAGCGCGCAGGGTTGCAATCAGGTCGGAGGGAAAATCCGCCAGGGTTTGCACCTCATCGAGCAAGAGCAAAATCTTGCGACCCGTTTGCGCGGCAAGCCGAACAACGAGCGTGTCAAGGCGCAATTCCGGGATGTCGGGCAAATCACGCTGCCGGGGCGCATCCCCAAGCGACACTCCAGCGCCAAGCAGGGTCACGCTCTTTACGGGTGTTGCAGCAAGCTTGCCAGCAGCGCCCTTTGGCACCGCCGCCGCGTCCAGCGCCTCTTCGAGCGCATGGTTAATCGCGCCGAGCGGGTCTGTCCGGTACAGCCACAAGTCCGCATAAACCGGCAACACGCCCGTTTCTGTTGCGGCGGGCATCAGGTCACGGTCGAGAAAGAAGGTTTTCCCGACGCGGCGCGGGGCAAACAGTGCCAATGGACGCCCAGGCTGCGTCGCGAGCAGGTCAAGATAGGCTCGTGCCAGCGCGGGGCGCCGGATTTCAATGGAATCGAAGGTCGGTTGCAGGGTGTTGTCGTCCATTGTTGTAATTACAGCAGTTGTCGTAATCACAACAATATACAACAACACACCACGGACGCCCGGCGTGCCCCGCGCTTGTCGCCGGTGTTGACTGTCACAAAAACACAACAAAAAGGCGCAGCACGACATCCCTGTCGGCATATTCCTGGTTGTGGGTAAACCTCAGGCCCGCGAGCGGGAGAGGGCAGTAATCAAAGCCCGAAAAAGACCGTGCGGGCGGCATCTACCGTGGCGTCGATCTCCGCCTCACCATGCGCGGACGAGACAAACCCGGCCTCGAATGCCGAGGGCGCGAAGTAATGGCCGGCGTCCAGCATGGCGTGGAAAAAGCGCTTGAAGCGTTCCTGATTCATCGTCATCACTTCATTGAAAGAGCGTGGCGGCTGGGCGCTGAAATACAGGCCGAACATGCCCCCCACCGCGTCGGCGGAGAACGCTACCCCGGCTTCGCGGGCGGCAGCGCCCAGGCCATCGACCAGACGGCGGGTGCGCCGGGTCAGCGTTTCGTAGAATCCCTCCGTGCGGGTCAGGCGCAGCGAAGCCAGCCCCGCCGCCACCGCCACCGGGCTGCCCGAGAGGGTGCCGGCTTGATAGACCGCGCCGAGCGGCGAGATTTTCTCCATGATGTCGCGCCGCCCGCCAAACGCGCCGACCGGCATGCCTCCTCCGATCACTTTGCCCAGGGTGGTGAGATCGGGCGTGATGCCGAACAGCCCTTGCGCGCCCTGCGGCCCGACGCGAAATCCGGTCATGACTTCGTCGAAAATCAGCACCGCGCCATATTGGGTACAGAGCTGGCGCAAGCCCTGGAGGAAACCGGGGACGGGGCTCACCATGTTCATGTTGCCCGCCACCGGCTCGACGATGATGGCGGCGATGTCCTGGCCCTGGGCTTTGAACGTGGCTTCGACCTGCTCAAGCTTGTTGTATTCGAGCACGATGGTGTGGCGGGCGAAATCCGCTGGCACCCCGGCGGACGAGGGGTTGCCCAGGGTGAGCAGGCCGGAACCGGCCTTCACCAGCAGACTGTCAGCGTGGCCGTGGTAACAGCCCTCGAACTTGATGATCGCGTCCCGCCCGGTGTAGCCGCGGGCGAGACGAATCGCGCTCATCGTCGCCTCGGTGCCGGAGCTGACCAGACGCACCATCTCGACTGAGGGCAGCAAGGCGCACAGCAACTCGGCCATCTCGACTTCGCCCTCGGTCGGCGCGCCGAAAGACAGCCCCTTCACCGCCGCCGCCTGCACCGCTTCAACGATGGCCGGATGGGCATGGCCGGTAATCGCCGGCCCCCAACTGCCAACGTAGTCTATATAGGAGCGCCCATCGGCATCCCACACCCGTGCGCCTTCGGCGCGTTCGATGAAACAGGGCGTACCGCCCACGGAACGGAACGCACGCACGGGGGAATTCACGCCCCCCGGAATCGAACGCTGGGCACGGGCAAACAGGGTTTCGTTACGCTTGGTCATGGCAAGTTCAGGAGACGGGAAAAGCGCAGATTGTCCCCGTTGGCGCGGCGGCGGTCTACTGGGTGGGATGGTCAAGGGGTAGTCGAGGGTCTGGCCAATAATTCCGCGTAAGCCCGCGTCCGTTCGCCGGGGTCGTCGGCGTCAAAGACATCGCTGATGACCGCGACCAGATCCGCCCCGGCGTCGAGCACCTGGGCGACATTGCCCAGCGTGATGCCGCCAATGGCGACCACCGCCACCGCAAACTCGCGCCGCACCCGCTCCAGCAGCGCAAAAGACGCCCGCACCGCCTGCGGCTTGGTCGCCGACGCAAACATCGCGCCGAGTGCGACATAATTCACACCGGCGGCCACTCCCGCTTCAACCCTGCTCCACTCGTCGTAGCACGACACCCCGACAATGCGCCCCGGCCCCAGCACGCGCCGGGCATCCGCCGCCTCGCCATCGTCGCGCCCCAGATGCACGCCATCGGCCCCCACTTCGAGCGCCAGCGCCAGATCGTCGTTGATGATCAGCGGCACCCCGGCCACCCGGCACAGCGGCAGCAAGGCCGCCGCCTGCTCCCGCTTCAAGGCGCTGTCCGCCAGTTTGTTGCGGTATTGAAGCAGCGCCGGACGCCCCTCGATCACGGCGGAGACTTTATCCACCAGCCTCCGGGTATCGCGCTCATCGGGGGTCAGTGCATACAAACCGCACCAAGGTGGTGAAAAAAACCGCCCATCCTCGGACTTATTCATTATTATTCCCACCTTCCTGCATTCTCGATGAATCGCCCGGCACGAGGATACAACGACTATACGGGTGCCGTAATCCGGCTTTTAGGGTATCCTTAGCGCCGGTCATAGGGTTTTCTGATCGCGGTGCCGGAGGGCGCCGTGTTACCGAGGACAGAGTGCATGAATTTGAGCGGACTCAAGGTGATGGTCATCGACGACAGTAACACCATCCGTCGCAGCGCCGAGATTTTCCTCAGCAAGGAAGGCTGCCAGGTGCTGCTGGCAGAGGATGGTTTCGATGCGTTGGCGAAAATTGCCGATCATCACCCCGATCTCATTTTTGTCGACATCATGATGCCCCGCCTGGATGGCTATCAAACCTGCGCGTTGATCAAGAAAAATCCGAAGCTCTCCACCACCCCGGTCATCATGCTGTCGTCCAAGGACGGGCTCTTCGACCGCGCGCGCGGGCGCATGGTGGGGTCGGACGAATACCTCACCAAACCCTTTACCAAGGACAGCCTGATCAAGGCGGTCTCTGAACATACTCACCGCTAACCACCAACTAACCACTGCCGTTACACCCAACCCGGCCAAGAAATACCCGAAGGAAACGTTCCGACGATGCCAATCAAGAAAATACTCGTAGTCGACGATTCGCCTACCGAACGTTTGGCAATGACCGAATTCCTGACCCGCAACGGTTACGAGGTCGTCACTGCCGAAACGGGTGAGGATGCGATCGCCAGAAGTCGCATCGAGCTGCCCGACCTGATTCTCATGGACGTCGTCATGCCCGGCATGAATGGCTACCAGGCCACACGCACCATCTCCCGCTGGGAATCCACGCGCGACATCCCCATCATCATGTGTACGAGCAAGGGGCTCGAAACCGACAAGATATGGGGCATGCGGCAGGGCGCCTATGACTATCTGGTCAAGCCTGTCGACCACGCCGCGCTGCTCACCCGCATCAAGAGTATCGGTTAAGCGACCATGTCAAAACGGATCAGCCTGCGCGAATTCCAGGAAAACCTCGCCAGACGTCTGGCCGAGGCAAGCACCAGTGAACACCGGGGTCTGCTCGGCATTCAGGCCGGCAGCGAAAACTGGCTGCTGAATCTGCCCGATGCCGGTGAAATCGTGCCGCCGCCGCAGTTGGCCCCCGTGCCACTGTCCCGTGGCTGGTATCGGGGGCTGGTCAATGTTCGCGGCATTCTCTACAGCGTTGTCGACATGGCCCGTTTCCATGACGATGCAATCACCCCCCCTTCGGCACAGGCCCGCCTGCTGCTGATCGGCGCCCGCCACAACGTCCACAGCGCCATTCTGGTCAACCGGATTCTGGGCCTCCACGGCGAAGAAGACTTTGAACCCGATCATGGCGACCCTGACCCTCGGGCCTGGGTGGAGGCGCGGCTGCGGGATTCCCAGAACCGCCCCTGGGTGCGGCTGAACGTACCCAGGCTGCTCAACAACAACAGTTTCCTTAACGCCGGCACAAGTTAACAGTGGTAACGATGGTAACAACGTCGGCAGTGTTTTTTATAGATCAGAACCCATTCTGATATCGACAGAACAGCGCATCAGCGTCGGAGCACGGCAACATGGCATTCAAGCTCTTCTCGGGCAAAAAGGCTGCACGTGAACAGCCTTCGGACACCGTCATCATGGATAACGACGATGATTCATACTCATCGAGCAGTGATCGTTTTTCCGGTGGAGGGGGTGGCGATACAGGTACAACAGGTCGTGTGCGTACCCTGGGCATTCTTTTCGTTGCCCTCGGCATCATCACCGGCGGGCTGATGTTCTATCAGAACCAGCGCGTCGGCGATGTCGCCCAACAGGTTTCTGTCGCCGCTGACCTGCGCGCGATCTCCCAGCAGATCGCCAAATCCGCCCAACTGGCGCTGCAAGGCCAGCGTCAGGCATTTGAAAACCTTCAGCGGGACAGGGATCATTTCAACCGCCTGCTGACAGTCCTGAGTCAGGGCGGAGATGATCCGGAAGACGGGATTACCGACCTCGCCAGGGCTTCCGGCGCAGCACAGAATCACATCAACCAGGTCGATGAAGCCTGGAGGATGATGGTAACCGACATCACCCGCATCCTCGAGCGGCAAAAGGCGCTCACCACGATCGTGACCAATGTGCCGAGCAACCGCGATGGCGCCTTGCTGGAGGTCGCCGAGCTCATGCTTGCGCTCAAGACCCCGTCCAATCTGCAAGGGGTGCAGAGCACCCTGATCAACGTGGTCGCCAATCTCGAGCCTTTGCTGACGGTAAAAGATGCCAGCAACCGCCTCGCCGCCAATTCGACGGTGGTCTACAACCGTGCCGACGATCTGGGCAAGGAGTTCCTCACCGCCGCAAGCAATACCGGCGTCGTGACGCTCCTCACCATCGTCTTCGCCGGGGCCGCGTTGCTGGTGCTGATTGTTCTGGCCCGGGTCTATAGCGGCGAAGTTACCGCCCGCCGCGCCACGGTCGAACGTCAGCGGCAAAATTCGGAAGACGAACGTAACCGTACCCAACAGGCCATCCTGCGCCTGATGAACGAGATGGGCGACCTGGCCGATGGTGACTTGACCATCCGCACCACGGTGTCGGAAGACATCACCGGCGCGATTGCCGACTCGGTCAATTACACGATTGAAGAGCTCGCCATGCTGGTGTCGCGGATCAACGACGCCGCCGGTCGGGTGACGCTCGCCACCCAGTCCGCCCAGCAGACCTCGGCGGAGCTGCTCGACGCCACGGAACGTCAGTCGCGCCAGATTGAAGATGCCGGCACCACCGTGCAGAACATGGCCCAGTTGATGAGCGAATCTTCCGAACACGCCCTGCACACCGCCCAGGTTGCCCGCCGCTCGCTGGAGTCTGCGCGCAAAGGGGCAGATGCGGTGGAGAGCACGATCCGCGGGATGAACGCGATCCGCGAGAAAATCCAGGAAACCTCGAAGCGGATCAAACGTCTGGGCGAATCCTCGCAGGAGATCGGTGAAATCGTGGAACTGATCTCCGACATTACCGAACAGACCAACGTGCTCGCCCTCAACGCCGCCATCCAGGCCGCATCTGCCGGTGAAGCCGGACGGGGCTTCACCGTGGTTGCGGAAGAAGTGCAGCGGCTGGCGGAACGTTCCGCAGAAGCCACGAAACAGATCGCGGCGATCGTGAAAACGATTCAGACCGACACGCAGGATGCCGTGGGTTCGATGGAAAACGCCACCCGCGACGTGGTCGAAGGCGCACGCCTGTCAGACGCAGCCGGTCAGGCACTGGTGGAAATGGGGCAGGTGTCCATGGATGCCGCCCGCCTGATCGAACAAATCTCCACCGAAACCCAAACC
This sequence comes from Betaproteobacteria bacterium, assembly GCA_025997045.1. GTDB lineage: Bacteria > Pseudomonadota > Gammaproteobacteria > Burkholderiales > Rhodocyclaceae > WRNU01. The sequence continues at coordinate 10,693 of BNUB01000014.1, forward strand.
CAGGCAGCTACCGCCAGCCGCGTGGCCGAATCGATGAAAGGCATCCTCGCCATTACCGAACAGACCACTCACGGCACCAAGCAAACTGCGGAGTCGGTCGGCCAGCTTGCCGACCTTGCAATCGAACTCAAGGGTTCGGTTTCCGGGTTCAAGGTTTAACACACGGTCTGAAGTACGGCGACGTACGGGAACGGGAACAAATTAGATGACGCAAGCCAACGAATCCGACCTTGGCCCGCTGACCTGGGTAAAAAGCGAGATTGACCAGGCACTGGCCCGTGCGGATGAAGCGATTCATGAAGCGGAAACCGGCCCGGCGGCAGACGGCCCGGCGAAAATCCAGTTCGCCCAGACTCATGTGCATCAGGTTCATGGTGCGCTGAAAATCGTCGGACTCGACGGGCTGACCATCGTTGTCGCCGCGCTCGATCTGTTTCTCGGCGCGCTCGCACGGGGTGAAAAAGCTGATGCGCGACACATCAAACTTGCCCACCGTGCGCTTGCCAGTATTGCCAATTATCTCGACGAGCTGGTGCGCGGCACCCCCGACCAGCCCTTGCGGCTGGCTCCGCTCTACCGCGAACTCACCCTGGCCCGTGGCGAGCCCGCGCCCTCAGCCGCCGATCTGTTTTTCCCTGATCTCTCCGTGCGGGTTCCCAAACGTGGCAACACCCCGCAGCCCGCACCGGAAGAGCGCTCGCGCCAAAACCGGACACTACGCTCCCACTTCCAGCGTGGCCTGCTCCATTGGCTGAAAACGCCGAATGACGCAGCCGGGCCGAACGCCATGCGCAGCGTCCTCACCGGGCTCGAAGTCCTCGAAGAAAACCCGGCGATGCGGGGTTTGTGGTGGGTCTCCCAGGGTTTCATCGACACCCTGGCTACCACCCCGCCGAACGAATATCCCGAAACCAGACGCCAGTTGTCGCGGCTGGAAGCCACCCTCCGCCACACCGGCGAAAATCACCAGGCCCTGCCGGAGCGCTTGCTGCGCGAGCTGCTCTACCAGATCGCCATCCGCCCGATGAGCACCCCTACCCAACAGGCGGTTCACAACACCTGGCACTTGCAGGATCTGATTCCCGATGCCGACGCGACCGTCAGCGACCTGCAGCTTGCGCCGCTGCTGCAAAGCCTGCACAACCGCCTGGCCGCAATCAAGGATCAGTGGAATACCTTTGGCGAGCATGGCATCAAGGATATGGGCGATTTTGTCGCCGGACTGGATGCCTATGCAAAATCCGCAGCCACCCTGGGGCGCCCGGTACTCGACCAGTTGCTGGGGGGGATGACCCGTTTCGCGCAGTGGCTGGGGCAGAATACCCGCCGCTACACCGAACCCATCGCGCTGGAATTCGCCACTGCCGTGCTGCTCGTGGAGTCGGCGCTCGATCACAGCGTGCCCGATGCCGGTTTCAAAACCCAGGTCAGCGACATTTTCTCCCGCCTGGAAGCCCTGACCCGGGGCGAACAGGTGAGCAACGCCCCGAATGCTGCCGGGGTTGATGCCGCCCGCCGTCGCCAGGAAAAAGACGCCCTGGCGCAGCTCTCGCACGAGATTCTGTCCAATCTCGCCAATATCGAGCAGGCTCTCGACGATTTCTTCCGCGACCATACCAAACGCGCACCGCTTGCCCACCTGAGCGGCCCCATGAACCAGATTCAGGGCGCACTCTCCCTGCTGGGTGAAGATGATGCCCTCGCCGTGCTGCGGGAAGCCAATCAGACCATCGAGCGCCTCGCCCAGAATGACGGCCCGATCAATGACAAGGAACTCAGCGAGCTCGCCCACCGTTTTTCCGCACTCGGCTTCTTCATCCAGTCGCTTCAGTACAGCCGTACCTCGCTCGATCAATTTCTCAGCCCCAGCATGGAGAGCGGCGAAACCCATATCGAGGTCCACCCCGAAGCCGACGTGGAAATCGGGTTGCCGACCTTGCCGGAGATCCCCGCCGCGCCCCCTGCACAACCCGTGGCGCTCGCCACCCCGATCCAGCCGAAAACCCCCGACGGGATTGAAAGCTTCCCCACATTCCAGATCGAAGTTCATGGCACCCCGTCGACTGTCGGCCACGAACCCGCAATCCCTGCTGCGCCCATCCCGCCTGCCTCCGCCGAAACCCAGCGCCTGACCGAAGCGCCCCAGGAAGATCTGGATGCCGAGCTGCTGTGCATCTTCATCGAAGAAGCCCATGAAGTGCTGGCGACCATCGGCGAGCACCTCGAACTGCTGCGCACTGCGCCCGCCAATCAGGAATATCTCACCACCATCCGCCGTGGTTTCCACACCCTCAAGGGCAGCGGGCGCATGGTCGGGCTGGCCGATTTTGGCGAGGCGGCCTGGGGGATGGAGCAGACCCTCAACCGCTGGCTTCAACTCGAATGGCAGGTCACGCCGGCCTTGCTCCAGTTGCTCGCGGATGCCCATCCCCAATTTTCAGCCTGGGTCGATCAGATCGAAACCCGCGGCATCTACCAGCGCGACGTCTCCAGCCTGCTCGCCGAAGCGCAACACTTGCGCGAAAGTGAAGTTCCCATTGAAGCACCGGGTGGCTCACTTGCCCAGGCTGCAGAGGCCGCAGTAGAACCCGTCGCAGCAGAACCTGTCGTGGAAACAGCGCAAGCGCCTGTCATCCTCGACGAAATCGACCTGTCGGACATCGCGCCCGCCGCCGGGTCTCAGACCGAATCTCAAACAACGGATGCCGAATTCGAGCATACCGTCCTCCTCTCACCCGCCACCGCGCTGGACGAGGACGCTGAAGACCTTGAAGACGCGGACGCTGCCGAGGCGCCCGAGATCCAGCTTGAAGGGCTGGAGGAGATAGGCGGGCTCGACGGGCTCGACTTTGACCTGGAACTCAAACCCGTCGCAGAGCAGCCGGTCGAGCTTCCCGCCCCTGATGTTCCAGCCACTGAAGCGCCGGTCGCCGGCAGCAGTGAGCTGGAGGCGCTTGACATCGCCTTTGCGCCGGACACAGACCTCACCCCGAACCTCACCCCGAACGTCCCTCCCCAGGTGGAAGGCCAGGAAGGGCGCGACGAGGCGGACCCGGACTATATCCGTACCCAGGTTCATGCCCAGATCAGCCCGAGCGGATTCGGCTTCGAGCCATCGGAGTCCGCCGAACTCGTCAATCTGGAAGAACCCATCGACGAGCTCGACGCTGCGCCCGCGCAAGCGACACCCGCAGACACTGACGACGACGAGTTTGCCGAACTTGCCGAATCTTCTCTGGAAGCCGAAGAGCAGGAACCTGTCCCTGCCGCCGCGCCTGCGCCCGCACCCCGCGTAACGCCAGCGGCAGCGCCCGCGCCAACCCCCGCGCGCTTCGATCCCGATGTGATCTACATCGGCGACATTGATATCTCGCGTGCGCTGTTCGATCTCTACATCGTCGAAGCCCAGCATCACATCTCGACCCTGCACCAGGATTTTGCCCACCTCGCAGCCAATCCCACCCTGCTGCCGCCCGACACCGCCCTGCGCGCAGCCCACTCCTGCGCCGGCATTTCCGGCACGGCGCGCTTCATCCCGCTGTTCCACCTCGGCAAGGCGCTGGAAAATGCCCTGCAACGCCTGAATGACCTTGCCCAGCCGCCTTCGGCCAATGCACTCGCCCTGTTCAAGAGCAGCTCCAACGTGCTTGAAGCCATGCTGGCCGAAGTCATCGGTTTGCGCATGCCGCTGGAAGCCCCCGAACTGATCGAACAACTCGACAAGCTCGGTCATGCGCCGGCTGAACATGTGGTCACGGAAGAAGCCCCGCTCAACGAGGCCATCGCCGAAGCCGCAGGCGTAAAACGTGGCGTAGCCTCGCCCGTGCCGGTCGCCTCCGAAGCGGTGGCCTTGCCGGTCGATGAAATCGACGACCAGTTGCTGCCGGTCTTCCTCGAAGAAGCCGAAGAACTCATCAACGCCCTGCACACCTCCCTGCGCACCTGGACCAACGACACCTCCAGTGTCGAGCATCCCAAGCTCATCAAGCGCCTGCTCCACACCATGAAGGGCAGCGCACGGATGGCCGGGGCGATGACGCTGGGCTACCAGGTGCACCAGCTCGAATCCCGCCTGGAGAATGCGCTCAACGCAGGTGAAGACGTGCGCACCCTGGCGGAAGAAATCGCCTCCGCGCTGGATCTCACCGAACAACTGATCGGCGCGCTCACCGGCGGGCCGACCCCCGATCTCAGCGCACTCACTGGTGTCTCGTCTGGCGTCGCAGCCACCGCAGCCACCGCCACGCCCGCCAGCCCCTCCGCCACGACGCCGACAGCCACCCAGCCCGCAGCCGCCGCCACGAGCGGCGCAGCGGATGCGGGCGGTGAGAGCGAAGCGGCCAACGCCGTCCTCAGAATCCGCGCCGAGCTGGTCGACAACTTTGTCAATGACGCCAGCGAAATTGGCGTCGCCCGCACCCGGATTGACGGCGAATTGCGTCAGTTGCGCCGCAGCCTGCTGGATCTCACCGAAAACGTCATTCGCTTGCGCAACCAGTTGCGCGAGGTCGAAATCCAGTCCGACGTGCAGATGCAAACCCGCATCGCCCAGGCCGAAACCCAGCACTCCGAATTCGATCCGCTGGAGATGGATCGCTACTCGCGCTTGCAGGAATTGACGCGGATGATGGCCGAGAGCGTCAACGACGTCACCACGGTGCAGCAGAACCTGCTGCGTAATCTCGACAGCGCCGACCTCGCGATCAACAGTCAGGCGCGCATCACCCGCGAATTGCAACAGGCGCTGATGCAGGTGCGCATGGTGCGCTTCGACAGCCTTGCGGTACGCCTCTATCGCATCGTGCGCCAAAGCGCCAAGGAACTCGGCAAACGCGCCGACCTCGACCTGCGTGGCGGCCAGATCGAAATCGACCGTTCGGTGCTCGAACATATCATCGCGCCGCTCGAACATTTGTTGCGTAATTCGCTCGCCCACGGCATCGAAAAACCGGAAGAACGCCGCGCCCGGGGCAAGGCCGAAATCGGTCAGATCACCCTCACCGCGCGCCAGGAAGGCAACGAAATCGTCATTGAACTGACCGACGATGGCGCGGGCCTGAATCTGGATCGCATCGCCCAGCGTGCGCGCGAACGCGGGCTGCTGGGGCCCAACGAAGTCGCCGACGAACGCCGCCTCACCAAGCTGATTTTCGTGCCCGGCTTCTCCACTGCGGAGAAGATCTCGGCCGTGTCGGGCCGTGGCGTCGGCATGGACGTGGTGAAAGCCGAAACCGCCGCCGTCGGGGGGCGTGTTGACGTTGCCTCCTCCACCGGTAACGGCACCACGTTCAGCATCTACCTGCCGCTCACCCTCGCCGTCACCCAGGCGCTGCTGGTGCGCACCGGCAGCCGCTACTTCGCCATTCCGTCGAGCATGGTGTCGCAGGTGTCGGAGATGAAGGCCGATGCCATCGAACGCCTGCGCAGCGCGGGCGGCACCGAGTGGATGGGACAGAGCTATCCCTACCGCTATCTGCCCAACCTGCTCGGCGATGCCGCCGCGCAACCGGAGCTGGGACGCTACAACTGGGTGCTCCTGCTCCACTCCGGCTCACAAACCCTGGCGCTGCACGTCGATGCCCTGCATGGCAACCAGGAAATCATCGTCAAGAACGCCGGGCCGCAGCTCACCCACATCATCGGCATGTCAGGCGCCACGGTGCTTGGGGATGGCGAGATCGTGCTGATCATCAACCCGGTGGCGATGGCGACCCGCGAGTTCATATATGGCAGTGAGATCTCTGCCCAACTCGCGTCCCAGCAGGTTATCGAGGACGCCTCGACGCGCCCGGCGCGCGAACCGACGGTGATGGTGGTCGACGATTCGCTCACCGTGCGCAAGATCACCAGCCGCATGCTGGAACGCGAAGGTTATCGCGTCGTGTTGGCCAAGGATGGGGTCGATGCGCTCGAGGTGCTGCTCGAAAACGTCCCCGATGTCATCCTGTCCGACATCGAAATGCCGCGCATGGACGGTTTCGATCTGGTGCGCAACATCCGCGCCGACATCCGCCTCAAGGACGTGCCGATCATCATGATCACCTCACGCCTGGCCGACAAACACCGCACATACGCGATGGAGATCGGCGCCAACCATTACCTGGGCAAACCGTATCAGGAAGATGAACTGCTGGGTCTGATTGCCGGTTACGCCCGGCGTCACTGATCACACTGACCGCAGGGGCGAGGCTCATGCGCCTCGCCCGCCTGCCCACCTTGTGCCCGGTGGAGTTCCGGATTCCAGCCCTCCACTTGAAGCGTCCTTGCACTTTCGTCGCAACAGACCTGCGCAAGGCAAAGCGAGCAGCGTAAAATGCACGCATGGATACAGTGTCGAGCAACCTCACGCATCACTTTCTGATCGCCATGCCCCACATGGCCGATTCGGGCTTTACCCACACCCTGACTTACATTGCCGAGCACAACGAACAGGGCGCGCTGGGCGTGATCGTCAACCGTCCGCTCGACATGAAGCTGAGCACCTTGTTCGAGCGCATCGACTTGCCCCTCGACGGCGCCGCGCAACAGTATTTCTCCGCACAACCGGTGTATTTCGGCGGCCCGGTGCAGACTGACCGCGGTTTTGTACTCCATCGCCCCAGCGGCGAGTGGCACTCCACCCTCAAGGTCAATGCCGAAGTCGGCCTCACCAGCAGCCGCGACATTCTCCAGTCCATCGGCACCACCGGAGAACCGCATGATGTGCTCGTCAGCCTCGGCTTTGCCGCATGGACGGCGGGGCAACTCGAACAGGAGCTGGCGGACAATGCCTGGCTCACCGTCCCCGCCGACATGTCCATCGTTTTTGGCTTGCCCCCCGAAGCGCGCCTCACCGCCGCGGTTCACAAACTCGGCATCGACTTTGCCCAGTTGAGCGAGGTCGCCGGGCATGCCTGAGCCTGCCGCAACGGCTGCCCCGACGCTCATTCAGCCTCCCGTTCAGTCTCTCATTCAGTCTGTTTGCACATTGCCCGCACGCGGCTGTGTGCTGGGGTTCGACTTCGGTCTGGCCCGCATCGGCATCGCCACCGGCGAGCTTGAAACCGGCCTGGCCACCCCCCTCACCACCGTGCACGCTGAAGCCAATGCCGCCCGCTTCACCGCCATTGGCGAACTGATCGAACAATGGCAGCCGGTTGCGCTGGTCGTCGGCCTGCCCCACCACACCAACGGCGACAGCGAACACGAGCTTGGCTCACGGTGTCGCCGTTTCGCCAATCAGCTCCACGGTCGTTACCACCTGCCGGTGATGCTGTGCGACGAGCGCTACAGCTCTATCGAAGCCGAACGCCAGCTCCGCGACGCCGGAATCAAACCCTGGCAGCGCCGCAAACAACAACTTGACGCGCTGGCGGCACAAATCATTCTCCAACATTTTCTGGAATCCCATCGACATGCAGCCGCTTGATGCCGAAGCACTCTGCCTCCAACTGGCCGAGCAGATACGCCCCCACCTCAAACCCGACACCGTCCTGGTCGGCATTCGCACCGGCGGCCTGTGGCTCGCCGAACGCCTGCATAAATTACTCGATATCACACAGCCGCCAGGCGCCATTGATACCTCGTTTTACCGCGACGATTACGGCGCCAAGGGGCTGCATGCCAGCCCGCAGCGCACCGAGATTCCGTTCTCGATCGAAGATGCCCCGGTCATCCTCATCGACGATGTGCTCTACACCGGGCGCACCACGCGCGCCGCGCTCAACGAAATCTTCGATTTCGGCCGTCCGGCGAGCGTCGAGCTTGCCGTACTCGTTGATCGTGGTGGCCGCGAGTTGCCGGTCGCCGCGCGCTACTGTGCCGTGACCCTGCCCACCCCCCTGCCTTCGGCGCACACCTTGCAACTGGAACGCGCAACCGACGGCAGCCTGAACCTGAGATTGATCGATGCGTAATCGTAATCCACAGCTCAACAGCAACGGTGAGCTGCAACACCTGCTCACCCTCGATGGTTTGCCGCACGAAGTCATCGTCAGCATCCTCGACCATGCCGCGCCGTTTACCGAAGTCGCCGAACGCGAGGTGAAAAAGCTGCCGCTCCTGCGCGGTAAAAGCATTTTCAACCTCTTCTTCGAGAACTCCACCCGCACCCGCACCACGTTTGAGATCGCCGCCAAACGGCTGTCGGCGGACGTCGTCAACCTCAACGTGTCGACGAGCTCCACCGCCAAGGGCGAGAGCCTGCTCGACACCGTCGACAACCTCTGTGCCATGCAGGCCGACATGTTCGTCGTCCGTCATGCCGCCAGCGGCGCCCCGGTGCTGATTGCCCAGCACCTCCAGGCCACCGGGCGCGACCATATCCATGTCATCAACGCCGGCGACGGACGCCACGCCCACCCCACCCAGGGCCTGCTCGACATGTATACGATTCGCCACTTCAAGGGCGATTTCACCCAACTCACCGTCGCCATCATCGGCGACGTGCTCCATTCCCGCGTCGCGCGCTCACAAATCGCCGCCCTCACCGCGCTGGGCGTGCCCGAGGTCAGGGTCATCGGCCCCAAGACCCTGCTCCCCACCGAAATCGAGAAGCTGGGCGTGCGCGTGTTCCACGACATGAGCGCGGGGCTGCGCGGCGTGGACGTAGTGATGATGTTGCGCCTCCAGAACGAGCGCATGAACGGCGCGCTGCTGCCCACCCCGCAAGAGTATTTCAAGGTGTGGGGCCTCACCTCGGCGAAGCTCGCCCTGGCCAAACCCGACGCCATCGTCATGCATCCGGGGCCGATCAACCGTGGCGTCGAAATCGACTCTGCCGTCGTCGACGGCGCCCAGGCGGTCATCCTGCCCCAGGTGACTTTCGGTATCGCCGTGCGCATGGCGGTCATGAGCATGCTTGCCGGCCAGTGAGGAAAGATTGATGAAAATTCGCATCAGTAACGGTCGGGTGATCGACCCCGCCAACCACACCGACAGTGTCGAGGACCTCTTCATCGCCAACGGCAAGATCATCGCCCGTGGCGCCGCCCCCGATGGCTTTGCCGCCGAGCGCACGCTGGACGCGAGCCACCTCATTGTCATGCCCGGACTGATCGACATCGCCGCACGGCTGCGTGAACCGGGTTTCGAATACCGCGCCACCCTCGAATCAGAGATGGAAGCGGCGATGGCAGGCGGCGTCACCAGTCTGGCGGTGCCGCCCGATACCGACCCCGTGCTCGACGAGCCGGGCCTGGTCGAGATGCTCTGCTACCGCGCCAAGAAGCTCAACTGCGCCCACGTGTACCCGATCGGCGCGCTCACCCTCGGGCTGGGCGGCGAGCGGCTGTCAGAAATGGCCGAACTGGTCGAAGCCGGTTGCGTGGCGTTTTCGCAGGCCAATGTGCCCATCGTCGACAACATGGTGCTGATGCGCGCCATGCAATATGCGGCCACCTTTGATTTCCGCGTCTGGCTGCAACCCCTCGCGCCCTTCCTCTCGCGCGGCGGTTACGCCCATGATGGCGAAGTCGCCAACCGCCTCGGCATTCCCGGCATCCCCGTCGCCGCCGAGACCGTCGCCCTGTTTACCTATTTGCAACTGGCCAAAATCACCGGCGCCCGCCTGCACATCACCCGCCTGTCGAGCGCGGAAGGGCTGGCCCTGATCGAGACCGCACGGGCGAATGGCATCGACGTAAGCTGCGACGTGTCGATCAACCATCTCCTGCTCTGCGACCAGGATATTGGTTATTTCGACACCCACTGCCACCTCGTCCCGCCCCTGCGCTCCGCGCACGACCGCGACGCCCTCGCCCTCGGGCTGGCCGAAGGGCGCATCAACGCCCTGTGTTCCGACCACACCCCGGTCGATGACGACAGCAAGCAAAAACCGTTCAGCGAATCCGAGCCCGGCGCCACCGGCCTCGAACTGCTCCTGCCGCTCACGCTGAAATGGGCCAAAGAGAAAAACCTCCCCCTCACCACCGCCCTCGCCCGTATCACCTCTGACGCCGCGCGGCTGGTGGGCATCACCAAGGCCGGGCACCTGCTGCCAGGGGCGCGTGCGGATGTGTGCGTGTTCGACCCCGCCGCGCAAACCCACGTCAGCCGGGAAAAGCTCAGGAGCCAGGGCAAGAACACGCCCTTCCTCGGCCTCGACCTGCCCGGCGAGGTGCGCTATACCCTGGTCGAAGGACGCCTGATGTTCGAGCGCTGACTCCCGGCGTTTCCGCAGGTCGAGCCTGTCAGGGAGCGGCCCCTGATCCCCTCAGGGAGGCCCTGCAACAGGCTCAAAACATGCCCTTCATCCATTCCGGCATCGGGGTGGCGTTTTTTTGCAGGTTTGCCCGATAATCGCGCGCAACCTTGTCGGGGTCAGGAAGGTAGCGCTCATCGGGGGCACCGTCGAGGAATTTCATCGCGGCGACACGATGGATCATGTGCTGGTTTTTCCGCACGCTTTCTTCGTATGAAGCGGCATGCAAGTGTATGAGCCAAAGATCTTCTTCTCTACGCAAACAATGATCGTCGAGACTATGGTGGAAACCTGCCATCCAGGTTGCGGGCGCAGAAGCGAGGACGGGTTTGCCAATTCCGCTGTCGTAGCCCCAGTTGCGCTGCATGGAAACAGGAATGACCGGGTCGAGTGCAGCTTCATGGTCAATGTCCTGAATCACTTCAATCATGTGCTTACACTGAAAAACCGCAGGCTCAGGTGTGGCTTCCAGCAGCGCGACAAGCGCCTCGGTTCCGTGGCGGTGAAGCAGTAACTCGTCGCAATCGACATGGATGACAAATTCGTACTCCATGAGCAGGAAGCGCTGGAACCACGCGCAGTAGCGGACGATCTGCCGGTCATCAAACGCACCACGGGGGATACGGATTACCTGTGCGCCGCCGGCATCGATAAGGTAGGGAGAACGCCAGCTCGATTCGTGGTCGATAATGAAAATATTTTCAGGATCGGTAAGTTTCCGGTAATGATCGACGAAAATTTTCAGATAAATGTCTTCATTGTGTACATGGGTAAAAACCGCCAGTTTCCGGGTTCGGGGATAAGGCTGATCCAGGGGAGTGCGAAAATTGGGCAGCGCCTGTCGGGCCAGATCCATACTTTCCACGAAGAAGCTGGGAGAAAAAGACAGCGGCTCTGCACCCGCATGTTTTTTCGACGTCAACACCGGGTCGCCCAGTTTCAGCGTGTGAAACATAAGCATGCTGCGTTCAATGTCGAAAACCTTGTTCTGGACGATATACATCCCTGGTTGGGAAAGCTGGTGCAGGACGATCAGCGGACAAGTCGCAATTCTTCCACCTCCCGCTGACGCGGAGATGAGAAAACCATTGACGTCAGGTTCGAGCCTGGTCTGCAGCAGCGTGACATCTTGCTGCCTGGAAATGAGCGCCATGAAAAAAATCCGATGGTTAAAAGCTTGCCGCAGCCACTGATGCCGGGCGTCGTCAGCAACTCTCCGCCAGTGCCGCCTGCAATCGTTCCACACTATCTGCCTTCGCTACAACCCCGATGCGCTTGGTGCGCGATGTCTCGCCGCTGATGAGGCTCACCGCCGATTTCGGCACGCCGCAGACCTCCGCGACAAACGCGCACAGCGCGGCATTGGCCTTGCCATCGACCGGTGGCGCGGCAAGGCGGATTTTGACCGCGTCACCGTAATAGCCGGCGAAACCGGTTTTTTTCGCGCCCGGCTGAACGTGCAGGGAGAGCACCAGGCTGCCGTCATCGGCTTGCCGCATCCAGGCAGACATCAGGCCGACGCTCAGTGCACAAGCAGGAACTGCACAAACCCGCTGCGAATCTGCTCAAACACCATCAACAATATCTGCAGCAGCAAAAGCAACACCAGGGGCGACAGATCCACCCCGGCGATGGGAGGCACGACCCGGCGGAACGGGGCGAGAAACGGCCGGGTCAGCGCATTGAGGATGTAGGCTGCCGGCAGGTGGGGGCCAAACCACGACAAAATTGCCGAGGCGATCACAACGATGCAGATCAGCCACACGATCATGACCCCCAGGCCGATCAGACCCAGCCCCAGTGCGCCGGGCAACAGCACGCCCCAGCCCACAAACGTGGCGCTCAGCAGCAGAAAGTTCACCATGACAAGCACGGTCTGCGCCAACCAGGCGGGCGCCAGGCTGGCCAGATCGAGACCGAACAGGCCGGGGATGACCCGGCGCAGCGGCAACACCACCCAGTCGGTCACGGTAATCACGAACGCGCCGATCTGGCTGCGAAATGACACCCGCTGCCACTGCATGAAAAAGCGGGCGAGCAGCATCAGGGTAAAAAAGTCGATCACCGCAGTGGCGATCATCTGCACGATCTGGAACAGAAGTACTGGCATTGCACTCAATCCTTGCCGAATTGTTCACCCAATTCACGCCCGCGCACGCTGGCCGCATTCACCGCGTCGAGCAGGGCGTCATGCCAGCCCGCCTCAGCCAGACGGGCGAGCGCGGCGGCGGTCGTGCCGCCTTTGGAAGTCACCTTCTCGCGCAGCGTCGCGGGGGTGTCGTCCGAGGCTGCCGCCAGCCTGGCCGAACCGAGCACCGTCTCGATCGCCAGACGCCGTGCAGTGACCGCATCGAAACCTTGCGCCACCCCTGCGGCTTCGAGCGCCTCGATGAAGTGGAACACATAGGCCGGCCCGCTGCCCGAAATGCCGGTGACTGCATCGAGTTGGGCTTCCTCTTCCACCCACACTGTAGCACCGACCGCGGCAAGTATTTTTGCCGCCGCTTCACGCCCGGCGTCATCGACCGTCGGCACGGCATACATCCCGGTTATCCCGGCGCCGATCAGCGCCGGCATGTTGGGCATACAGCGCACGAGACGCTGACAGGGCGCACCGTCCTTGCCCAGCCAACGCCCGATATCGGCCAGACGCAGACCGGCGGCAATACTGATGACCAGCGCGTCGTGCACCTGCCCGGCGAAGGACGCCAGGGCGGCCTTCATCTGCTGCGGCTTGACCGCCAGCACCACCACATCAGCGGCAAATACCCGCGCATCGGGCGTCGCGGTCGTGGTCACGCCAAAACGCGCTTCCAGCCGCTCACGGCTGCCCGGATCGAGCTCGACCACCCGGATATCCGCCGCCGCAAAGCCACGCTCGATCATGCCGCCGATGAGCGCGGTCGCCATGTTGCCACCGCCAAGAAAACCGATTTTCATCTTCGCCTGTTGTTCCGGATAAAAAAATCAGTGCGCCGGTTTTTCCCTCGCACCAAAAATCGCCGTACCGACCCTGACGATGGTCGCCCCTTCGGCAATTGCCGCTTCGAGATCGTGCGACATTCCCATCGACAGCGTATCCAGCGCCAGCCCTTCCACCACCAGCGCGTCGCGCAACTGGCGCAACAACGCAAAACGGCGCCGCAACAATACCTGATCTGCGCTCGGCTCGGGAATGCACATCAGCCCGCGCAGGGTGAGCCGCGGCAGGCGGGCAACCGCTTTGGCCAGCGCCATGACCGCCTCCGGCGCCACCCCGGACTTGCCGGCTTCGCCACTGACATTGACCTGGAGGCAGACTTGCAACGGCGGACGCCGGGCCTCACGCTGGGCCGACAGGCGCTCGGCGATCCTGAGCCGGTCGATGCCATGCACCCAATCGAAATCGCGGGCGACGATTGCGGTCTTGTTGCTTTGCAGCGCCCCGATGAAGTGCCATTCAATCCCCAGCCCCGCCAGCGCCGCAACCTTCTCCGTCCCTTCCTGGATGTAATTCTCGCCAAATGCACGCTGCCCTGCGGCAAACGCAGTACGAATGTCTTCCGGCGGGCGGGTTTTACTCACTGCAAGCAGGGTAATTGAACACGGCTCACGAGCAGCAGCACGAGCGGCGGCATCAATTCTTGCACCAACGGCTTGCAAACAGGTGAAGATTGGTGTCATATTATCTCGGGTTTTTCTTCTGAATTAGCGCACGAGAAGCGCACGAGAGTATAACATCGGCTCTTTCGGCTCTCGTAGACCACGGCGACACCATGGACATCACTGAACTGCTCGCATTTTCCGTCAAGAACAAAGCCTCTGACCTTCACCTCTCAGCCGGGCTGCCGCCAATGATCCGCGTCAACGGCGACGTGCGCAAAATCAGCCTCCCCGCCATGGAGCACAAGGAGGTTCACGCGCTGGTCTACGACATCATGAACGACCGCCAGCGCAAGCAATACGAAGAAACCTTCGAGTGTGACTTCTCCTTCGCCATTCCCAACGTCGCCCGTTTCCGCGTCAATGCGCTCAACCAGAACCGTGGTGCAGCGGCGGTGTTCCGCACCATTCCCTCCACGGTGCTGACACTCGAACAACTCGACTGTCCGAAAATCTTTACCGACATCATCGAGCAGCCGCGTGGTGTCGTGCTGGTCACCGGCCCGACCGGTTCAGGCAAATCGACCACCCTGGCGGCGATGATCGACCACATCAACGAAAATCATTACGCCCACATCCTCACCGTCGAAGACCCGATCGAGTTCGTCCATGAATCCAAGCGCTGCCTGATCAACCAGCGCGAAGTGTTCCGCGACACCCTCTCATTCAATAACGCCTTGCGTGCGGCGCTGCGCGAAGACCCGGACGTGATTCTGGTCGGCGAGCTGCGCGACCTCGAAACCATCCGCCTCGCGCTGACCGCAGCAGAAACCGGTCACCTGGTGTTCGGCACGCTCCACACCTCTTCCGCCGCCAAGACCATCGACCGTATCGTCGACGTCTTCCCCGCCGCCGAAAAGGAAATGGTGCGTTCGATGCTGTCTGAATCGCTGCGCGCGGTGATCTCGCAAGCCTTGCTCAAAAACAAGGCTGGCGACGGACGGGTGGCGGCACACGAGATCATGATCGGCACCCCGGCCATCCGTAACCTGATCCGGGAAAACAAGGTCGCCCAGATGTATTCCTCCATCCAGACCGGCCAGAACGTCGGCATGCAGACCCTCGACCAGTGCCTGCTCAATATGGTCAGACGTAACATCGTCAACGTCGCCGAAGCCCGCAACCTGGCGCAGAACAAGGACAGCTTCAACTTAACCTGACATTTGCAGCATCGGCACACCGTTTTCACTCACGCTTCAACCCGTTTTACCCTTCACAACCGTTTTCGCAGAACATTCAGGAGCAGCATATGGAACGCGACCAGGCACTTAAATTCATGCATGACTTGCTCAAGCTGATGCTGCAGAAAAATGGTTCTGACCTTATCATCACCGCCGGTTTCCCCCCTGCGGTCAAGATTGACGGCCGCATCGTGCCGCAGTCGAACCAGCCGCTCTCCCCTGCCCACACCTCCGAACTCGCCCGCGCGGTCATGAATGACAAACAGGCCGCCGAATTCGAAGCCACCATGGAATGCAACTTCGCCGTTTCGCCGGTGGGCATCGGTCGCTTCCGCGCCAACGCTTTCGTCCAGCAGGGCCGGGTCGGTTTGATTCTGCGTACCATCACGCTGAAGATCCCCACCATCGACGAACTGGGACTCCCGCCCATACTGCAAGACATTGCCATGACCAAGCGCGGGCTGGTGATTTTCGTCGGCGGAACCGGTACCGGCAAATCGACCTCGCTCGCCGCGATGGTGGATTACCGTAACGAAAACTCCTACGGTCATATCATCACCATCGAAGACCCGATCGAATACCTCCACACGCACAAAAACTGTGTCGTCACCCAGCGTGAAGTCGGCGTCGATACCGACTCCTGGAGCACTGCGTTGAAAAACACCCTGCGTCAGGCGCCAGACGTCATCCTGATGGGGGAAATCCGCGACCGCAACACGATGGACTACGCCATCGCCTTCGCCGAAACCGGCCACCTTGCGCTCGCAACCCTGCACGCCAACAGCACCAACCAGGCCATCGACCGCATCATCAACTTTTTCCCCGAAGAACGTCGGGAGCAGTTGTTGATGGATCTTTCGCTCAACCTCAAGGCCATGATCGGGCAACGTCTGCTGGCGTACAAAGACCGCAAGGGCCGCGTCCCGGCGACCGAGATCATGATCAACTCGCCCCTGATCGCCGACCTGATCTTCAAGGGCGACGTTCCCGAGATCCGGGAAGTGATGAAGCGTTCGCGCGAGTTGGGCATGGAAACCTTCGACCAGGCACTGTTCGACCTCTACGAAGCCGAGCTCATCACCTACGAAGACGCGCTGCGCAATGCCGACTCGGTCAACGACCTGCGCCTGCAAATCAAACTCAACAGCAAACACAGCGACCCGGGCGAACTCACCTCCGCCATCAAGACGCTCGACCTCATGTAGTTTCCGCTCGTGTCGGCACGCATGTCGCCACCTTTGGGCGATCGCGCATGCTGCCCGCGATCACCTTGTACTCAAACAACCTGCATTCCAGCGCGCCGTTAAACAACGGCGTGCGTTTGCTTGCCTTCAGACCTATCAGTTTGGCCAGGGCCATGTCGGCGGAAAGCAGATAGCAACGCCAGCCCGCCCAGTGTTTTTTGAACGTATCGCCAAGCTTCGGATAGAACGCCGCCAGCTCTTCCGCTTCGCCCAGCCTCACGCCGTAGGGCGGATTCGTCACCATCACCCCGCTGGCGACCGGCGGGGTCAGGTCGAGCAGATCGGCGCGGTCGAGGCTGACACAGGATTCCAGCCCGGCTGCGGTGAGGTTTTCACGGCTGCGGCGCACCTGACCACCGGCAATATCCGAACCATAGAGCGGCAGCCGACACGGACTTCGCCGACGTTGCTCGGCGGCTTTGCGGATGGCAGCCCATGCGCTGGCATCGAAAGTCCGCAGCCGCTCGAAGGCAAAATGCCGCCCCAGACCGGGCGCGATATCAAGCGCGATTTGCGCCGCTTCAATCAGAAAGGTGCCGCTGCCGCACATGGGGTCGAGCAGGGCCTCGTCCCCCTTCCACCCCGTCAGGCGCAGGATGCCTGCGGCGAGGTTTTCCTTGAGCGGCGCTTCGACCGCAGCCGGTTTGAAGCCGCGTTTGTAGAGCGGCTCGCCCGAGGTATCGAGATAGAGCGTGACGGTGTCGCGGCTGAGAAAAGCGTGGATGCGCACTGCGGGGTGTTCGGTGTCGACGCTCGGACGCGAGCCTCTCACGGTGCGAAAGTGGTCGCACACCGCATCCTTGATTTTCAGGGTGATGAATTCAAGGCTTTTGAGCGGCGACTGGCGTGCGGTGACGAAAACGCGAATGGTGTCATCCGGCGTAGACCATTTGGCCCAGGTCACCGCGTGGGCGATGCGGTAGATGTCGGCCTCGTTGTGATAGCGACCGCTGCCCACCCGCCACAACACCCGCGTAGCCAGGCGGCTTTCGAGATTGGCGCGCCAGCATGCCTGCCAGTCGCCTGACCACTCCACGCCACCTGGTATTACGCGGGGATTGATCGCGCCCAGTGCGCGTAATTCGTCCGCCAGCAGCTCTTCGAGACCACGCGGAACAGGAGAAAAGAAAATTTCGGCCATGACAGGACTCAGAACGGTTTGGCGACGACCAGCACCAGCACTGCGAGCAGCACCAGCACCGGAATCTCATTGAAGACGCGATACCACACATGACTGCGCCGATTGCGCCCCGCAGCAAAATCCCGCAGCACACGCCCACAGTAAACGTGATAGACGGCAAGCCCTGCCACCAGCGCCGTTTTCGCATGCAACCAGCCGCCGATGTAGATCTCGGGAAAAGCAATCCACAAGCCCAGCCCGCAGGCGATGGCGAGGAGACCGATGGGGGTGACGAATTTATACAGCTTCGCTTCCATCAGCCCGAGACGGGCGCGGGTCGCTTCTTCTGCGGCCATGGCGTGATTGACGAAGATGCGCGGCAGGTAAAACAGCCCGGCAAACCAACTGATGACAAACAGCAGGTGCAGGATTTTAAGGGTGTTGTACATGGAGTTTCCGGTTGAAAATCAGGGGTGCAAGGATACGTGCAAAGTGCGGCTGGCAGGCAACCCGGTCATAACGCGGCAAGCCCGTGCGCCACGGTGGGATAGCGCAGGATAAACCGCAACTCGTGTTTCAGGCGCGTATTGCTGATCCGGCGCGACTCATGCAAAAACGAGAGCGCCGCCGCCGACAGGCGTTCGGCGAGGGCGGCACGCGGCAGACGCGGCGGGTGCGCCAGCCCCAGCGCATCGGCCACCAGATCGAAATAAGCGCCCGTTTTAAGCCGACTATCATCCACGGCGTTGTACACCCGGTTGGGGCGGGCACGCAACAGCGCCACCCGCGCCAGCCGGGCCAGGTCATCGGCGTGAATATGGCTGGACCACACATCCTCCGCCGCCTCCGCGACCGGATCGCCCCGTCGCAGCCGCTCGACCGGCAGACGGTCGGCGGCGTAAATCCCCGGTGCGCGCAGCACCCCGACCCTCACCCGGTTGCGCGCCCCGAACGCCCGCAGCCGGGTTTCAGCGTCGACACGGCGGCGGGCGCGAGCCGTTGTCGCCCGGCAGGGTCGCGTCTCGTCGATTTCCGCGCCTGCGCAATCGCCATAAACCCCGGTCGTACTTATATAGATGAGGCGCTGTGGTAGACTCCCCCGCAATGCCAGCATTGCCAACAGGTGGCCCATGCGGGGATCGTGAATCGCATTCCGCTCCCCCATGACACCCGCAGGAGGCGGAGCGAATATCAGCACCCAGTCCGCAATACCGGCAAGCCGAACCAGACTTTTCCGTTCATCCAGATCACCAAAAACGGGAATCGCGCCCAATGCACGCGCCCTGGCCGCCGTTTCTGCACGGCGCACCAGGGCGAACACCCGATAACGACACGTCAGCACAGGGAGTGCACGCAGGGCGATATCCCCACAACCGACAATCAAGATTCTTTTCATTGCTCAGAGTCCCGCGCCTCATGTCCTACCGAATTTCGCTCCAGCCTGGCATTCCAGGCTTCACCGCCACGGCGGATCAAACCATGCTTGAAGCCGCGCTCGCCGCGGGTATCGCCATCCCTCACGGCTGCCGCTCCGGTTTTTGCGGCGCGTGCAAAGGCAAGCTCATCAGCGGCCACACCACCCCCGGCATCCATGCCGAAAACGCCCTGAGCGCAGACGACCGCGCCAGCGGTCATGCGCTGCTGTGCTGTGTCCATGCCGCCTCCGACCTCCAGCTTGAAGTTCCCGGCGTCGTTCCGCCCAGCGAATTCCCCAGCCGAAACTTCCCCGCCCGCGTGCGCCGGCTTGAACGCCTGGGCGACGACATCATGTTGATCGAGCTGCAACTGCCCGCCATCGACCCGATCAAGTTCCACGCCGGGCAGTATATCGACATCGTGCTCGCTGACGGTGCGCGCCGCAGCTTCTCCATCGCCAATGCTCCGCACCAGGAGGGCATCATCGAGCTTCACGTGCGCCGCATCCCGGACGGGCGTTTCACCGGCGAGGTGTTTACCACCCTGAAAGAGCGCGACATCCTCAACTGCGAAGGCGCGCTGGGCACGTTCTGGCTGCGCGAGGACAGCACGCGCCCCATCCTGATGCTTGCCACCGGCACCGGTTTTGCCCCGCTCAAAGGCATCATCGAACACGCCATCCATGTCGGCATCACCCGCCCGATCACGTTTTACTGGGGCGCACGCACGCCCGCCGGACTCTACCTCGACGCGCTGGCGCGGCGCTGGGCCGATGAGATCCCCAATTTCCGCTATGTGCCGGTCATTTCCGGCGACGCGCCGGACTGGACCGGACGGCGGGGGCGCATACCCGAGACGGTGCTGGCCGACATCCATGATCTGTCCGCCTATGAAGTTTACGCCTGCGGCCTGCCGGAAATGATCAAATCAGCCCGTAAACGCCTCACGACTGAGGGTAAACTGTTCGTTGATGCGTTTTACGCTGACGCCTTTACCTTCTCTACTCCTCCTTCTGCCAAGGACTGAGCCTCATGAGCCAGACCCTTCTCACCCGCGAACCCGTGGTCAACAAAAAACGGGCCATCACTGCCAACCGTCTGATCGCACATGGCCCCAACGTGCCCGACGTGGTCGAAACCCTCAATTCCCTCAACGAACACTGGCCCAACCAATACCCGGTATTCATCAGCCTCGGTCGGCTCGTGCCCACCCCCGACCTGCTGCAGTGGCAAGCGCCGCCCAATGCTCATGTGGAAATCCCGGCCCAGACCCTGGCACACCCCCAGACCCAGGCCCTGCTGTCCCAACTTCAGGCCGCCGACATCAACGTCTGCCTGACCTGGTACACCCCGGGCGCCGCGCTGCCACCCAACGTAAGCTGGCGCTTCGTCTTGATCGACGGACGTAAAAACCCCGCCCCCACCGGCTCGCCGGGCTTGAGCCTGGCGTGGGGCCTGCCGGACGTTCCCGCCTTCAAACAAGCCATCGGCGCCGGTTACGACGGCGCCTCGGGCTGGTTCTTCCTCCACGGCAATCCGCCCGCCAAAGAGCTGTCCGCCAACCACGCCCAGATCATTCGCCTGCTCAACCTCGTGCGTAACAACGGCGAAATCCGCGACATTGAAAGCGTGCTCAAACAGGACGTGGCGCTCTCCTACAAACTGCTGCGCTACATCAACTCCGCCGGTTTCGGGCTGATGGTGGAAATCCAGTCCTTCCGCCACGCCGTCAGCATTCTGGGCTACGACAAACTGAACAAATGGCTGTCGCTCCTGCTCGTCACCGCCAGCCGCGACCCCAGCGCCCCGGCGATGATGCAGACCGCCATCGCCCGCGGCCACTTCATGGAACAGATCGGCTCCAGCTTCTTCGATGCCTCGGCGGGTGACAATCTTTTCATCACCGGCGCATTCTCCATGCTCGGCATTCTGCTCGGCGCCTCCATGCAGGACATCCTCGACGAAATGTCGCTACCGGAACCCGTCACCGACGCTCTCCTCTACAACACCGGCGACTTCGCCCCTTTCCTGCAACTGGCAAAGGACTGCGAGAACTTCGACAAAACCGCGCTGGCCAAATCCGTCGAAGCCCTGCACATCCCGTCCGAGCAAATCAACCTGGCCCAGATCACCGCGCTCGGGTTTGCTGACAGTTTGCAGAACTGAATTGGACAAGATCAGACAGGTGATCACCGCATCGGGTCTGTACAGCAGCCTGTTTGATATCGCGCGCCTGGCTGATCCCTTGCTGAGGTTTACCCACATTCCAGATTTTTGACGAAGCTCGCTCCTATATGTCCGCGCTACGCTTGCATGTCACAACAGTGCACAAGGAATCAAACAGTTTTGCGCATCCAGCGGCATGACCTCCCCGGCCATACACACGATGCCGCCGCATCCGTGCGTCGCGCCTGCTCTGTCCAGCACGGCAAATTTTTTGACTTCCCTATAATCCGGCGTGGCGGATTTTTTGATTTCCAGCGGGTGAATGCAGTTGTTTTCTTCCACGAGCAGGTCGATTTCCAGCGCATTGGCTTCCCGCAAATAACTCAGCTTGGCCGTGTGCCTGGCGACGGCATAGCCTTTGACCAGTTCTGTGACCACATAATTCTTAAAAAAATGTCCACTCGCCGCGCCGTTCATCAGCGTGAGCGGCGTCAGCCACCCCGCCAGATAAGCGGCGAGACCGGAATCGCAAAAATACAATTTGGGCGTTTTCGCCAGACGTTTCAGCGCATTATTGGCATAGGGGGCGAGCAGGTAAATAACGCCCAAGCCTTCCAGCAGATGGAGCCAGGTCTTGGCGGTGGGCTGCGAAACACCCGTCGCATCGGCGAGTTTTTTGTAATTCACCGGCTCCGCCGTCAGCGCCGCGCAGGCGATCAGAAACTTGCTGAACCGCAGCGTATCGCTGACGCCACCCAATTCGACGACATCGCGCATCAATCATAGTCAGTCTCGGTGAGAATCGGGCGAATTTCCATGATTTAATCCTCCACGGTATCGGCGTTAATCGCATCGTATTCCAGATGATACAAAACTGACATTCAGGTGCCCTGAGGTGCCAGCACCGATGAACCGCCCACGCCAGCCAGCTTTGCGTTATCGTTCCGGGGTCACCAGTACGCCCTCTCTCCCGCCAGCGGGAGAGGGAAAAATTTACCCACCCTGCGCCGATGGCGTTTCCCGACTGTACAGGAGCCCACATGACATCCCCCCAACAAGCCCAGCTCACCCTCGCCCGTTACGGCGACCCCGCTGCCGTTCCCACTGCGGCCTGGTCGCCGCTGATTGAACAATTACTCGGCCACCGCTCGGTGCGCGCTTATCTGCCTGAGCCGGTGAGTGACGAGCAGCTTGCCGCCATCATCGCTGCGGCGCAGTCGGCTTCCAGCTCGTCGAACCTGCAGGCGTGGAGCGTGGTGGCGGTGCGCGACCCGGCCAGCCGGGCCAGGCTCGCCGAATTTGCCGGCAACCAGTCCCACATCAGTGAAGCGCCGCTGCATCTGGTGTGGATTGCCGACCTCGCCCGGCTGGAAAAGCTGACCCAGCTTACCCAGCGTCCGGGCGCGGCGCTGGATTACCTCGAGATGTTCCTCGTCGCCGCAGTCGATGCCGCGTTGGCTGCGCAGAACGCGGTCGCCGCAGCCGAATCGCTGGGGCTGGGCACGGTGTATATCGGCGCCTTGCGCAACCGCCCGGATGACGTGGCCGAGCTGCTGGCGCTCCCGCCCAAAACCATCGCCATCTTCGGCTTGTGCGTCGGCACGCCCGACCCCGCGCGCCCGGCTGCGATCAAGCCGCGACCGCCGCAGTCGGTGGTGTTGCACCACGAGCGGTATTCACTCGACGCGCAGGAGGCGGGCATCGAAACCTACAACGCGGCGATGGCGCGTTTCTACGAAGCGCAGAACATGAATGTGCACGGCACCTGGGCCGTGCATTCGTCCAAGCGGGTCGCCGGGCCGGAAGCGCTCTCCGGGCGGGATACACTGGTCGCTGATCTGCACAAACGCGGGTTTGCGCTGAAATAGCACTCTCGAAAACGCAGGTGTGTGCCGTAAAGGGCGCATTGACGATCACTTTTGAGCCACGACAACCATGGCAAGCTTTGAAAATCTGCAGGTTCTTGTCATCGCCAGCGCGCCCGCCCTGCGCAGCAACTTGCGCCACATGCTGGACAATTTCGGCTTCCACGCCATCCAGTTCGCGGTCGCGGCCACGGCGGCGGTGCGGCACTTGCGCCAACAGCCCTACGACCTGATTTTGTGCGATCACGAGCTGGGCGACGGCCAGGACGGCCAGCACCTGCTCGAAGACCTGCGCCAGCACGCCATCATCCCGCGTGACACCCTGTTCGTCATGATCACCGCCGAGCGCAATTACGAGCGCGTGATCAGCACCGCCGAGCTGCAGCCCGACGACTACATCCTCACCCCGCTCGCCGCCGGCACCCTGCACACCCGCCTCACCCGCATCATCGACCGGCGCGAAGCCTTGCTGCCGGCGTGGAAGGCGATGGAGAGCGGCGACTGGTTGAGCGCCATCGACTATTGCACGCGCGCGGAAGACAACTTCCCCCAGTACGTGCTTGATTTTCTCCGCCTCAAGGCCGAGCTTCAGCACAACATCGGCCAGTTGAACGAAGCCGAGGCCACTTACCGCGAGATTTTTTCCAGCACCAGCCTGCCCTGGGCCAAGTTCGGGCTGGCCCAGACCCTCGCGCTCAAAAAGAATTACCCCGAAGCCGACACCCTGCTCACCGAGCTGATCGCCGAAAACGACCATTTCATGGCCGCCTACGACCTGCTCGCCCAGGTGCGCACCGACAGCGGCCAGCGTCAGGCCGCCTGCGCGGTGCTGAAAACCGCCGCCGAGCGCTCGCCCTACTGTATCGGACGCCAGCGCCAGTTGGGCGACCTGGCCTTGAGCGTGGGCGATGCCGTTACTGCGGAGGCCGTGCTGAACGAAGTGGTGCAGCAAAGCGCCAAGTCGGATTTTCGTGACCCCGAAGATCACGTGCGGCTGGTGCAGGCCCAGCTCGTGCAAAACAAGCTCGATCAGGCCAGAGCCACGGTCAAGGCGCTGAAAAGCCATCTCGGCGGCCAGCCCAAGGCCGAATTGTGTACCGCGCTGGCAAACGCCATGGTGCACGCCAAAACGGGCGACAGCGCCCGTGCGCGCACCGATTTCGCCGCAGCGATCAAACTCTCCTCCGCCTCGGCCTCACTCTCGGTCGGTCTGGCCCAGGAAGTGGTCAAAAGCTGTTTTGCGCAGGAGCTGGGCGATGTAGGCAGTGAAATGGCGCTGAACCTGCTGCGCGTCGCCGGGGATGAGCGCACCGTGGAGAGCACGCGCGAGCTGTTGCGCACGCATGGACTGGAAACCCTGTCGCAGCGCATTGAAGCGCAGATTCAGGGAGAAGTGCGCCAACTCCTCACCACTGGCGCCGACCGCGCTCACGCCGACGACTACGATGGCGCGGTCACGTCCATGATGGACGCCGCACGCAGAATGCCCGGCCACCCGATTGTCATTTTCAACGCCGCGCTGGCGCTGCTGCGCCACATCGAGCGCCGTGGCTGGAACAAGGCGCTGGCGCAACAGGCGCGCACCTTGATCGAACGCGCCCGCGAACTCGCCCCCGCCAATGAACGCATCGCCGAACTCGCCGAATTCATGCACCTGTTGATCGAGCGCGAACGCCTCCGTTCGCACGCCGATAGCGACACGAGCGCCAAACAGCGCGTGGCGCAGCGCTGATCAAGGCTTATCGGCCCAGCGCTTTTTCCTGTAACCCGATATAGAGTTTCTCGGCGCTGTGGATGTTTTGCCGCCGTATCTGGATGACGGCTTTTTCATGATCGTCCGACTTGGATCACTGCTGTTGCGCCACGATCTGAGCCAGACAACGCGGGCAGTAACACCCCGCCTCCATCCCCGGCACCGCCAGCAGCGGCGGCAGCGTTGCGCACCAGCACTGCCCCGTCCGCGCCCCGCAAGCGAAGTGCGCCCCGCAGCGCGGGCAGGTTTTCAGTTCCGCCGCCTGTTCCGCGAGGGGTGGCAGGCTGGCGTCGTGTTCGTGCATGGTCATCTCCTTCGGCGGCGCTTGAAAACTGAAATTACATACCTATATGGGGAGTACACGCCGAACACAGCGGCGATCTGACTCACCAGAAGGAGACTTTCATGAACACCCTGATCCACCATGCCCCCCTCGACGACATCTTCCGCGGTTTTTTCGTCCGTCCGGTTGAACTCGGCAACACCGGCGACGAAGCCCCGCAAGTGCGCGTCGGCGTCAAGGAAAACGCCGACGGTTACGAAGTCCACGCCGAACTGCCCGGCATCAAAAAAGAAGACATCCACGTCCACATCGACGGCCCGGTCGTGTCGATCAGCGCCGAACGCAAGCTGGAGACGGAACTCAAGGACGGCGAGCGGGTGCTGCGCACCGAGCGATATTACGGCAAAGTGTCCCGCAGCTTCCAGCTTGGTCAGGACATCGACGAAGCCAGGGCGGGAGCGAAGTTTGTTGATGGCGTGCTCAAGCTGAGCCTGCCGAAGAAAGTCGAATCGCAGGCGACGCGGCTGGTCATCCAGTAAACCCGCCACGATAGCGGCAGGCGCACACACGCCTGCCGCCATCGTTCGTCTACATGAACACCATCTCGCCCCTCGTCTCGCACAACCTCGCCATCGCCAAGGTGCTGGCGATTCTGCTCGTCGCCACCGGCCATTTTTTCACCGGCAACCTGTTGTGGATTCCGGTCACACTGGGCTTATTCACCTTTGCCTGGTCTTCGGCGCTATTCACCACACTCAAGCATGGCGAGCACCTCAATCTGGCGACGTTCTGGCGCAACAAGCTCAAAGGGCTGGGCCTGCGCTTTCTGCTCATCCAGCTCTTCCTGCTTGTGTTGGTCGCCATTCAACACCGCAGCGGCATTTTCACCTGGCAAACGCTCGTCCATCTCAGCGGACAAACCGGTTGGCTCAACTGGTTCGGCATCCCCAACGCCAGCCCGCTGGGCGGCGGATTGTGGTTCTTTACCTTGCTGTTGCTTTTCTATCTCGCCTTTCCCGTGCTCGCCTGCTGGCAACGGAACGCACGCGCTTCCGCCGTCATCACTATTGCCATCGTCATCGTGGCGTGCTGGCTCAGCAATACCGTCAATGTCGGCCACGCGCTCTGGATCACCGCCGCCGCTTTTGTGGTCGGCATCCATTGCGCCCGCCATTCTTTTCCCGGCAACGCAGAATTCTGGCTGGCGCTGGCCGTCGCGGCTACTCTGGGCATGGGACTGCTCAATGTCGCCTGGGGCATCCACAGCGCGAATTCCGCCCTGATCATGCTCATCGCTTTCGCTGGCCTGCAATGGCTCACTAAAACAGGCATCAAACTCCCCGCCGGGCCTCTCGCCCGCCTCACCCCGTGCACGCTGGAAATCTATCTGATACACGGCTATCTTTTCATCGGTCACGACTGGCACACCCCATTTGCCTACCTCTCTTCGATGGCACTCATCGTGGTGGTGGCGTTCGTGCTTAATTTATTACTCACCAAACTCGAAAGAAAAACGTAGCGCAGATTCCAGCCCGAGATGGAACATTTCGCCATGCGTTTTTCCTTCGTGCAAGATAAGGCGGGCGGAGAGCTTGTTGTCATCTGCGCGTCGCAGAAGACGTGCTGCCGTCATGGAGTCCCCATGAAAATCACCAGCACGACCACGACGACCACGACCGGGATGCCCGTGCAGAGCGGACGCAGCACCCTGGGCCGGTAAGTGAGCGCCAGCGCTACCAGCGTTGCGGCGACGGCCAGAAAACCTACCCACACGGCAAGGCCAATCGAGATGCCATAGGCGTCAAGTGCCGGGAGCAGGGCCAGCCCCAGCGCGGCCCAGCCGCAGAGGGTGCACACGAGACGGCTGCGCTTGCCGGACGGGGCGCCGAAAACCTGCCGGGCGTGGCGCTCCATGCTGACGCTCAACAGGCCGAAGCCGAGTGTGCTCAAGATGAAGATCAGAAAATCGGGCAGCAGGCTCATGCGCTTTCCTCTGCGGGAACAGGGGCAAAAGATGGAAAAGACGCCACCGCTGCGGGGAGGGTGTCGGCATCCGGGGTGGCCTTGTGGTGGGCGCATTTGGCCACCCGGATTTTGGGCGTATGCAGGGCGACCTTGCGCGCGGCAAGAATCAGACTGCCGCCGATGACGAGCGCGCACAAATCGAAGCTCGCCAGCAGCCATTGCCCACTGCCCACGCTGGCGAACAGGGAACGTCCGCCGCTGCAAGCGTTGAGGACGGGCAGGAGCGCGATCAAGGCCCCGGCGCAGCCCAGCTCCCCGACCCATGCGGCCTTGTGGCGGCGCACGAGCGCATACCCAAAAGTGAGGAGCCAGCTATAGAAAAACACCCGTATTTCCCAGTCGTTGCGGTGGGGTATATCCGCCGGAATCAGGCGACTGGCCCACAAATACGCGCCGAGGGCGATCATCAGCCCGGCGACACCGGCGACGTTGAGAACTTCCACCAGACGCTGCCCGAACGGAATGCGTCCGTCGGCAGCACGATCTTTCCCCCGCGCGGCGCTCCACATCGCCAGCCCCGTGGCAATCATCAGCGAACCGCCGATACCGGCCACAAACAGCAGCCAGCGCGGCACGGGGGAGGCGAATAATCCACGGTGCAACATCATGAAAACGTTGGAGATGGACTGCACGACCGAGGGCGGCGGCGGCGGGACGGCATCGAGCAGCCGCCCGCTCACGCCCTCGAAGCGCAGGCTTTGCGTCGAGTTGCGTCCGCCGGTCAGGCTCATCCCCCGGGCCTGACGCACCTCGACCACGGCGCGGCGGTCGCCCGGATGGGTGATCGTGAGCGAGCCCGCCGGACGACCGCCCCAGGCAGTTTCAGCCACCGCGACCAGCGGCGCCAGATCGGCCAGCGGCGCACTTTCGCCGGAAGGGGGTGGCGTGGCAGACGTTGCCATCCGGCCCCGTGCCTCCTGCATGAAGGCGCTGGTATCGCCGTGGTAGGCGCGCTGCATTGCGCTGGGGAAGATCATGTTGCCAAACAGCAGCAGCCCGGAGAAAGTGATGACGAAATGAAAGGGCAGGGACAGCACGCTGCTGGCGTTATGCGCGTCGAGCCAGGAGCGTTTGCCTTTGGCCGGACGGAAGGTGAAGAAATCCTTGAAGATATTGCGATGGACGATCACGCCCGTGATGATCGCCACCAGCATGAGCATGGTGGCGATGCCCACGATCCAGCGTGCCCAGATGCGGTCCATGCCGTAGAGTTCAAAGTGGAAGCGGTAGAGAAAGTTGCCCCCGGCGGTCTCGCGCCCGACCAGCTTTTCGCCGCTGGCGGGATCGAGCACGAGGCGCACCCCGCGCCCGCCGCCTTGCCCGTGTTCCGTGCGCGCTTCATTTTTGCCCGGAGCCTGCCACCCCAGGCCCAGCGTCGGGTTGCGCGGGCCGGGCAGGGTGATGCTCCATTGCGCCGCGCCTGCGGCTTCCTGCTGCAACACGGCCACGACGCGCTCGAAGTCAACGTGTGCGCTGTCCGCATGATGCAATTCCGGCTGCATCCAGAAGGTGATTTCGTTGCGGAAAAAAGACAGGGTGCCCGTGACGAAAATAGCGAACAACAGCCAACCCAACACCAGTCCTGACCAGGTGTGGAGCCAGGACATGGACAGGCGCAAACCGCGTGCTTGGTCAAATTTCATTGTATTGGTATTCCATTGGCTTGAAAGTGCGCTCCCGGCTTATTGCGGCTCCGCTTCGGCACGGGGACGTCCGCCCCGGCCTGCTCTGCCTTCACGGCCTTCCCGACCCGCTCTGGCTTCATGGGCTTCATGGGCTTCATGGGCTTCATGGGCTTCATGGCCTGCTCTGCCCGCTCTGTCTTCTTTACCTTCACGGCGCTCCCTGCCTTCCCGCCCTTCCCGTTGACCGGGATGGGCAGCGTCGCCTGGTGCCGTGCTGGTCTGGGGTGAGACCTCATGCGTCGGCGCGTTATCGGCGGCGGCAGCGACGGTGGTCGCGCCGAGGGTCAGCCAGCTACTGAACAGGACGACAGGCGCCAGCAGCCCCAGCGCGGCACGCACCAGCGTGGCGGAGGCAAACACCCACAGGGTGAGGAGCAGATAGAGCACAAAGGCGAGGATGACGGCCAGCGTCACCGCGTCGGATTTGGGCAGGGGCAAGCCGCTGGCGAGCGCCGCCGCGCCCAGCGCGGCCACGGCGTAAGCGCCGAAGATCGCCATCAGGATGCGCAGCCCCGGATTGAGCCGGGGATGGCGTTCAAGCGCAGTCAGCGCACGGGATAAAATCTTCATCATCAATCCTTTCGTCAGAACGAAGTCGTCAGGTTTATGTAATAGGCGCGACCGGGCTCGTTGTAGGTCGCCGCGCCCTGCTCCGAACCGTTGCCCTTGCGATAGAGCCTTTTGTCGGTCAGGTTGTTGATGCCGACGCGCACACGGGCGTTTTTGCTGATGTCGTAGCCCGCGCTGATGCCGTAAAGCTCGTAGGGATCGAGGGCCTTCAGGTAATCGCCGCTCAAGGCTTCGTTACTCGACATATTTCTCGTGCGCGGCTCCTGCTTGCCGTAGAAGGTCGCGGTGAAGAGCAGCGAAAGCTGCTCCGCTGGATGCCATTCGAGTTCGCTGTTAATCGTATATTCAGGAATCACGGACAGCGGCTGATGGGTCTTGCGGCTTTCGTTTTTGTCCATCCAGGTCAGGTTGTTATTGAATTTCAACACGCTGCCCTCAAACCCGAGCAGCGGGATGTTGAGATAGCCCTCGACCCCGCGCACGATGGCGCGGCCACCGTTGAACCACTTGAAGGTGCGATAGCCGTTGACGATCTCCGGGATGTCCTGACCGCCCATGTCAGCGACGATCTTGTTTTTGTAGTCGTTATCGAACCAGGTCAGGCCGCTCGCCCAGCCGCGCTCGGCCCATGCCACGCCGATTTCCTTGTTGATACTGATTTCCGGATCAAGGTCGTCGTTACCGAAGATGTTGCACGGCCCGCCGATGCGATTTCCATCAACCACCGGGCAGCCATTGCCGCGGGTGCTGTACATGTAGCTGGAATTGCTCTGGTACAGGTTGGGGGCCTTGAACGCGCGGGCGATGCCGCCTCTCAGGGTGATGGTCGGGCTGAGCCCGTATGAGGCATTGATGCCGGGACTCCAGTTGCTGCCGAACTGATTGTGGTGATCAAAGCGCAGCCCCGGCGTCAGGATGAAATCCGCCAGCAGCTCGATATTGTCCTCAATAAAAACGGCCTGGGTGCGGGCAGTGTTCCTGGATTGGGCGTGCCCAAGCGTCGCCAGCCCCGAACTGACCGCGTAGGGGTCATCCAGTTCTTTGCGGGTGTATTCACCCCCAACCGTCACCACCTGAGTCAACCCGGCCAGGGTCAGCGGCGTGTTGTATTCGGCGCTGAACTGGTAGCTGTCCAGCGTCGACGTCGAGCGTTGAGCATCGACGGTCGTGATCGAGCCTTCAATGCCGCCCGCCATCCCTTCGTTGAGGCGCGAATTGGTCGTGCCCTCGTAGGCGAACGTCACCCTGGACATGCGCCCCGCGCCGTAATCGCCACGATGGGTGATCGCCCCGGTGCGGCGATACATCGTGTTGGTCTCCTCGCCGTCATCGGCCAGCGCGGACATGGCCTCATTGCCCGCGCCCATCAGGCGGTCGCCCGCGTAAATATTGCCCTGACGGGAAAATCCACCTTCAAATTCCACCACATGACCGGGCACCAGATCCCAGCGCAACAGGGCATTGATGTCGCGGTTCCTCACCCCTTCACGCCCGGCAGGCGGAATCGTGGTGTCCGACACGGCAGTGCCCGACGCATCGGCATTCACCCCCGGCTTGTCGGGCGTCGTTTTATTCACGTTGCCATAGAGGCGAAACGAAAACGCTTCCCCCAGCGGCCCCGCGAGTTGAAAACTGGTACGCCGGGTATGGGACTCGTCGCTGTCTTCCGGCTGTAGCGCATAGAAGGAGAGCGAGCCCGTCAGCACCCTGGCCGGCTGTCTGGTGATGATATTGACCACCCCGCCCGCCGCGCCCGAACCATAACGCGCCGCCGCCGGGCCGCGCAGCACTTCGATGCGCTCCACCGCCTCGGCGGGCACCCAGTTACTGTCGCCACGGGTATTGCGCTCGCCGTTGCGCCCCATGCGCACCGCATCACGCGAACTCACCGGTTTGCCGTCGATCAGGATCAGCGTGTTCTCCGGCCCCATCCCGCGCAAGTCGATCTGGCGGCTGTTGCCGTAAGCGCCCGACGCACTGTTGCCGCTCAGGTTCACCCCCGGCATGGTGCGGATGATCTCGGACAGATCGTTGGCGGGCGGACGTTTGGCCAGGTCTTCCGTGGTGATGACTGAAACGCCTGGCGCCTGCTTCAACGCCTCTTCCGCCGTGCCCAGCACGTGGACTTCGCTCAAGCTCGCCTCCGCCCCGCCGCCTTCCTCCTGCGCATGGGCAGGCAAGGCGACGGTCACCATGCCAAACGCGGCCCATCCGGCGATCAAATTCAAAAATAACCTGAAATCCGGCATGGCGTTGGTACGCCGGAGAGAGACAGACGAGGCTTGCTGTAGCATCGGTTTGACCTGCATGGAGTGACGAAAGACACAAACAATAATACGAATTATTCTTGTTTTCAATTCTTGACAGATCGCGCCAAGCGTGCACTTCCGCGCAAAAACGTTGTTTATTGACCACCGACCATCCCGGCGCGGGCGAATCGCTTAGAATTCCCCGTCTCCCGATTCAGGACGAAACTCCGCCATGAACGCCACCCCGGTCACGCCCGGCCTGAAGGCCGAAATCCTCGCCGAAGCCCTGCCCTACATCCGCCGCTTCTTCGACAAGACCATCGTCATCAAATATGGCGGCAACGCGATGACTGACCCGAAGCTCAAAGACAGCTTCGCGCGCGACGTAGTGCTGCTCAAACTGGTCGGCCTCAACCCCGTGGTCGTGCACGGCGGTGGCCCGCAAATCGAAACCCTGCTCAAGCGCGTCGGCAAGAAAGGCGAATTCATCCAGGGCATGCGCGTCACCGACGCCGAGACCATGGAAGTCGTCGAGATGGTGCTCGGCGGTCAGGTCAACAAAGAGATCGTCCACCTCATCAACCAGCACGGCGGCAAGGCCATCGGCCTCACTGGCAAGGATGCAAACTTCATCCGCGCCAAAAAACTGCTGATCCAGAAAAAAGACGCCCCTATCGGCGATGTCATCGACATCGGCCAGGTCGGCGAAATCACCAAGATCGACCCCAGCCCGATCGCCTTCCTCGACCAGGGCGATTTCATCCCCGTGATCGCCCCGATCGGCATCGGCGAAGAAGGTGAGACCTACAACATCAACGCCGATGTCGTCGCCGGCAAACTCGCCGAGATCCTCAAAGCCGAAAAGCTGGTGCTGCTCACCAACACCCCCGGCGTGCTCGACAAGGCCGGCAATCTCCTCACCGGCCTCACCCCGCGCCAGATCGACGAGCTCGTCGCCGACGGCACCCTGTCAGGCGGCATGCTGCCCAAAATCAGCTCCGCACTCGATGCCGCACGCAACGGGGTGAAGTCGGTGCACATCATTGATGGCCGGGTGGAACACTGCCTGCTGCTGGAAATTCTCACCGATCACGGGGTGGGGACGATGATCAAGAGCAAGTAAGTGACGAGCACATGACCCGCTTCGATACGCTTGGTTTTCGGTGGGACAGATCGGTGGTGCCAACTTCCGTTCCGTCCCACTCGATGGATCGCGTCTGCTTCCGCTTCCACAAGATGCTGCCCGAGTTCGTCTGGGATGCCTCAGTGCTTGAAGGCAACCCCTTCACCTTCCCGGAGGTCAAGACGCTGCTGGATGGCGTGACCATTGGAGGGCGCAAGATTTCCGATCAGGAGCAAATCCTGAATCTTGCGGAAAGCGCCAGGCGTCTGCTTGCGATGGTCAAGAGCGGCCAGTTTGAACTCTCCAAGCCGGTATTCACGGAACTGAACGGCATCGTCGCCCGCAAGGAAGCCCTGGAGTGGGGCGTGTTTCGTGGTGAAGCTCAGGAGACGAACTACACGCCGGATGTCAGCCTTGGTGAAAGTGGCCGCTACACCCCGTTGCCGACGCTACCCGGCGCACCGGAGCTGAACCGGGTGTTCAGTGAAGGCGTCTCTGCACTGCAAGCGTGCGAGCCGTTCGAGCGGGCAACGGCCTTCTTCCTGTTCGGAGCCTTGCAGCAGTTCTTCTTCGACGGCAACAAGCGCACGTCCCGCTTCATGATGAACGGCGTCCTCATGTCGCATGGCATCGACGCCATCAGCGTGCCCGCTGCCAAGGCGCAGGAATTCAACGAAAAGATGGTTCGCTTCTATCTCTCGAAGGACGCCAGCGAAATGATGACGTTCCTCGCGGGTTGCCACCCGGATGCAGAGGCGATTTTTCCTCCGCCGGGAGAAGATCATGAGTGAGGTTGAGTTCGGGTCAGATTCCGCCCTCCCGGAAGCCCTCAAGACCTTTTATCGACACAGAGGTCGGACAGCACGGCTACGGCACCAGTAGTGAGTATGTGCGTGAGTTAATCCGCAAGGATGAAGCATAAACACGCTATCCGTTATTTCAAACGCATTTTTCATGCTCCGCCGCTGGTTTTTTTTGCGGGGTTTCAGGCTGTTACGGGATTTACAAAGTCAGAATGACTAACCGCCAGTCATCGCACAAATTCCACCTTTCGTCTAATCATCCCTGCTTCAGTACCAGAGATGGACTATCGTCCGGTGGCTTCTACTCAAACGACGCCTGTTTTCCCGCTTTCATCCGCACAAGGAATTCATCATGAAACTCGACGCTTTTGCCCCTCACCTGCTGCTCGCAGCGGTTTTGGCCCTTGGTTGCAACGTGACCATGGCGGCAGGAATGGTCACGGGAAATGTTGACGGGCTGCAGGTCTACGCCACACCATCAGCACAGCCGGGGCAACCAGCACCGGTTCCAGCCCCGCAGCCGGAACGACCCCAACCCAACGGTGCGCCGCCGCAGCACGCCCTCTGAACAATTCTGATACCCGCAGGCGTGACCTGTCGCCGTCTTGTGGTTCCGCATTCAACCCATGACGGCGGCGCCTTCAGCTTTCCATTTATTTTCAGGAAACAATCATGAAAATCCGCCCCTTGTTCCATTCGCAACCCAAGACTCGCCCGTCGCCTTTTCAGGTGCGCGCCTTGACCCGCGCTGTGGCGCTGGCGCTCGCGACCTGCGGGGGAAGCGCCATGGCAGATCTTTCCATCCCCAATGTCCCGCTCACCACTGGCGCAGCGGCGCCGGCGAATCTGCTCTATATTCATGACGATTCGGGGTCGATGCACTGGTCGTACATGCCGGATGGCGTACCGTCTTCTGAAAGCAGCATAACAAATAATACGACCAACCTCGTTTATTACAATCCAGCTTTTACATACGATCCGCCCCCCGCACCGCCGGGTGTTGTTATCCCCGGCGCTGTCCCCGTCGGCACCTTGGGCAATGCCAGCTTCACCGACGCCTGGTTTGATGGCTACGACATCGCGGGCAGAGACAATGCAGGGAAATACTGCGGCACTGGCGCTAATACCGTGTATAGACGGGTCGATCTGTCCTCAAATTTCAAACCTACCCGGTATTATGGCTGCTACTTCGCCCTCATTTCTAACTTCTCTGATCTTAATCAGGAGTACGTCGCCGGGGTAGCCGGGAAACCGGCCTACTATCGTGACGGCGGCGGATCACAACATAACATCACTTCGGCGGCTGACAAGCAGAATTTTGCCAACTGGTATTCCTATTATCGCACCCGTAATTATGCTTCCAGAGCCGGGGTTGCGTTCGCGTTTGTCACCCTGGATAGCAACATCCGGGTGGGCTGGGGGGTCATCAACAAGAGCAGCAAGACCACGGTAGATGGAAAGTTGGTACATACGGTCAAGGAAGGCGTGCGGCCTTTTGACACTGCTCGCAAAAAGAATTTTCTGGAATGGTTGTACAAGGACGTACAGCCGGTTGG
Source organism: Betaproteobacteria bacterium (assembly GCA_025997045.1). Classification (GTDB taxonomy): domain Bacteria; phylum Pseudomonadota; class Gammaproteobacteria; order Burkholderiales; family Rhodocyclaceae; genus WRNU01. The sequence goes on from BNUB01000014.1 coordinate 45,553, forward strand.
CAATACCCCGCTGCGCCGTGCGCTGGATGGCGCCGGGCAGTATTACGACCGCTCCGGCAGCAACGACAAGCTGGGGCCGTGGGCGGACAACCCCGCAGACGGTGCTACCGGTACTGCCGGGCTGACCGCAAATCCCTCTGCAGCCTGCCGCAAGAGCTTTACCATTCTGATGACAGACGGCTACTGGAACGACGCTGCTGCGGAAATAGCAACCGGTAACCAGGATGGCAGTACAAGCACTACATTTACCGCGCCGCCTAAAGCAGATGGCAGCCCGGGGAGCGGCCCCGTCACCAGTACGCTTCCTTTCAGGGATACTCACGGCAACACGCTGGCGGATGTGGCCTGGTATTACTGGGCCAAGGATTTACTGTATGGGAACGACAACAACAAGGTTCCCAGCAGCACCAACGCCCGCGACAAGGCCTGGTGGCAGCACATGACCACCTTCACGATTGGCCTGGGCGTCAACCCAAGCACCCCCAACATGAAAACTCTCGCCTTCAACGCCATCAACAACGGCTCTGCACCGGGTTTCACCTGGCCCAACGGTAGCAGTTATCAGATCGACGACCTCCTCCATACCGGGGTCAACGGTCACGGCGATTTCTTTGCGGCAAACAACCCGCAAGAATTCGTCGACAGCATGAAGTCCATCATCAACTCCATCAGCACGTCAGCAGGTGCATCCGGCCGACTGGGGACGAATGATGCCCAGCAAGGCGCAGATGCTTCCTCCCCGGCACGCATTTACGCTTCAACATTCAAAACCGACACATGGAGTGGGGATGTCACCTCGGCGCCCATTGCCACGGTCGGCATCGGTGCGCCCGCCTGGAGCGCCGCCGCCAACCTGCCGGGTTACGGCTCCCGCCGCATCTTTACCCGCAACGGCAGCTCCGGCATCGACTTCCAGTGGGCCAATCTG
>BNUB01000015.1 GCA_025997045.1 Betaproteobacteria bacterium
GGCGGTGAGTGGAGAACTTGATCCTTCAATGCCGACATGGATCGTGCTGCTGGTCACATCGGCATCACCGTCAACACCAAGCAGGGTCGCTCCGCTCGCCGTGCTGTTGGGGACGTAGAAATTCAGCGTGCCGCCGTTCGCGGAGAGGTTGCCCGTGTAGGTCGCGCTGCCGTGTACCGTGAGGGAGCCGCTATTCAGTGAATGTGAGTAACTAGTCCGGTTGAACTCGGTGCCGTCAAGCAGGGTAAGGTGCGTCGAGGCAAGGTTGCTGCCAAGTTCCAGTGTTCCGCTTTGTACCGTGGTCATGCCGGTATAGCTGTTCGTGCCGGAGAGGGTGAGGTTTTGGCTGCTGCCGGGGTCGGCGGTCAGGTTGCCCGCGCCAGTGACACCTTTGGCAAATGCGCCGTTGAAAGCCAGCGCCAGCGTTGCGTCAGTGGCAGTGGTGATGCTGCTGGTGTTTTGCGTCGCGTTCGCGCTGTTCAACTGCAAGGTGCCGACGTTGATGGTGGTCGCGCCGCTGTAGTTATTGGTTCCGCTCAAAATCAGCGTACCCGTGCCGTCTTTGGTCAGGTCGCCGCCACTCACCACGCCGGAAATTTCCGCGTTGATGCCGCTTTGAATGTCAAAGGTGCCGCCGCCTGAGCCGAGCGTCCATGCTTTTGTGTAGTTTTTGGTCAGCAAGCCGATTGTGCCGCCGTTCAGTCCAAAAGCGGAATCGCTGGTCAGGGTGAGGTTTTGGACGGTGCCTGCGCCGTCTGTGACTTTGAAGGTGAAATCTACTGAGTGGCTGGCGAAGTCGCTGTATAGATAGGTGTTGGCTTCTTCGCTGAAGATGTGCAGGATGTAATTGCCGTTGACAAGCGTAGAAGAGCCGTCGGGTTTTGCGGCGTCGAAGCTGCCGGTTGCGCTGGATGTCGTGTCGACGTAGCGGGCGTAGAAATCTGCCGTGGTGTCTTGGGTTAAAAAGCCGGAGACGTATTGCGCTGCGCCAGGGAGTGCAGTGGGCGCGTCGGAGAAGGTGAAATCCAGCGGCGTGGCGTTCAGAACCAGCGTGGGCGTGGCAATGCTGGAGGTGCGGAAGGTGAATTTTCGCGCGCCGCTCGGCGGCTGCGCCGCCGAGCTGTAGGCGTCACCTACGGTGACGCCAAATTTAGCATCGCCTATGGCGATGGATGTTTCAGATGTGAAGAGAACAGATGTCAGATCTAAATTGAAAGCGGGGCGGACAACATACGCCGAAGAATCGACGAGGTTGATGCCGTCGTAGCCGCCGCCAGACTACCCGGCAAGGGCGTAGTCATCGAGGAGGACCGGCGAGCGCAGCCACCACGAAGAAGGGAAACTTCTAACCGCCGTCGCTTCGCCACTACCAATACCGTAAGCAATGGCACGCCATTCCGGGTAGGATAGCGCCCAGTACAAGCCCGTTGCATCCGCACCATTGATGCCGTCAGCGTTATTGAGTTCAGGGTAATTACCACTATCCCAGCTAGGCACTATATTTCCAATACTCTCCAAATCCCGCTCATTAATCACGCCCAGTTCTTTGCCAAGCCCTCCTGCTATCGCATCCATCGCGCCTTGCAAGGTGCTGCCCTGATATTCGTGCGGACGACCGCCGACGCAACTTCCGACATAGCCGCCACTACATGTGCCACTGCCATCATATACACGGAATGCCAAATTACCAAAATCATTACTTATTGATAACAGGGTTACGCTGTTGGCGTCTGCGTTAGCGTGTCCGTAAGCGCCACCGTCATGTTCACCTTTGTAAATGTCTTTACTGGTATTCCCAATTACCACCCACTCGTGCCCGCCAAAGTTGATCTGCGTGGTGTTGATGTGTGTGGCTGCGCTCGCTATCGGGTGGGAACCAAGATGCCATTGCGAGGTCTGCGCCGCCGCAGGCAAGGACACCAGCGCCAGCGCGGAGGCGACCGCCAGGGCCAAGGGGTGACGTGCGGGCTTGCAGGCTTGTCGGGCTTGTTTCATTGATGCCTCCAGATGAGTGCGTGGTGAAAACCTGCGGATTTTACATTTATCCGCCTTCGTTGCGGCGAAAAACGGTTCTGCCGTAGAGCTTTGCGCGCAAGCGCCAGGTGTGGCCTTGTTGCAGGTGTCCGTTGCTGGATGCGATGCGCAGCTTGATGTCGGGCAGGTCGAATTCGCCTGCTGCATAGGCGTGTTGCAGGTTTTTCAGGCGTTTTTTCAGCCTCACTTTGGCGGCGGCGCGCAGGGTGCGCACGACTTTGCCGGTCGGGGTGAGGTAGAAGTGCCAGCCCAGGTAATCCACGCCGTTTTTGATCGGGGTGATCTGGGTTTTGGCGTTGAGTTCGAGTTTGAGTTCGTCCGCGCATTTTTCCCGTATCTGGCGCAGGCATTCACGGAGTTCGGTTTTGTCGGGCGCGAGCAGCACCATGTCGTCCATGTAGCGGGTGTAGTGCGGCATTCGCAGTTTTTCCTTGATGAGCCGGTCGATGGGGTCGAGGTAGTAGAGGGCAAACCATTGGCTGGTCTGGTTGCCCATCGGCAAGCCTTTGCCGGGGGTGGCGTGGAAGCTGTCGATGATGTTTTCGAGCAAGGCCATGACGCGGGGGTCGGGGATGCTGCGGCGCAGACGGGTGAGGAGAATGTCGTGGTCGATGGAGGGGAAGTAGCTGCGGATGTCGGCTTTGAGTATCCAGCCCGCCGCGCCATGGCGTCGATAGTGCTCACGCAGGAAGGCGGTCAGCCGTGCGATGCCGAAGCTGGTGCCTTTGCCGACGCGGCAGGCGGCGTTGTCGTGGATGAGGCGTTTTTCAAAAAAGGGGGCGAGGATGTTGTCGCAGAGGCTGTGTTGCACGATGCGGTCGGCGTAGCGGAGGGCTTGAATTTCGCGGGTTTTGGGGTCGTGGATGATGAAGCGTTGGTAGCCGCCGATGGTGTAGACGCCGTTTTCAAGGCGGGTTTTGAGCTGGATGAGTTCGTGGGCGAGGTTCATCTCAAAGGCGATGACGTCGGTTTTGCGCCGCTTGCCCACCCGCGCGGCGCGGTGGGCGGCGTAGAGGTTTTCAAAGGTGGCGAGGGTGGCAAAGGCGTCGGGGGTCAAGGGAGTCTCAAAGGGGGGTCTCAAAGGGGGTCGGGGTGGTGTATGGCATACGCATGAAAAAACCGCCAGCCGTCCATTGCGGGTACGCGGCCCGGACGGGAAAGGCGTGAAAGCCGATGTGCCGGCGTCCACGGCCTTCTGGCGGTGGGTGTTCGTCCCGCCGCCGGAGCAAGCCCCGGCGGCATGGGACAGGAATGCAGTTCCTTTGTTCCGGCACGGACGCGCTGCGCTTGCAGGCGCGTTTCTGGCGACTGGAACAGATCGGGGCGGACAACATACGCCGAAGAATCGACGTTGTTGTTGTCGTTGTTGCCGCCGCCAGACTACCCGGCAAGGGCGTTGTTATCGTTGTTGTCCGGCGAGCGCAGCCACCACGAAGAAGGCCGCTTCAACTGCATCCCTTTTTACGGTTTTTTTGCTTGCGACCGCTTGGCATCGCTGATTATCCACGCGCCGAGCAGGTTCTGGCAATCGCTGGCGAGCTGGGCGATGTGTTCGTATTGGCGCGGCAGGATGCAGCCTTGCTCCCGCGCCAGCAGCGCCATGTAGGCGAGGAGTTTGACGCTGGTCAGGGCGCTGTGCTGCAAGTCGAGCCGCCTGGCTGTTGCGGCCTCGCGGTTTGCGCCAAGGGTGTAAATTTCGTTGGCGCGGTAGCTTTGCTCGATGAGGTCAAAGGCGAGATTCTGCATCCGCACCACGAGGGTAAAGCGAAAGCGTTTGGGCGATTTTTCCGTGGTGGTGAGCACGTAGGCGCAAAGGTCTTTGGCTTTGGTGATGATGTGGAGTTCTGAGGTCGGTGTGGTCAAGCTGGCGTGCCGGAAAACCTGCATGTTAATACACGATATGTACGGTTTTGACCTGCCGCATCTTTAGCTGAACGACTCGTTTTTCCCCAGAAAGCGCCACTGCCCGAGCGGCAGGTCGCCCAGGCGGACGTGGCCGATTCTCACCCGCTTCAAGCCGGTCACTTTCAGGCCCACGAGTTCGCACATGCGCCGAATCTGGCGCTTGCGCCCCTCGTGGAGGACGAAACGCAGTTGGTCATCATTGGCCCATTCCACCTTGGCCGGGCGCAACTGACGCCCGTCGAGCGCCAGCCCGTGGTTGAGCAGCGCCAGGCCATTTTCCGCCAGGCCGCCTTCGACGCGCACCAGATATTCCTTGTCGATTGCCGAATCGTCACCGATCAATTCCCGCGCAATGCGGCCATCCTGGGTCAGCACCAGCAAGCCGGTTGAATCAATGTCCAGCCTGCCCGCCGGGGCCAGCCCTTTCAGCATAAACGGGCGAAAGCGCGGCGCATGTTCGACATTGAACTGGTTGCCCGCCCCGATCAGACTCACCGCGGGCTGGTAGCCCGGCTCCGGTTGCCCGGACACATAGCCCACGGGCTTGTGGAGCAGAATCGTCACCAGCTCCGCCTGCTGCTGTTGCGCCTCGGAGGCGAGGGTGATCTGCGCCTCCGGGTCTATCCGCGTCCCCAGCTCCGTCACCCGTTGCCCATCGACGAATACCCAGCCACGTTCGATCAGCTCGTCCGCCTCGCGCCGCGAGCACATTCCCCGTGCGGACATGATCTTGGACAGCCTGACGCCTTCCGGAGCGCGGCTGTTATCCGCTGCTGTTGCCGCAGGCGTCGGGCGCGGCGGCGTTTTTTCTCCGCCACTGTCCGCATCCGTTGTTTCCTGCGCGGCAGCGGGCGGCGGTCTGCTCACGACGGGATGGCCGCGCTTTATGTGCCCTTTGCGCACCGGCGTGTGTGACGTCGCCCCGGCGCTGGTGCGCGGGGTGTCGGAACGATGCAAGGTGCCGCCAATGCGGCGTTTGTCAGCTTGACTCATTTTTCACCGCTCATTTTTTACACATTACTCAGCCACCCCACGTCAGCGCTGTCGGCGCGGCAAGCCCACACAGTAAGCCCACGCATCAAGCCCATTTTGACAGCAAACCTTCCGCCCCTTCCAGCCATCCGCCAAATTTCTCAAATTTCTGTCTTGACAGAAACAAATGAACTGCTACACTGCCGTTCATGAAACTCACACCCATAACCGAACGATTCATTCTGCACTGGGGCGAGATGGGCGCGCGTTGGGGCGTCAATCGCACCGTGGCGCAGATTCATGCCTTGCTCTATCTGGCGGAAACGCCGCTGGCGGCGGACGAGATTGCGGAAACCCTGTCGGTCGCGCGTTCCAATGTCAGCAACAGTTTGAAGGAACTGCTGGCGTGGCGGCTGGTGAAAGTCACGCATCTGATGAGCGACCGGCGCGACCATTTTGAAACTTCCAAAGATGTCTGGGAGTTGTTCAAGCTGATTGTCGAAGGGCGCAAACAGCGCGAGGTGGAGCCGACGCTGGCGGTGCTGGGCGAATGCCTGAGCAGCCCCGACATGGCGCAAGAAACGCCGGGCGCGCAGCAACGCATCCGGGAAACACAGGAATTCATTCAGGTGCTCACGACCTGGGCGGACGAGATGCTGCGGCAAGACCCGGAAACGCTGATGAAGCTGCTGAAAATGGGCGCGAAGATTCGGAATTTTGTACGGGGGGAGTAGGGATTGGGTTTCCTCGTCCTCGTGGGCTGAGGTTTACCCATAATTCCATATGAATGCCCCGTAGGTTGGGAAAGCCGCAGGCACATCCCGATGGTTGTACTGGGAGCGATGGCGTCCTCGCCATCGTACGACGGCGAGGACGCCGTCGCTCCCAAAGGATCGCTTGCCCGACCCCGTTGGGCTTGATGAACCGTTATTCCGGTTCGCATTAGAAACGAGACGCGAAGACGAGCCGCAGACAGTGCTATTGCACGGCAAGGCGAAGTCGACAAAGTATCGTTTCTAATGCGAATCGGAATTAAATGTCGGGTTGCGCCTGCGGCTTACCCAACCTACGAGAAACTGCGTCATTGCGAGGAGCAGAGCGACGCGGCAATCTGGGCAACGATGGGGAGATTGCCACGTCGCTCTGCTCCTCGCAATGACGGCAAGCGTAGTTTCGTGCTGAACCGTTGTATCCCTCTCCCACAAAGGAAGAGAGCAAGCGGGCGGTTTTTTACCGCCTTTTTTAACCCGCAATAATTTCTGTCATTACAGAAATTACAGATTCAAAGGACGAAAAAATGCAAGCGCAAATCTACCCGCTGGAATTTCTCTACGACGGTGGCTGTGCCATCTGCCGTTTCGACGTGGCAAACCTGCGCCGCCGTGACGGGCAGCATCGCCTGACCTTCATCGACATCACCGCGCCGGATTTTGACCCTGCGCCTTACGGTCGCAGCAAGGAAGCATTACTGGCGCGCATCGCCGCCCGTCGCGCCGATGGCGTCATGGTCGAAGGCCCGGAAGTGTTCCGGCTGTCTTTGGCGGCGGTCGGTTTCGGCTGGCTGGTTGCGCCCACGCGCCTGCCGGTTTTTGAGCAGATGACCGAACTCGCCTATGTCTGGTTCGCCCGCAACCGCACGTGGCTTTCCCGTCGCTTCGGCGGCATTTTCGCGCGCCTCACGCCCGCTTGCGAAGATGGCGTGTGCCACATTCCCCAACGTTAATCAGGAGTCTTTCATCATGAACATCCTGCTTTGCGGCGCAGACGGTTTTCTCGGTCGCGCCATTGCCCGCCGCCTTGAAGAGGCTGGACATCGTGTGCTGCGCGGCGTGCATCATCCCCGCCAACCAGATGACATCGCCATCGACTGCCAGCGCGATGTGCAACCGGAAGTCTGGCTGCCGCGTGTGCAGGGCGTGGATGCGGTAATTAACGCCGTGGGCATTTTACGCGAGCGGCAGGCGGGGGATTTTGCGCGCATCCACCACCTCGCCCCCGCCGCCCTGTTTCGCGCCTGCGCCGAAGCGGGGGTACAGCGCGTGGTGCAGATTTCCGCCTTGGGCGTGACAGACGCAACGCCTTATTTGAGCAGCAAGCAGGCTGCCGATGCCGCTTTGCTGGCGTGTTTTCCCTGCGGCGCGACGGTTTTGCGTCCCTCGCTGGTTTTTGGCCAGGAGGGCGCGTCGACACAGTTTTTCATGGCGCTCGCCAGCTTGCCGCTGCTCTCCATCCCGCTTGGCGTGGGCAAGGTACAGCCGGTGCATGTCGAAGACGTGACCGAGGCGGTGCAAAAAGCGCTGGAATCGCCCTCCACAACCGCCAGTCGCGTCGTCGATTTTCCCGGCGCGCGCGCCCTGACCTATGCCGAATGGCTGGAAACCTATCGCAAACTGATGGGGCTGCCGCCTGCGCCGCATCTGCCGATTCCCGCTTTCGTCATGGCGGCGACGGCGCGGCTGGCGGGACTTTTCCGGCGTTCCCTGTTGTGCCGTGATACCTGGACGATGCTGGCGTTGGGGAATTGCGGCGACACCAAAGCGGCGACGGCGCTGCTGGGGCGACCGCTACGCGAACCGTCCGCATTCACACCGCCCGAAGCGGCAACGTCCTTGCGCCTGAATGCGCTGGCGCTCTGGCGGCGACCGTTGCTGTTGGGAGCGCTGGCGACGATCTGGTTCCTGACCGCGCTGGTTTCCGCAGGCTTGTTTCCCATACAGGAAAGCCTCGCCTTGCTGCTTCCCTTCGGACTGACGGGCACAGCAGCAAAAATCACGCTGGCGGCGGCGGTCGGGCTGGATGCGCTCATGGGCGTGCTCACCCTCGTCAAACCCCATCGGCGGCTCTGGCTCATGCAACTGGTTTTGATTGTTGGCTACAGTCTGCTCATCGTCTGGCGTTTGCCGGAATTCCTGCTGCATCCCTTCGCGCCCATCCTCAAAAATCTGGCGGTGCTGGCGTTGCTGGTTCAACTTTATGCCGAGGAGACCCAGGCATGAACACCTATCTGATCGTCAAATGGTTGCACATCCTTTCTTCCGTGCTCATGGTCGGCACGGGCTTTGGCACCGCCTTTTACCTGTTTTTCATCAACCGCACCCGCAACGTGGAAGCGATTGCCGAAGTCAGCCGACTGGTGGTGCGTGCCGATACATGGTTCACCACGCCCGCCGTGATTTTTCAGCCGCTTTCCGGTTGGTGGCTGATGCAGCAAGGCGGCTGGACGCTGACAACCGGCTGGATCGCCGCCTCGCTCGCCCTTTTTATCCTCTCCGGAGTCTGCTGGCTGCCAGTGGTGTGGCTGCAACTCAAATTGCGCAACATCGCCCGCCATTCGCGCGACGCCAGGCAACCGATCCCCACTCAATACTGGCGCATCGCCCGCGCTTGGGAACTGCTCGGCTATCCGGCATTCATCGCCGTGACGGTGATCTTTTTTTTGATGGTGAATAAGTCGTTTTGAGGGGGGGAATAGGCGCGGCGCTCTACGACCCCGCCCTGCCTGAATTCCTGCTATATTCGACGCTCTCTGTTGTCGGTCAGTTTTCATGTCGCATCAAAACAGCGTTCCCGTTTCGGGGCTGGAAATTTATCTTCGTTTGCTCGCTTACGTGCGCCCCTATTGGGGCATGTTCGCCTTGAGCATTGTGGGGTTTTTAATCTTCGCCTCTACCCAACCGATGCTGGCGGGCATTCTGAAGTATTTTGTTGACGGGCTTGCCAATCCCGACGCTGCCCTGTTCCCCGATATGCAGTGGCAATGGCTGCACGGGTTGCGGCTGATTTATGCCGTGCCCATCCTGATTGTCCTGATTGCCCTCTGGCAGGGTTTGGGCGCGTTTCTGGGCAATTACTTTTTGGCGCGGGTGTCGTTAGGGTTGGTGCATGACTTGCGCGTTGCCCTGTTCCACAGCCTCTTGATCCTGCCCAATCCCTATTTTGACCATCACAATTCCGGTCATCTGATTTCGCGCATCACCTACAACGTCACGATGGTGACGAGCGCGGTGACAGACGCGGTGAAAATCATCGTCCGCGAGAGCCTGACGGTGGTGTTTCTGTTTCTCTATTTAATCTGGATGAACTGGAAACTCACGCTGGTGATGCTCGCCATCCTGCCGCTGATTGCGTTCATGGTGACGATTGCCAGCCGCAAATTCAGAAAACAGAGCCACAAAATTCAGGCGGCGATGGGCGATCTCACGCACGTTGCCTCCGAGACCATCCAAGGGTATCGCGTTGTCCGCAGCTTTGGCGGCGAAGCCTACGAACAGCGGCGTTTTCTGGACGCCAGCCAGATCAACAGCGACCGTCAGTTGCGGATGACCCGCACCAGCGCCATCTATACGCCCCTGTTGCAACTCGTGATTTACACCGCCATGTCCGTGTTGATGTTCCTCGTGCTCTGGCTGCGCGGCGACGCTTCGGCGGGCGATCTGGTGGCATACATCACGGCGGCGGGGCTGTTGCCGAAACCCATCCGCCAGCTCTCCGAAGTCAGCTCCACCATCCAGCGCGGCATCGCCGGGGCAGCCAGCATTTTCGAGCAACTGGACGAAACGCCGGAGCGCGATACGGGCATACTGGAACGCGAACGGGTGGCGGGGCGGCTGGAAGTCAAAAATCTGCGCTTTACGTATCCGGGCACAGATAACGTCGTGTTGAACGACATTGATTTTGTCATCGAACCCGGCAAAATGGTCGCCTTGGTGGGGCGTTCCGGCAGCGGCAAATCGACCCTCGCCAATTTGATTCCGCGTTTTTACGCGCACAGCGAAGGCGAAATCCTGTTGGACGGCGCGGGCATCGAAACCTACCGCCTGAAAAACCTGCGTCAGCACATCGCGCTGGTGACGCAGCAAGTCACGCTGTTTAATGATACAGTCATCAACAACATCGCCTACGGCGACCTCGCCGACCGAGCGCAAAGCGAAATCAGGCAGGCCGCCGCCGACGCCTTCGCGCTCGAATTCATCGACCGCCTGCCAGAAGGCTTTGCAACCGAAGTCGGCGAAAACGGCGTCATGCTCTCCGGCGGTCAGCGTCAACGCCTCGCCATCGCCAGGGCGATGCTGAAAAACGCGCCCGTGCTGATTCTCGACGAAGCGACCTCGGCGCTGGACACCGAATCCGAACGTCACATTCAGGCGGCGCTGGAAAAAGTCATGGCGGGTCGCACCACGCTGGTCATCGCGCACCGCCTCTCCACCATCGAACGCGCCGACCAGATTCTGGTCATGGAAGCCGGAAGCATCGTCGAACGCGGTACGCACGCCGAGCTGATCGCGCAAAACGGTTACTACGCCCGCCTGCACGCGAAGCAGTTTGCGGATGAGGCGAGAGACGCGGATGATGCGCCATCGCCGCCATGCTGCGTAAGCTCATACATGTCGCCTTCGGTGTCCTGAAGTCGGGCAAACTCTTTGACCCCGGCTTGCTTACGTTTTTTTCACATGTCGTTCACATGTCTATTTCTAGAATCCCGGCTTTGCGTTTGCGGGAGTCAAGGGGATGTCTTCAATCGACTGGTTCGGGCTGGGCTGGCTGTACCTGTTTTTCTGGTATTTCTCCGGCATCACGCAGACCCTGCTGATCCGCACTTCGAGATTCACGGGGCTTCGTAGCGCTTTTTACATGAGCCTCATATGGCTCGCCCCGGTTTTATTGTTTCCCGCCGCGACAAAAGCCATCAGCGCAGGCATCGGAGTCATCCTCTGGGCAGCGTCGGTGGTCAGCTTGAGCTATTGGGCGATTTACAAAACGGAATTTTCCCAGAGCGTCGTGTTTACCATTTTTGAATCCAATTCCGAAGAATCCAAAGAATACTTAAGCCAGTACGTCAATCTTGCGCTGCTCGCCGGAATCGCCGTTTATACCGCGATTGCCTGCCTGCTCTGGAATCACCTGCGTCCGGTTTATCTGCCGCGCCATTACGCGATTGGCGTGTCGGTCGCCGTGCTGATCCTCAATTTCGTCGAGCCTTATCTCGACTATTTTCGCGGCAAGGTCAATTTTGAGAGCGGCACGAGCAAGTTGTTCCGGCGCATGGAACCCGCCGCGCCCTGGCAATTGGTGGTGGGCTATCTGCAATACCGGATGCAGCTCGGTAACGTCAAAAAGCTCCTCGCCAAAAATTCTTCCCTGCCACCGCTGGAAAATCTCGTCGATGCCAATGGCGACGCGCCGCGCACCCTGGTGTTGGTCATTGGCGAATCCACCACGAGCCAGCGCATGAGTTTATATGGCTATCCGCGCAAAACCACGCCCCGTCTGGACGCGCTGAAAGAAAAAGGGGAATTGTCCGTTTTCAGGGATGTGATTGCCTCGCGTGTCTATACCGTCGAAATGTTGCAACAGGCCTTGAGTTTTGCCCATCAGGAGGAACCGGATCGCTTCCTGACCGAGCCGAACCTGATGAACCTCATGAAACAGGCGGGTTACAAGATTCACTGGATCACCAACCAGCAGACCATGACCCACCGCAATACCCTGATGACCATGTTTTCGCAGCAAGCCGATGAAACGCGCTACCTGAACCAGAACCGCGCCCAGAACGCCTCTTCGCCGGATTTTGTCGTGCTCGATCCATTTGCCGAAGCCCTGGCGGATCCCGCGCCGAAAAAATTCATCGTGGTGCACCTGCTCGGCACGCATTCAAAATATGCCCTGCGCTACCCGGAAGCATTCGACGTGTTTATCGGGCGCGAGCATGTTCCTGAGCGTTTGTCGGACAAGCAGACCGCCATTTTCAACAGCTATGACAACGCCGTGCTGTACAACGATTTCATCGTCTCCCGCCTGATCGAGATTTTCTCGAAAAACGACCCCAACGGGTTTTTGCTCTATTTTTCCGACCACGGCGAGGAAGTGTTTAACGACCCCGCCCATGAAACGCTTGGGCGCAACGAGAGCAAGCCCAGCGTAGACATGTACGCCGTCCCGTTTGCGCTGTGGATGTCGCCTGAATGGAAAAAAACGCATTCGTCCGATTTCGCTTCGATGCTCGACCGCCCCTACAGCAACGCCCGCTTCATTCACACCTGGTCGGATCTGGCGGGTTTGCGCTATGACCGTTTCCAGCCCGAATCAAGCCTCGTCAACGCCGCGTTCCAGAAAAAGAAACGCTGGATCGGCAACCCGGACATCCCCAAAGACCTGCGGGATTTCGACGCGCTTTTTCTGGAGAACGCGAATTAGGCGATTGCCGCAGTCAGCCGACTGGTGGTACGCGCCGAGACGTGGTTCACCACGCCCGCCGTGATTTTTCAGCCCCTCTCCAGCGGGTGGCATTATTTCCATAATGCATACAATAAAACAAGCTAAACAAACAATGACGAAGTGCATATATACAGCATAACAACTGCTTTTTACCCCGCTTGAAGCCAGCATACACTAGCCCGACTTCTCAAAGGAAAAAGCATATGTCAAACAAGTCGAAATTGCTGCTCAGCCTTGTGGCGGCTGGTGTCTTGAATAACGGGGCGTGGGCCGCAGACGCGGTGCTCCCCGAAATCAATCTGCAGAAATCACCGTGGACGGTCATCGCCCAGGAGAGAGGTTTCTTCAAGGAAGCGTTCGCCAATACCGGCACCGAAAAAGTCACCCTGATTGCGCAGGGTGCAGCCGAACTGCTGGGCGCTGAATCAGCCGCTGTCGGTGGCGGTTCGCTCGCGATTGCGCAGCGCATGGTCTACCCTTCCACGATCCACAAGATCAACGGCCTCAATACTGTCGTCGTCTGGATCAGCGAGCCTTCCAACCGCTACCGCGCTCCCATTCTGGCCGCGGCGAACAACAACAAAATCAATTCCGTCAAAGACCTGGACGGCAAAAAATTCGGCTCCAGCCGCATCTCGTGCTACTGGTCTTCGCCTTTCGAGACCCTCAACACGGCAGGGCTGCCCTTTGATTCACGCCTGAAAAAAGGCCGCGTGCGTCACGAGAATATCGACAACTCCTCGGTCGCCATCACCGCCGTGATTACCGGAGATTCTGACGCCACCGCCGCTCACCTTGCCGCACCGGCATTCACCGGGCCGTGGCTCTCGGGCAAGCTCAAGGTGATCGGGCATTCCGCCGATGACGGCACCTATGTCAATTACGCCGGGCGCGTTACCTACGTTGCGCGCAAAGATTTCACCGACAAATATCCGCAGGTGGTCAAGGGCTTCCTCGCCGCCCGCGAAAAGACCCGCGAATGGGCCTACGATCATCCCAACGAAGCCGCGGCAATTGTCGCCAAAGAAACCCGCGTTCCGGTTGAGGTGGCCCTGTTCCAGATCACCCACCTCGGCCAATGGGAATTCCTCGGCGGTGAAGCCAACCCTGAGCGCGCCCGCACCGCGATCAAGGAATTCCAGCGCTATTACATTGCCAATGGCGATGACATCCTGAGCCAGAAGAGCCTCTCCGACAAGGAAGTGGATGAGTTCATCGACGGACGTTTCTTCGTCGGCGGATCGCACACCATTTACCAATAAAACAAACGCCCGGGCGGACTTTCACCTCCGCCCGGGCGCTTTGTCGTGGGGTTGAATCATGAGTGGAAGTCCAGCGATTGCCGTGTCAATCGCTCATCCTGAGCCAGTTACGCATCCTGAGCCAGTCGCACGTCCCGAGTCGGCTGCACGTCCCGAAACGGTCGTGCATCTCAAGCCGGTCGCGCATCCCGAACCCGGCGCAAGGTCGTCTGCCGACAATGCCATCAGCAAGCGCGTGCGCTCCTTTTTCGCGCAGAAGCTGTATATCAGCCTGTTCCTGCCGCTCATCATTCTCGGGCTGTGGCAAACCGCCAGCACCCATCAATGGGTAGAGCCGATTTTTCTGCCCAAGCCTGCCTCCATCATTTCCGCGTTCTGGTACATGCTGCAGGAACAGGAACTGCTCAACGATATCCAGGTCAGCGTTTCCATCGTCGCGCAGGGCTTTCTTTATGGCTCGCTCGCGGCCATTGCCCTGAGTCTGGCGGCCGGCATGTCGCGCCGGGTAGAACTGTTTTTCAGCTCCACCGTCAACACCTTGCGCCATATTCCCACCGTGGCATGGCTGCCGCTGATTGTGGTGTGGCTGGGGCTGGGAGCGCCGGCCAAAATACTGATTATTGCCAAATCGGTATTCTTTCCCGTATTCCTCAACACCTTGCAGGGCATCCGCAATATTGACAAAAGCTATATCGAACTTGCCAATGTGCTGACGCTATCCAAATGGCAAATCGTGCGCAAGGTGGTTTTCCCTTCCATCCTCCCTGCCATTGCCGTGTCGCTGCGCTACTCCGCCGGGCTGGCGTGGGCGATTGTGGTGGTCGCAGAAGGTTTGAGCGGGCTGGAAGGATTGGGCTTTCTCATCTTCCGTTCCCAGCAACTGCTGATGACCGATCAACTCGTCGTGTGCATGATCCTGATTGGCGCCATTGGCTTCGTGATCGACCGCGCAATGTTCAAAACACAACAGCGTCTGCTGCGCTGGAAGGCAGGATTTGATGCCTGAGCCGATTCATAAACAGGGGCAACTGGAAATCCGTAACGTCAGCAAACACTACCTTGCCAATGACGGTACGGATTTCATCGCCGTAAAAAACGCCAGTTTCACCGTAAACGCCGGAGAATTCGTTTCCATTGTCGGCCCTTCCGGCTGTGGCAAATCGACCTTGTTACGCCTGATCCTGGGGCTGGGTGGCGACTACGAAGGCGAAATCCTGTTGCAAAACGAGCCGGTGCGCGGCACCAGCCTCAGCCGCGGCATCGTCTTCCAGGATCACCGCCTGCTGCCCTGGCTGACGCTGAAAGACAATATCGCGCTGTCCCTGTTACAGGCTCCCGGCACCAAAGCAGAGAAGGAAAAAAACGTCGCCGAGCAGATCGCCATCGTCGGCCTGAACGGCTTTGAGACCGCCTACCCGCATCAGCTCTCCGGCGGCATGGCGCAACGTGCGGCGATCGCCCGTGCGCTCGTGCACCAACCCGCCATCCTGCTCCTCGACGAGCCACTGGGCGCACTGGACGCGATCACCCGCATGCGCCTGCAGGAAGAATTGCAACGCATCTGGCGCGTCGAAGGCGTCAGCATGATTCTGGTGACGCACGATGTGGAGGAAGCGATCTTCCTCAGCAACAAGATTCTGGTGATGAATGCCAACCCTGGCCGGATTGTCGATGAGATCCCGGTTGACCTGCATTTTCCCCGCGACCGTGCCAGTACGGCGTTCACCGACATTCGCCGCCGTATCTTTGAGCTGATGCACGACAATGCCGCCGTGCCCGAGACTGCCGACAGCTATGTCATATAAGTTTCACCTCAAAGGCATCGTTGGTACAGGGGCGGGTGTCAAACCCGCCCGCCGCCAAGGCCATGCCAGTCTATAACCTCGACTCCCCCGAGCTCCTCGAAAATCTGGCGGCAAGTCAGCACACCGCCATATTCGAGCTGCTGCATACCGGCATTTCGATTCTCGACCGCGAAGGTTACTTTCGCTACGCCAGCAAAGCCTTTGTGGAAATGTTCGGACTGCCCGAGGATATACGCGGCAAACATGTCTCGGATTTCTTCCTGACCGCCGAACAGGGGGTAATGAAGACCATCCGCACGCGCAAGGCAACGATCAATTCCAGCGTCACCAAAGACAATGCCCAGGGAGTTTCGTTTCGCTACCCCGTGCTGGATGCGGACAATAACCTGCTGGGCGTCATCATCGAGAGCATTTCGACCAGCATCGGCAAGGATGCGCTGCTCGGTTTGCAGGAAACCATTCGCAATCTGGAAGAAAAAACCAATTATCTGGAAGGCAAGTCGCACAAGAATCCGGGCCTGCTCCATACCTTTGACAACATCATCGGCGAGAGCGCGGTCATGGAGGCCATGAAAAAACGCGGCAGCCGCTTCGCCAGGAGCGACGAACCCATTCTGCTCTCCGGTGAGAGCGGAACCGGCAAAGACATCATCGCCCAAGCCCTGCATTCCGCCAGCCCGCGTGCCGCGAACCCTTTTGTGACGGTCAATTGCGCGGCGCTGCCGCAAGACCTCATGGAATCGGAGCTTTTCGGCTACGGCGGCGGCGCTTTCACCGGCGCAAAATCCGGCGGCATGAAAGGAAAATTTGAACTCGCGGATACCGGCACCATTTTCCTCGATGAAATCGGCGAGCTTTCATTACCCATGCAAGCCAAGCTCTTGCGCGTACTGGAGAGCGGCGAAATCCAGAAAATCGCCCACCCCGGCGCGATTCACTCCAATTTCCGCCTCATCGCCGCCACCAATCGTAATCTGGAGCAACTTGTCGAGGCGGGGGGCTTCCGTGAAGACCTCTACCATCGACTGAATATTCTCGAACTGGATATTCCGCCCCTGCGCGAGCGCGTCAGTGATATTCCCCTGCTCGCTCGCAGCTTCATCGAATGGAGCGTCGGCCCCAGACGCGCACGCGCAATTCATGTTTCCAGCGAGCTGTATCAGGCTTTCAGCCTCTATCCGTGGCACGGCAATGTCCGGGAATTAAAGAACATATTGACCTTTGCCCTCTACAGCCTGGAGGATGATGGCGACATTTTGACGATTCAGCATTTGCCGGATCGCTTTTTGAAGGAACTCCGGAACGCGCAAAAAGAAAGAGAAAGCGAAACGCCGGCAGACGACGTGTTGAATCTGACGCAAGTCGGCGCTCAGGCAGAACGCAGAACACTCTTGTCCGTTCTGGAAAGCACCGAAAACAACAAGGCGCGCGCGGCGCGTCTCCTGGGCATCTCACGCAATACGCTATACAGGAAAATACGCGCGCTGGGCGTGTAAAAAAGCGCGAGAAACCGATATGGAACAAGGCGTCGTCTACAACATTCAGCGCACCTCGACGGAAGACGGCCCCGGTCTGCGCACCACGGTATTTCTAAAAGGCTGCCCCCTGCGCTGCCAGTGGTGCAGCAACCCGGAGT
Organism: Betaproteobacteria bacterium; assembly: GCA_025997045.1. Taxonomy (GTDB): domain Bacteria; phylum Pseudomonadota; class Gammaproteobacteria; order Burkholderiales; family Rhodocyclaceae; genus WRNU01. Next base: position 16,830 of record BNUB01000015.1, read on the forward strand.
CGCAGTCTTTTCAGCCACAACTCCTGATGTTTTCGGATATTTGCAGCCGTTGCGGAAAGTGTCTGGATGCGTGTCCGCACGGCGCGGTCGTCCTGCAAAAAGACGGCCCCAGCGTCACGGATCGTTCGCGCTGCCATGACTGCGGCGCGTGCGCGGAGGTTTGCCCAAGCGGGGCGCGGGTCATGTCCGGAAAAATCATGACGGTCGAAGAGGTCATGCAGGTGGTGCGCTCGGACAGCCTCTTTTACGAAAATTCCGGCGGTGGCGTGAGCTTCGGCGGCGGCGAACCCATCAGCGCGGGACATTTTCTCATCGCCCTGCTCGAAGCCTGCCGTGACGAGGGATTTCACACCTGCGTCGATACCTGCGGTCACTGTTCGCCCGCGCAATTCAAAAAAGTCATGGCGCTGACGGAGCTTTTTCTTTTCGACTGCAAGCACATGGATCCCGCGCAACACAAGCGCCTGACCGGGCTGGACAACAAGCTGATACTCGCCAATCTGCGCACGCTGCTGGAATCGAATATCCCTGCGAAAATCCGTATTCCGCTGATGCCGGATTTGAACGACTCCGAAGAGAATATTGCCGCCCTGGCTGCCCTGCTCCATCAATACAATAAAACCGAGGTAGATATATTGCCATGCCACGCTTTCGGGCGGAGCAAATATGCCGCGCTCGGGTGGGAAACGCCTGCAATGGAAGCCTGCGACCCGGCGAAATTGCAGGAAACGCTGGCGCGTTTTTCACGGCATGGGCTGAACGTTTCCTTGGCATAGAGACGGAAACGCGCTGAGCGCGCGTTGGCCTGGGTACCATCAGTGCTATCGCATACGCAGATGTCGTAGGCAGCAGCTAGCCGGGGAAAGCCGCGAAACACATCCCGACAATCGGTACGGGCGGTTCGCTAACCGCCCGTACACGCTCCTGCGCGGGCGGGCCTGGTGTTGAAATCAGGCATCAAAACAGGCGGGAGTGTGACTTTTTTGGCAAAACATTTGACATTTTGCAGCATGACACGGAGTATGCGAAAAATATTCTATCGCGTCGCGCAGAAATCACATGTTTTTCAGTCCTTCGCACACATCACCCGCCGCCGGAACTCACCGTGCGTCGATCGGGTTTGGTCGTGTGGCGCAAAGGTCGACGCATACCGACACAGAAAGCAAAAAAATTGTAAAACCCCTTGACAAATCAGATTCTTGCAACAAGATTTTTGCAAGCAAGCAAGCAAGCAAGCAAGCAAGCAAGCAAGCAAGCAAGCAAGCAAGCAAGCAAGCAAGCAAGCAAGCAAGCAAGCAAGCAAGCAAGCAAGCAAGCAAGCAAACATCGAGCCGACTGGCAAAGCCGCTATAACGCGCCCTCTTTCCGCTTATTGCGTCTGGATTTTCTAACAGCCGCGTTCAACTCATAACCCGGCTAACAGGAGCAAGACCATGTTATCGAAACTGAAAGTGGTACACCGGATTCTGTTGATTGCCATCATGGCGACCTTGGGCATGATCGCGATTGCCATCTCCGGCTATTCGGGTATGAATACCGCCATGCGCGCCCTGGATGACGTGTATAAAGATCGTGTCGTGCCACTGCGCGACATCCGGGAAATTGCCGACCGGTATGCCGTCGATATCGTCGATGTAACGCACAAGACGCATAACGGCAATATCACTTATGCCGACGCGCTCGAACAGATCAGGAAGGCGGAAGATCGAATCAACCGTCTCTGGCAGGCCTATCTCCAGACCAATTTGACCCCGAAAGAGGCCGCCATTACCGAAGAGATTAAAAAATTGAGAACAGTGGGAGACGCTTCCATCGCGCAATTGCAGCGAATCCTGGGAAATAACGACGGAGAAGCGCTGGCTGCGTATGCGGCGCAGGATCTCTATCCTGCCATCGAACCCCTGTCGAACAAATTTGGCGAGCTGGTCGACTTGCAGATCGAAGTCGCCAAGGAAGAATACGAGGCTTCCCTGGTCGCAACGGAACGTGCCACTGCCATCAACCTGGCGGTGCTGATCATCGCCTCGCTTCTGGGGTTCGCCATTTCCATCATCATCGCCCGCCAGATCAGCCGGGAATTGGGAGACGAGCCTTCCGAGGTGGCAAACCTCGTCTCGCTCATCGCGGCGGGCCAACTGAATCACGTGATCACCGTCCGTCCGGGGATGGAAAACAGCATCCTGAGCTCCATGAAAAAAATGTGTTCCAGCCTCTGTGACATCATCACCCGGATTCGCCAGAGCGCTGAAGTGTTGGCGGCAAATTCGGACACCATGGCCTCCAACGGCGAGCAAGTCATGCAGCGAGCCGCCACGCAAAGCCAATCCACCACTTCCATTGCCGCCGCTGTGGAAGAAATGTCGGTCGGCGTCACCACGATTTCCGACAACGCGACCACGACCCGCAGAAATTCCCTGGCCTCCAGCGAAGCGGTAAATCACGGCCTGGAAGTCGTACAAAACACTATTCACGAAATGGAGCAGATTACGACCAACACCTCCAGGACGGCGGAAGACGTGAAGCAGCTCGCTGACAGATCCTCGCAAATCAGCAAGATCGTCAATGTCATCAAGGAAATTGCCGACCAGACCAATTTGCTGGCGTTAAACGCCGCCATTGAAGCCGCGCGCGCCGGTGAAACGGGGCGCGGGTTCGCCGTGGTGGCCGATGAAGTCCGGAAACTGTCGGAACGCACCACGCAATCCACATCGGAAATCACCGCCACCATCGAAGCGATCCTGGAGAGCACCCAGCGTACCCTGAAGAGCACCGAAACCAGCAAGGAGCAGGTGCAAAAAGGCATGGCATTGGCCAATGAGACGGGAAGCTCCATGAGCGAAGTCAAGGAACAACTGGATCTGTCCTTGTCGTCCATCGCCCAGATCACCGACGCCCTCGCCGAACAAAGCTCGGCCAGCCAGATGATCGGCCAGGATGTCGAGCGCATCGCCAATATGACAGAGGAGAATTCTGGCGCGATCACGTCGCTCAACGACGCGGCAGGCCATATCAAGACGCTGGCCAACGACCTGTACAAGCTGGTGCAGCATTTCAAGCTGTAAATCAATGTCACCGTTCCGCCGAATGGATGCTCTCGACATTCGGCGGAAGACGGCTTTCGGCCTTTTCCGCCCTGCTTCCGGACTATGCTGGCTAACCCTCCGCAACCACAACCGGAACTTTCATCCCATCCAGCGACACGGAAAATGCCTCGCCATATTGATCGACGAGATCGCTGTTGATCACAAAAGGCAACGCACCCGCTTCTTCTTCCACATCCTCGTCTTCACGCTCATCAATACTCAACACGAGCACGATTCTGGCTTTGCACGCCGCGCCGATTTTTGTCTCGCGGATGCGGATGCAGGCGTCTTCGCCTTCATTTTCAAGCAAGGTGCGAAGCCTCGTTGCCGCATCGTCTGTCAGGGTTATGTTCATTGCGGATTTCTCCATTGTTTTAACATGTGAATACAGGGGCGGGTTTCAACCCACCCCTGCCGCCTTATGAAGCGGAAACGTACTGGGTGCGTTTGATGATCTCGTTCTGCACGCCAATGTCCAGACGGGTGAAGTAGGCGCTGAAACCGGCGACGCGAACAACGAGATCCTTGTAGTTTTGCGGATTCTTTTGCGCTTCGCGCAAGACGTTGGTATCAACGCAATTGAACTGGATGTGCGAGCCGCCCAGATCGAAGTATGTCCGGACAAGCGAGAGCAGCGTGCGCGTTCCCGCCGGGCCTTCCAGAAAGGAGGGGAGCAGCTTCACATTCAGGTGATTGGCGTTGAAGCGTACCGTATCAATGGCCTGGGCGGCGGATTTCAGCAAGGCGGTCACGCCATTGACGTCCGTGCCCGGCATGGCGGAGACGCTGGCGTCGGTCATGGGTTCGCCTCTTCTGCGACCATTGGGCAGCGCGCCGGTCATCGGGGCGAAGTAGTTGTGGAATGACAGGGAGAAGGCGTCCATGCGCGGCTCGTAATCGAAATAGTCCGTGCCGGAGGCGCGGTAGGTTTCTTCGATATCCCGGTACATTCTGCGCACAAGCTGATCGACATCCGGATAGTCATTGCCGTGCTTGGGCGCTTCAAAGCACAATTTGCGCTCTTCCTCATAGCCTTCAAAGTTGGCGGCCAGTGCTTCCAGCAGACGCTCCATGCTCAATTTCCGGGTGTCGTACACCAGATGCTTGATGGCATAGAGCGAATTGGCCGCGTCAATACCGCTGGTGGTGATGCACAAGGACTGCGCATATTTCGGCCCGCCCTGCTCTTCATACAGGCCTTTTTCAAGACAACCTTCGATTACGCTGGAGCGGAAGATGCTCGGCACCAGTTCTTCGCGGGTTGAATTGCCGAGGTCAGTGATCCGGCGTTGCAGCATCAGGCAGTATTTCGCGTGTTGCCTGAAGGCTTCGTAGAATTCGTCAAACGTCTGGAATGTTCTTGGGTCGCCCACTTTGACGCTGATCTGTTTTTTGATGTAGGCGTCATAGCCGTCGTTCAGGGTGAATTCCACGAGCTTGGCGAGATTCGGTTGCCCTTCAAACGTGACGTAAGAACCCTGACCGGCCTGGCCGGTGCCCACGCATCCGAAGACGACGCAGTTTTTGCGCGCTTCACCCAGCGTGATGCCGCGTGTGCCGAAACGGGAGAGATGGCGCTGGACAACCACGCCATTGTTCATGAACTGGGGCTGCCCCACGCCGGTACGAATCACGTCGACGGCTTTACGCAGGTAGGATTCCTTCATTTTGGGATGGTAGAAAAGCGCCAGCGTCGGCTGGATGTTTTTCATGGCCATCTGGCAGTCCATGATGAGCTCTTCCAGTTCCGTACTGGCGTCTTCACCCTCGGCGGTCAGCCCCCCGATGGAGATGACTTGACCGGTATGGCCGGAGAGGGCAAGCGTGTAAGCCGCGCCCTGGTATACGGCGACTTCCAGATGCTTGACCCACTGGAATTTGAGAAGCGTCAGCGCCTGTTCACGCGTCAGGAGACCTTCGTCAATATCTTTGCGGTAGAGCGGATACATGTACTGCCCGTAACGTCCCGGCGACGTGCCGCAACCGGCCTGCTCAATTTCAACGCACAAATGCGTAAACCAGAACGCCTGTATGGCTTCACGGAAGTTACGCGCCGGGAATTCCGGCACGCGGCGGCAGACTTCGGCAATTTCCAGCAGCTCGGCTTTGACTTTCGGGTCGGCCTCTTCCTGAGCCGTGGCTTCGGCAAGGTCAGCATAGCGATGGGCATAGGCAACGACGGCCTTCAGCGCGATTTGCGTGGCGCGGTAGAATTCCAGCTTGCCGACGTTGGTGGCCTTTTTCGGCAGCGCCGCGATGTAGCCTTCGACTTCTTCCAGAATGCCGGCGATGCCGACGTTAATCACCTTCTGGTAATTACACGCGCCGGAGCCGGTGCTGTTGTCGTTGACCGGATAAATCCACCCGGACTTGACGAGCAACTCGGCATTTTCCTTGTAAATCTCTTTATAAATCCTGTTGGCGCGGTCATAGGTCGTATTGCCTTTCCACTGCTTGTAGACCTTCTTGAGCAGGTCTTGCGTTTCTTGTGGAATGCTGACTTCGCCCAGCGAAGACATCTTGACCATGTCAATTTCGTCTTTGATCCAGTTGACCTGCCACTCGGGGTAGGGGTAGACGCCCGCGCGAATGCCGGTCATCGTTCCAACAACCGGATTGCCATCCAGGAAAATGTCTTTCCTGGTGAGCACCCGTTCCAGCAATCTGGCCCGAAGCATGACGTTGGATTCGCCTTTGTATTCGTCATAGACCTGCATGAGAAATTCAAGGCGTTGGGGGTCCATCTTTTGTGGCGCATCGAGCAGGAAGGCTTTGTGATCCTTGACGCGCTGCTCAGCGGTCTCCCAGTTCAGGGCATAACCCGGCCGGGTTGCCGTGCTGTGAGCGCCTGTCTCGGGGGAGGTATCGGACAATTGGCGACGAGGTTTGGGAACGATCTTCAACATTCGTGTTGCTCCTGCTTACGATTGGAATGAACCGGAATGCCGTACACACAGCAATGAACATGCCAGATCGTTTTTTTGTGCAGGATGGAGTCATTTCCCCTGATGCTAGGCCACTTTGCCCGATTTCCCCCAACAGGATGGCACAACGATGTGTGCCAGAAACGGGACAGTTTCTGTGTTCCGTGACAAGTCACGGAACACTTTTTAATGCTGGCCAGGTGACGGAAAAGCCGATGACGACGGTTTTCCCGTGGACACGCTCAATCCGCATCAATCTTGTTGTCATGCAAATTCAGATACGACTCCTTGAATAGCACACGAACAGTGTCAGCGTCGGGCCTGGGCGTAAACAGGCTGACCACCGGCACAATCACCAGCCCTGCCAGCATCGTCAGGGCGCCGGCATTGATCGGCGACATATAGCCCCACACCATGTTGGAGCAAATCAGCGCCAGCGCAAAGATGAAACACGCCCATACGCTGCCCGTCGTGGTGCGTTGCCAGTAAAGCCCGTAGAGGAAAGGCGCCAGAAACGCGCCCGCCAGCACTCCCCAACTGATGCCCATAAGCTGCGCGATAAAAGTAATTGCCGAGTTGTATTGAACGATCGCAATCACGGTCGAGATGAGCACAAAAGCCACCAGCAACAGCCTGATCGCCAACAGTTGCAGCCTGATGTCGCGCTCCTGGATGAAGCGCCCTTTGAGCACATCCAGCGTCAGGGTGGAACTCGACGTCAGCACCAGCGAACTCAAGGTCGACATCGACGCGCTCAATACCAGCACCACCGTCAGGCCAATGAGCAGGTCGGGCATGTTGGCGAGCATGGAAGGAATCACCGAGTCGTATACAGGCGTGCCCGCCGTCGAGAGCGCGACCTGAGCCGAGGCAAGGCGACTGAACCCGCCCAAAAAGTAACTCCCCCCCGCCACCACCAGCGCAAACACCGTCGAGATGATCGCGCCGCGCTTGATGGCATCGCTGCTTTTGATCGCGTAGAACTTCTGCACCATCTGCGGCATGCCCCAGACACCCAGTGAAGTCAGGATGAGCACACCCACCAGGTTGGAAAGATCCGGCCCGAAGATCGAGGTAAACGCGCCCTGCATCGTCTCCATGCCGGGCACATCACTGGGCACCTGCGACAACGTAACGACGGCCTGGGTAAATCCGCCGTAGCCACTCAACACCGACACGATCACGGCGACGATGCCGAACAGCATGATGACGCCCTGCACCATGTCATTGACCGCCGTCGCCACATAACCGCCCATCACCACATAAATACAGGTCAACACCGCCATCCCGATGATGCACCACTCGTATGGCACATCGAACGCCATATCAAACAGGCGCGACAGCCCGCTGTAGACGCCAGCGGTATACGGGATGAGAAAAACAAAAATGATCAACGCCGCCGCAATCCGCAGCGCGGGGCTGGCGTAGCGTGCGCCAAAAAACTCCGGCATGGTCTGCGCGTGCAGGTGGTGCGTCATCGCCCTTGTGCGTGCGCCCAGCACGTACCACGCCAGCAGACTGCCGACAAATGCGTTCCCCAGCCCTATCCACAGCGCCGCCATGCCGTACTTCCAGCCGAACTGGCCCGCGTAACCAATAAACACCACCGCCGAAAAATACGAAGTGCCGTAGGCAAAAGCGGAGAGCCACGACCCCATCCTGCGCCCGCCCAACACAAAACCATCAACATCCCTCGCACGTTTGCGGGTGTGAAAACCGATATAAAGCGTGACGACAAAAAACACCGCCATCATGAGAATTTTTGCCAACATGAGCTACCCTTACCGTCAAAATCGTGGATCAAATGGAACCAGGTTTTACGCAAGCGGGTCATTCTAGTGGTTTCACCCCTCGTATGCTTGCGGGACAAGCAGTGGGCGCTGGCAAAACAACAAACTGGCACGCCCTTCGCGTTAGACTGGGCGGCACGCCGACTGGCGACTGCCCTCTTCAAACCAGAACACCTGCACCATGAACATCGCCATTACCCTCAACCAGAACCAGTTGCTCGACGTACTGGTCAACGTCGCCACCGTGCGCCCGGTCTTCATCTGGGGCGCACCGGGGATAGGCAAGTCGTCCATCGTGGAGCGTTTCGCGGCGGAGTTCGGGTTGCCCTGCGTATCGCTCCTCGGCAGCCAGCTTGCGCCCGAGGACATCATCGGCGTGCCGCGGATCATCGACGGCAAAAGTGCGCCCCGACCACCTCTGGCGGCAACCGACCAAGACCGGGGAACCGTTTTCCACCCCGCGCTCCTGGCACATGCTCTCCGACGCGCTGCGCAGCCATGGCGACAAGATCAGCGACAAAGAGCTTGAGATTCTGAGCTGCGGCTGTCTTTCGCCGCACCATGCCACGCAATTCCGCGCCTTTGTAAAGCAAATACGCAACCGTTATGCGCTCTCGGCCATTATCGGCGGCGAGCAGAAATGGCCGCACGAACCGGAAAACCGCGACGCACTGTATTTTCTGGTACAAAGTTTTCGCTCGCAGCTCATCAAGGAACTGCCCGCGGATAAAAACAAACTTTCGCCCAATACCCAGATTTTTGCCGCACTGCTACACCATGCCGACGTATGGCGTCATGACACATATGAAGATGTCAACCATTACGCCAAAGAAGGGCTGACACGGGTCGGACGCAGCGGTCGCATCTATTGCCACCCCAAGCTGCACGCCGAACCCGAAGCCTGGGCACACGCACTGGCGCATTGCCTTTTGCATCTGGGCATGGAGCATTTTGTCGACAAGAAACACCCGGCGCACTGGAACGCCGCCTGCGATCTGGTGGTGGAAAAATTTCTCGCCGATTTGAAATTTACCCGAGCTGGCGCTGAAAATCCGCTGCCCGCAGGCATCAATGACGAAGACAGACTTTATCGGCGCTTCTCCGAACAGGGCATCAGCGCGGAATACCTGAACTTCGGCACGGCGGGCAACATCTGCACAAGAATATGCCAATCGTATGTTAGCCCACCTCCCTTACAGCGTATTCCGTTCGATCAGCTCAACCTTGTAACCATCGGGGTCTTCGACAAAAGCGATCACGGTCTTGCCGTGTTTCATCGGCCCAGCTTCACGCACGACCTTGCCGCCTTTGGCGCGGATGGCGTCACAGGCCTGTTGCGCGTTGTCGACTTCGATGGCGAGATGGCCGTAAGCGTTGCCCGGATCGTAATGTTCGACGCCCCAGTTATAGGTCAGCTCCAGCACCGCGCCTTCGCTCTCGTCCTGATAGCCGACAAACGCGAGGGTGAATTTGCCCTCGGGATAGTCCTGACGCCGCAACAGGCGCATGCCCAGAACCCCGGTGTAAAAGGCAAGCGCACGATCGAGGTCGCCGACCCGCAACATGGTGTGCAACAGTCTCATGGTTTTTATTCCTCCTGGCTGATTGGGGTGGTATCCCGTCCGTCAATCACGGGCAGCAGGGCTGCGGCTTCACGCAGTCGCCGCCGCGCGGATTGCCAGTCGGGATAGAGTTGCCCGACCACCGCCCAGAAACGTGGTGAATGGTTCATCTCCAACAGGTGGGCGACTTCATGGGCAACGACGTAGTCTATCAGTTGCGCTGGCAGATGAATCAGGCGCCAGTGCAGGCGTATACCGCTCGTGTGGCTGCATGAGCCCCAGCGGGTGCGGGCAGCCGTGAGACGCACGGGGGGGACGGCAAGGGCGAGACGCTGGCAGTATTCTGCGACCCGGCCCTGAAACCATGACGTCGCCCGGGTTTTGAGCGCACGCTGCACGGCAGCGGGCAGCGCCTTGTGCGTGGCTGTGGGCAAGCACAACTCTTCCACGCCGTCAGCGGCGTTACGCCATAACGCCCGCCGCCCATTCCCCCCCAGGCGCAACCGCGCCGGTGCGCCCAGCAGCGGGAACATGGCGCCATCGGTCAGCGCCAGTGGCATGGGCGGCTGGCGCTCCGCCAGCCGTGCCAGCAGCCAGTCACCATGCTGTTGGATAAAGCGGGCGATCACCGTTTCCGGGGTGCCATGCGGCGCCGCGAGACGGGCGCCACGATGATCGACGGTGAGCGCCAGACTGCGGCGCGCCGAGCGGCGTATCATCAGACAGAGCAGCTTGCCGTCGAGTTGGAGCGTGCGTGTCTGCTCGACCGCCCGACGCGGATTCAGGGCTTGCTGTGCCACGCGCGGCCCTGGGCTTCCACCCCGCCCGGCAGATTTTCAGGGAGTTCAGCGGGAGTGGGAGTGGGTTCCGGGTCGAGAATGCTCACGCCGTTCTTCAGGCGGTCGCGGCGCAGGGCTTCAAGCATGAAGTGGGCAAAGGCGAGACCGGCGAAGGCCGGGGCGATGAGGTTTACCACCGGCACATAGGCCAGCAATGCCGTGTTGCTGCCCAGTAACAGCATCGGCGAGCGCAATTCATGCCTCAGGCGCACCAGCTCGTCGTGGTCGGCGTGATTCATCAGCGCGTCGTAGCCAAAGAGACGCTGATTGAGCCAGCCGGTGGCCAGCACCGGCGCCACCAGCGCCACCCCCGGAATCCACCATAGCAGTAGCGACACCGCCAGCACCCCTGTAAACAGCGCGAGAGCCACCACCGTATTCCACACGCTGCCCGCGATCGAGCCGCCGCGACGCTGTTCAAGGTCGGCATAATCACGCGCCGCGACCCGGTCGAGCATCAGCGGCAAGGCCACCACCGCCACCAGCACGACTGCGGTCACATAGATGAGCGGCACCACCGCAAGCAGCACCGCGATCTTGACCAGCAGGAGGGCGATGCCCGCCAGCATTTCCGAATCACTGATCTGCGCGCCGACCCACCATACGTTCTCGACCCGGCGCATCACCGCTTCAATCGTCACCGCCCAGGACAAGATCAGCGCCACTGTCCACAGCAGCGCCGCGACGATGCCCGGCCAGATCAGATGGACAAAGACATCCATGCGCAGCAGGCTGCGCAGCGAACGGCCCAGAGCAAACAGCATGGTGGGCATCGCGGCTTTAACGCATGCCCATGCCGGGCATCATGCCCTTCATCGTGCGCATCATTTTGGCCACGCCTCCTTTGGCGAAGTGCTTCATGACTTTCTGCGTCTGCTCGAACTGGTTGAGCAGGCGGTTGACCTCCTGCACGCTCACCCCGGCCCCGGCGGCAATCCGGCGCTTGCGGCTGGCCTTGAGAATTTCGGGGTGGGTGCGCTCCAGCAGAGTCATCGAATTGATGATGCCTTCGATGCGTCCGATCACTTTTTCTTCGCCCCCGCCCTGCAACTGGCCCGCCGCCTGGGCGAACTGCGTCGGCAGTTTGTCGAGCATGGACGTGATCCCGCCCATCTTGCGCATCTGGCCGATTTGCGCCTTGAAGTCGCTGAGGTCGAAGCCCTTGCCCCGCTTGAGCTTGGTGGCCAGTTCCAGCGCCTTCTCTTCATCAACGTTGCGCCGCGCTTCTTCGACCAGGCCGAGGATGTCGCCCATGCCGAGAATGCGGCTTGCCATGCGCTCAGGGTGAAACGCTTCCAGCCCGGAGAGCTTTTCCCCGACGCCGGCGAATTTCAACGGCTTGCCGGTGATCTGGCGCACCGAGAGCGCCGCACCGCCACGCGAATCGCCATCGAGCTTGGTCAGCACTACCCCGGTGAGCGGCAGGGCATCGTCAAAGGCGCGGGCGGTGTTGATCGCGTCCTGACCGAGCATGGCGTCGACCACGAACAGGGTCTCGATCGGATTCACTGCCGCGTGCAGGGCGCGAATCTCTTCCATCATCGCGGCATCAATGGCCAGCCGCCCGGCGGTGTCGACCAGCAGCACCTCGTGATGGTGCTTGCGCGCAAAATCGAGGGCCGCCAGCGCAATATCCACCGGACGTTGCTCGATCGCAGACGGGAAAAAATCCACCCCGGCCTGGGCGGCCACGGTTTTCAACTGCTCGATCGCCGCCGGGCGATAAACGTCGGCGGACACGACCAGCACTTTTTTCTTCTGCTCCTCGCGCAACAGGCGGGCCAGTTTGCCGGTCGTCGTGGTTTTGCCTGCGCCCTGCAAGCCTGCCATCAACACCACCGCTGGCGGCTGGGCGGCGAGGTTCAGCCCTTCGTGGCTGCCGCCCATCAGGGCGCGCAGCTCATCATGCACGACGCCGATCAGCGCCTGTCCGGGGGTGAGCGAACCGACGACTTCCTGGCCCACGGCTTTGGCTTTCACCCTGGCGATGAAGTCTTTCACCACCGGCAGGGCCACATCGGCTTCCAGCAACGCCATGCGCACCTCGCGCAGCGCATCCGTGGTGTTGTCTTCAGTCAGGCGAGCCTGACCGCGCAAGGTTTTGACGACTCGTGACAGACGCGAAGTGAGATTATCTAGCATGGATTGTGGAAAAATAAAAGATGCCCGGATCAAACCAGTGAACAGCGGGCAGGGAGTAGAATTCACCGGCTATGTGGCCGATTTTACTTCATCTTCTTCCCGCTACGCTTTATATCGGCGTGGGACTGTACTGCTGGCGCACCCGCACCACACCGCCGACGGCCCCGGCTTTGCTGCAACGGGGCGCGCGGGGCTTGCTTGCGCTCGCCCTGCTGCTCCACGGCTTTGCGCTGCACCAGGCCATCTTCCCCGGCGCCACGATGCACTTCGGCTTTGCCATTGCGCTCTCGCTGATGGTGTGGCTGGCGATCTGTTTTTGCTGGGTGGAGACGCTGTACAACCGGCTCGACGGCTTGCTCGCCATCGCGCTCCCCACCGGCGCTGTCGCTGCCGTGCTGCCCGCGATCTTTCCCGCCGCCCAGGCGCTGTCCTACGCGACTTACCCGATCTTCCGCGTCCACCTTGTCATCGCCATGCTGGCCTACAGCCTGTTTACCTTGGCGATGCTGCACGCGCTGCTGATGGCGATCGCCACCCGCCAGCTTCATCATGCCCGCTTCTCGAGAGCACTGGCTGGGCTGCCGCCGCTGCTCACCATGGAAGCCCTGCTCTTCCGCCTGATCGGGGTCGCGTTCGCGCTCCTCACCCTCACCCTGATCACCGGGGTCATGTTTTCGGAGAGCCTGTTCGATACCGCTTTCCGCCTCGACCACAAAACGGTGTTTACCTTTATTTCGTGGCTGCTGTTCGGCGTATTGCTGGCAGGTCGCCGTCTGCGCGGCTGGCGTGGACGGGTCGCTTTGCGGTGGACGCTGGCAGGCTTCGTCACCCTGATGCTGGCTTATGTCGGCAGCCATTTTGTGCTCGATGTTGTGCTGCAACATTGAGCTTCACCCTCCGATCAACCTGGACATGCGAATCTTCACACGTTACAAGGCTTTACAAGTTCTTGCTTCACGTGCAACATCAAATGCCACATAAGTCGGTATACAGGTTTCCCTTGGGTCACATGAGGCGAAAATGGCAGCAAACCCACAAACAGCCCTGAGCGGACTGGCGCGCGCGCTCATCCAGAAAAATCGTTTGTCCGAAACGGACGCTATCGCCTGTATACCAAGCGATGGCGCCCCCGATGGCTTTCTGCTTGCGGTGATCCAGCGCGGACTGCTGTCCGCCCTCGACATCGCCCACTTCATCTCGGAAACCTTTGGCTACCCTGCCCTGGATCTGGCCACACTCAACCCCGAGTACCTGCCCAAGGGCGCCGTCGATGCCAATCTGGTCCGCAAGTATCACGTCATCCCGCTCGCCCAGCGCACCAATCCGAACCGCCTGACCCTTGCCGTTGCCGATCCCTCGGCTCAGCGCGCTTTCGATGAAATCCGCTTCCAGACCGGCACCCAACTGGATCTGGTGGTCGCTGAAATCGACAAGCTGATCAAGCTCAGCGAAACCTTCGGCGAATCCTCGACCACGGCGCTCGAAAACCTCATCACCGAAGATGAGTTGGGCGCGGCAGAGGCCGCAATCAGTGAAGGACTTGAAGAAACGAGCGATGTCGAAGATGCGCCGATCGTCAAGTTCATCCAGAAAATCCTCATTGATGCGATCAACGAAGGCGCGTCCGACATCCACTTTGAACCCTACGAAAAGTACTACCGCATCCGGGTTCGAACCGACGGCGTCCTGCGCGAGGTCGCCCAGCCGCCGCTGGCGCTGAAAGAAAAGATCGCCGCCCGGATCAAGGTGATCTCCCGGCTTGATATTTCCGAAAAACGGGTACCGCAGGACGGCCGGATGAAGCTCGTGCTCTCCAAGAGCAAGGCCATCGACTTTCGTGTCTCCTCTCTGCCCACGCTGCACGGCGAGAAGATCGTGATGCGGATCCTGGATGCCAGCTCGGCGATGCTGGGGGTCGATGCGCTGGGGTATGAGCCCGATCAAAAGCAGATCCTGCTCGATGCGGTCGAACGCCCTTATGGCATGATTCTCGTCACCGGCCCGACCGGCTCGGGCAAGACGGTATCGCTCTACACCTGCCTCAACATTCTCAACAAGGCCGGGGTCAACATCTCGACCGCCGAAGACCCGGCGGAAATCAACCTGCCCGGCATCAACCAGGTCAACGTAAACGAGAAGGCCGGTCTCACGTTTTCGGTAGCCTTGCGCTCTTTCCTGCGCCAGGATCCGGACGTCATCATGGTCGGTGAAATTCGTGACCTGGAAACCGCCGAAATTTCGGTCAAGGCCGCACAAACCGGCCACCTTGTGCTGTCAACGCTCCACACCAACGACGCCCCTACCACCCTTGAACGGCTGAAAAACATGGGGGTCGCGCCCTTCAACATCGCTTCAGCCGTCATCCTGATCACCGCCCAGCGTCTCGCCCGTCGGCTGTGTACGTGCAAAAAACCGGTCGATATCCCGCTCGAAGTCCTGCTCCAGTCGGGTTATCGTGAGGACGAGATCGACGGTACCTGGCAGCCCCATGGCCCGGGGGGCTGCGATCGCTGCAAGGGCAGCGGTTACAAGGGCCGGGTGGGCATCTATCAGGTCATGCCCGTCACCGAAGAAATCGCCCACATCATCATGACCGGCGGCAACTCGATGGATATCGCCGCCCAGGCCGAAGCGGAAGGGGTCAGCGATCTGCGCCGTTCCGGCCTGCTCAAGGTTCGTCTTGGCCTGACTTCGCTCGAAGAAGTGCTGGCCGTCACCAACGAATAAACAACAAACCACCATATTCAGGAACACAACCATGGCTACAGCTACCGCAACCGCAGCGCGGCGCCCCCGTCCCGGCGTGAAAGAAACGCTTTATAACTGGGAGGGCAAGGACAAGACCGGCAGGATCATCAAGGGTGAAATGCGTGCGGCCAGCGAATCGGTCGCCAAGAATTCGCTGCGGCGGCAAGGCGTTATTGCGACCAAGATCAAAAAACAGAGCATGTCGCGGGGCCACAAAGTCACTGATAAGGACATCGCCATCTTCACCCGCCAACTCGCGACGATGATGAAAGCCGGGGTGCCAATGCTGCAGGCTTTTGATATCGGGATCAAGGGTTCCGGCAATCCCGGGGTCAGCCGCCTGCTCAATGAGGTGCGCAACGAGGTCGAAGCCGGCTCCAGCCTGGCTGCGGCTTTTGGCAAATTCCCGCTCCATTTTGACAAACTCTTTTGTAACCTGGTGAATGCCGGAGAACAGGCCGGTATCCTCGACAATCTTCTGGATCGCCTCGCGACTTACAAGGAAAAAATCCTCGCGATCAAGAGCAAGATCAAATCAGCACTATTTTATCCCACCGCGATTGTCCTCGTTGCCACGATCGTCGTCGCGGTGATCATGCTCTTCGTTGTCCCCGCGTTCAAAAAAGTGTTCGCAGATTTTGGAGCCGAGCTACCCGGACCGACGCTGGTTGTAATGGGAATTTCCGATTTCTTTGTCGACTACTGGTACCTCATTTTCGGGATTTTGTTTGGTGGAATTTTCGGTACTTTGGCGTTTTACAAGCGCTCCCAGGCGCTACAGATCTCGGTTGACCGTGCCATACTCAAACTGCCAGTGATCGGTGACATCATTCGTAAAGCTACAGTCGCACGCTGGACACGAACGCTGTCAACCATGTTTGCCGCGGGCGTACCGCTGACCGAAGCCCTTGATTCCGTTGGTGGTGCCGCAGGCAACCACGTTTACCTGATCGCCACCCGGCACATTCAAAATTCAGTGGGCGCAGGCACGAGCCTCACCAATGCAATGCAGGATTCCCACGTCTTCCCGTCCATGGTGGTGCAGATGGTGTCGATCGGCGAAGAGTCCGGGCAACTCGACACCATGCTCAGCAAGGTTGCCGATTTCTACGAGCAGGAGGTCGACGACGCCGTTGCTGCCCTCTCGTCCCTGCTCGAACCGATCATCATGGTTTTCCTCGGCGTCGTCATCGGCGGTCTGGTAGTTGCCATGTACCTGCCCATCTTCAAACTGGCAGCGGTCGTCTAGGCCGGTTTTTCAGCGCTACGTTCCCACCTTTTCAGCCGCGGCCCGGTTCCCCGGGCCGCAGTTTGTTTCTGCGACCTGATTTCATTGCCCACCCACCATGCTCTCCTTGCTGAATGATCCATTGTTGAGTGATCCGTACTTCCTGATCCCGCTCGTCACCCTGCTGGGGCTCTTTGTCGGCAGCTTTCTCAATGTCGTCATCCACCGGCTGCCCCTGATGCTGGAACACGAATGGTTAAGTCAGGCCGCAGATCTGCGTGGTGAAACGCCACCGCAGCGTGAGCGCTTCAACCTCGCCGGGCCCGCTTCGCATTGTCCTCATTGCGGTCACAAAATTTCCGCGCTGGAAAATATTCCCCTGCTCAGTTATCTGGTCTTGCGCGGGCGCTGTGCGCACTGTCGCGCCTCGATCAGTTGCCGCTACCCGCTGGTGGAGACGCTCACTGCGGCGCTCTCCGGTTACGCTGCGTGGCGCTTCGGTTTCAGCCTGGCCACCCTCGGCGCCCTGATTTTCCTGTGGTCTATCGTCGCGCTGGCCTTCATCGACTTTGACACCCAATTGCTGCCGGATGACATCACCCTGCCCCTCGTGTGGATAGGGCTGGCGTTCAATCTGGTCGCCACGTTTGTGCCGCTGGACGAAGCGGTGATCGGCGCAATGGGCGGCTATCTCTCCTTATGGGCGGTGTACTGGCTGTTCAAGCTCATCACCGGCAAGGAAGGCATGGGTTACGGCGATTTCAAGCTGCTCGCGGCCATTGGCGCCTGGTTAGGCTGGCAAACGCTCCCGCTGGTCATTCTGCTCTCGGCGCTGCTGGGCGCGGTCATCGGTCTGACGCTCATCGGACTCAAACGCAGTGAACGTGGCGTGCCGATCCCGTTTGGCCCTTACCTCGCGCTGGGCGGGCTGGTAGCACTGTTTTGGGGCGACACCCTGATCGCCCGTTATTTCGCCCTGGCCACCTGACTCACGCGACTGGACTCCGTGCTTGAAAACGGCGTGCCAGCCCTCACATGGAGAGTGAGGGCAAAGCACGCCACGCACGAATGACGGCTTTTACCCCGCCCCACGTTGGGGTAGACTGCGCCCCTTACTCTGCCGGAGACTGTCATGCCGATTTACGAATACCGCTGCCAAAGCTGCGGTTTCCAGAAAGAACACCTGCAAAAAATGAGCGACGCCGCGCTCACCACCTGTCCCGAATGCGGCAGCGAGCAATACACCAAGCTGATTTCCGCTGCCGGTTTCCAGCTCAAAGGCAGCGGCTGGTATGCCACCGATTTCAAAGGCGGCAGCACAAAGGCCGCACCGGATCCCGCTCCCGCGCCCTGCGGTGCGAACTGCGCCTGCCATCCGTCCTGATGCCGGGCTGACGGCCTCCGCGTGAAAAAATACCTCATTACCGGCCTGCTGATCTGGATTCCGCTCACCATCACGTTCATGGTGTTGGCGTGGATCGTTGGCACCCTCGACAAAATCCTGCTCTGGCTGCCCAGTAACGCGCAGCCTCACGCACTCCTCGGCTTCAATATCCCGGGGCTTGGCGCCGTGCTCGCGGTGGCGGTGGTGTTTACCACCGGGCTCGTTGCCGCCAATGTGCTCGGGCAAAAACTGATTCGCTACTGGGAAGCGGTACTCTCCCGCATCCCCGTGGTGAAATCCATTTATTACAGCGTCAAACAGGTCTCCGACACCCTGTTTTCCAGCTCCGGCCAGGCTTTTCGCAAGGCCCTGCTGGTGCAATACCCCCGCCAGGGCGCGTGGACGATCGCCTTTCTGACCGGTACGCCGGGGGGCGATGCGGCCAGGCACCTCAGCGGGGATTACGTGAGCGTCTACGTCCCGACGACGCCCAACCCGACCTCCGGTTTCTTTCTGATGATGCCTGCCGAAGACGTCATCGAACTCGACATGAGCGTAGACGAAGCGCTCAAGTACATCATCTCAATGGGGGTGGTATCCCCCACGGTTCCTGTTCACCACGACGCGGCGGGTGACCAGCCCGTCACGATTACCCCCCCTGACCCACATCCCCACTGAGCATCACCATGCGCACTCACTATTGTGGCGAAGTTACCGCCGCTGCCCTCGATCAGATTGTCACCGTTTGTGGCTGGGTTCACCGCCGCCGCGACCATGGCGGAGTCATTTTCATCGACTTGCGTGACCGTAGCGGTCTCGTGCAGGTCGTGTGCGACCCGGATCGGGCCGCGACATTCGCAACCGCCGAAGCGGTACGCAGCGAATACGTGCTCAAACTCAGCGGCAAAGTGCGCCGCCGCCCGGGCGGCACCGAAAACCCCAACCTGAGTTCCGGCGAAATCGAAGTCCTGTGTCACGACATCGAAATCCTGAATGCTTCGGCACCGCCCCCGTTCCAGCTCGACGACGAAAATCTGTCCGAAACGGTGCGGCTGACGAATCGCGTCATCGACCTGCGTCGCCCCCAGATGCAAAACAACCTGCGCCTGCGCTACAAGGTCGCGATGGCGTTCCGCCGCTTCCTCGACGCCAACGGTTTCATCGACATCGAAACCCCGATGCTGACCAAGAGCACCCCGGAAGGCGCACGCGATTATCTGGTGCCCTCGCGCGTCCACGCCGGACAATTCTTTGCCCTGCCGCAATCGCCGCAGCTCTTCAAGCAGTTGCTGATGGTGGCGGGCTTTGATCGCTACTACCAGATCACCAAGTGTTTCCGTGACGAAGACCTGCGCGCCGACCGTCAGCCCGAATTCACCCAGGTCGATGTCGAAACCTCCTTCCTTGACGAGGCCGGTATCACCGCGCTGATGGAGGAAATGATCCGTTTCGTGTTCAAGGAAGCGCTTGCGGTCGAGCTGCCCAATCCGTTCCCGCGCATGACTTACGCGGAAGCGATGCGGCGTTACGGCTCGGACAAGCCCGACCTGCGGGTGACACTCGAATTGACCGAAGTCACTGACGCGGTCACGGATGTCGCGTTCAAGGTTTTCTCCGGGCCCGCTACCAGCGGTGGTCGGGTGGCGGCGCTGCGTATTCCCCACGGCGCCAGCCTCACCCGCGGCGAGATCGACGAATACACCAAGTTTGTCAGCATTTACGGCGCGAAAGGGCTGGCCTACATCAAGGTCAATGACGCAAGCCAGCCCAACGAAGCCGGTCTGCAATCGCCCATTGTCAAAAATCTGCATGAAACCGCGCTGCGTACCATACTCGAACGCACCGGAGCGCAGTCGGGCGACCTCCTCTTTTTCGGCGCCGACAAGACCAAGGTCGTCAACGACGCCCTTGGCGCCCTGCGCATCAAATTGGGCCATGAAAAAGGCTACGTCACCGGCGAAGCCTGGCGGCCCCTGTGGGTGGTCGACTTCCCGATGTTCGAGTTTGACGAAGAAGACAAACGCTGGGTCGCCTGCCACCACCCGTTTACCAGCCCGAAGGACGAGCACATCGCCCTGCTCCAGAGCAATCCGGGCGAATGTCTCGCCAAAGCCTACGACCTCGCCCTCAACGGCTGGGAAATCGGCGGCGGCTCCATCCGTATCCATCGCGCCGATGTACAGTCCACCGTATTCGAGGCCCTCAACATCGGCCCCGAAGAGCAGCAGGTCAAATTCGGCTTCCTGCTCGACGCGCTCAAATACGGCGCCCCGCCGCATGGTGGCCTGGCATTCGGGCTGGATCGCGTCGTGACCATGATGGCGGGCGCCGAGTCCATCCGCGATGTCATCGCCTTCCCCAAAACCCAGCGTGCGCAATGTCTGCTCACCAACGCACCGGGCGAAGTCGACGAAAAACAGTTACGCGACCTTCACATCCGCCTGCGGCAAAAAACGCCGCCTGAAAGCAGCAACAACTGAGGCCTCAACAGACAAAGCCTCAAACAAAGGTGCAGAAAAAAAGCCACCGTTCGCGGTGGCTTTTGCCGTACTGTCTTGCCGTACTGCCAACCTGTCCGCACCATCCGGCATGCAGGCAGGACACGCCTTCAGGCGCGCTGAATATTCGAGGCTTGCTTGCCTTTTTGCCCTTGAGTCACCTCAAAGGAGACTTTCTCGCCCTCTTTCAGCGTCTTGAAGCCGTTCATGTTGATTGCGGAGAAGTGAGCAAACAGATCCTCGCTCCCATCATCCGGAGTGATAAAGCCGAAGCCCTTGGAATCATTGAACCATTTGACGGTGCCAGTTGCCATATTACCTTAATCCTTCAAAGTGACTTGGTACAGCCCGGAACCCTCCTGGCTGGCGCATTCATAGACATCCAGACCACGGAATGTGACTGATGCACATTGCGGTTTTTACGCATTTGTTGGCATAGCGTCAACGGTCAGGCGCCCACTTTGTATTCGTTTACCCTAGGCACGCTGCATCATGGCAACACTTTCCCCGCCACCTGTCATCCGCACATCAATATGGCACGTTTCTCGCTACACCTACGCCAGGATAGTGCGAAATGTTGACATGTCCCTTGATGTTGGCGACTCTCACTACCACCATCCACCGACAGTCGCACGAGTCGACTAGAATTTGCCGTATGAGTACACAAAAACATGACGAACTGGTGCTGGAAGAGACCCGGACGCACACTCGCCCGCCCCCGCTCTACAAGGTGCTCCTGCTCAACGACGATTTCACCCCGATGGAGTTTGTCGTCGTGGTGCTGGAGAGGTATTTCGCCATGAGCCTCGAACGCGCCGCACAGGTTATGCTGCAGGTTCACCACGAAGGGATGGGCGTCTGCGGCGTCTACACCAGAGATGTCGCCGTGACCAAGGTGACACAAGTCATTACCTATGCGCGCCAACACCAACACCCCTTGGCCTGCGTGATGGAGGAAAACGAATGATCGCGCAAGAGCTTGAAGCCAGCCTGCACATGGCTTTCGTAGACGCCCAGCAGAAGCGTCACGAGTTTGTTACCGTCGAACACCTGCTGCTCGCCCTGCTCGACAATCCGTCCGCGTCCACGGTGCTGCGCGCCTGCGCGGTCAATACCGAGAAGCTGCGCCATGCGCTCACCCAGTTCATCGAGGAACATACCCCCAAGGTCGGTGGCAACGACAGGATTGAAGCCCAGCCGACGCTGGGTTTCCAGCGCGTCATCCAGCGTGCGATCCTGCACACCCAGTCTGCGGGTAAAAAAGAAGTCACCGGGGCCAACGTGCTGGTGGCGATTTTTGGCGAAAAAGATTCGCATGCGGTCTTTTTTCTCCAACACCAGAATGTTTCCCGCCTTGACGTGGTGAACTACATCATCCACGGCACCTCAAAATCGCCCCAAAACAATGCAAGCGCACCAACACGGACAGAAGAGGGCAGCGAGCAGGAGCAGGAAGATAAATCACGCACCGGCGCGCTCGAAACCTATACCCAGAACCTCAACCAGCAGGTCGCGCTGGGCAAGATCGATCCGCTGGTCGGGCGCGACAAGGAGGTCGAGCGCGTCATCCAGACCCTGTGCCGACGGCGCAAGAACAATCCCCTGCTGGTCGGCGAAGCCGGGGTTGGCAAAACCGCGATTGCCGAAGGGCTGGCCCATCGCATCGTCGAAGGCCGGGTGCCTGACGTGCTCGAACACGCACAGGTCTTCGCCCTCGACATGGGGGCGCTGCTGGCCGGAACCAAATATCGCGGCGATTTCGAGCAACGCCTCAAGGCGGTGATCAAGCAATTGCTTGACAACAAGGATGCGGTGCTTTTCATTGACGAAATCCACACCCTGATCGGCGCCGGCGCGGCCTCGGGCGGCACGCTCGACGCCTCGAACCTGCTGAAACCCGCGCTCTCCTCCGGCCAGTTGAAGTGCATCGGCGCCACAACGTACACCGAATTCCGCCAGATTTTCGAAAAAGACCATGCCCTCTCGCGCCGTTTCCAGAAGGTCGACGTGGTCGAACCCTCGATTGCCGAAACCGTCGAAATCCTCAAAGGTCTGAAAACCCGGTTTGAAGAACACCACGGCATCAAGTATTCGCTCTCGGCGCTGACCAGCGCGGCTGAACTCTCGGCCAAGTACATCAACGATCGTCACCTGCCCGACAAGGCCATCGACGTCATCGACGAAGCGGGCGCCGCGCAACGCATCCTGCCGAAATCGAAACAGAAAAAGACCGTGGGCAAGGGCGAGATCGAAGAGATCGTCGCCAAGATCGCCCGAATCCCGCCGCGCAACGTATCGCAGGATGATCGCGCCTCGCTCAAAACCCTCGACCGCGACCTCAAAAACGTGGTCTTCGGCCAGGACGCCGCCATCGAAGCGCTGGCGAAAGCGATCAAGATGTCGCGCTCAGGCCTGGGCAATCCGCAGAAGCCCATCGGCTCTTTCCTGTTCTCCGGCCCCACCGGCGTGGGCAAGACCGAAGTCGCACGCCAGCTTGCCTACACGCTGGGCATCGATCTGGTGCGCTTCGACATGTCCGAATACATGGAGCGCCACGCCGTCAGCCGCCTGATCGGCGCACCGCCGGGCTATGTCGGCTTCGATCAGGGGGGCTTGCTGACCGAGCAGGTCACCAAGAAACCGCATTGCGTGCTGCTGCTCGACGAGATCGAAAAAGCCCATACGGACGTCTACAACATCCTGCTCCAGGTCATGGATCATGGCACGCTCACGGACAACAATGGCCGCCAGGCTGATTTCCGCAACGTCATCCTGATCATGACCACCAACGCCGGGGCCGATGCGATGCAGAGATCCGTGATCGGCTTCTCGGCCAAGCGCGAAACGGGCGACGAAATGAGCGAGATCAAGCGCATTTTCACGCCCGAGTTCCGCAACCGGCTCGACGCCATGATCTCGTTCAAGCCGCTCGATTCTGCGATCATCCTGCGTGTGGTCGACAAGTTCCTGATGCAACTCGAAGCCCAGCTTCACGAGAAGAAGGTCGAAGCCAACTTCACCGACGCGCTCAAGGAATGGCTCACCGAGAAAGGCTTTGACCCGCTGATGGGCGCACGCCCCATGGCGCGACTGATCCAGGACATGATCCGCTCCGCGCTCGCCGACGAGCTCCTGTTCGGACGCCTCGCCAACGGCGGCAAGATCACCATCGACATCGACCCCGAGGATGAGAAGATCAAGCTGGTTTTCGACCACGACCCGGTGACTGAAGCCGTAACCGTCTGAAAACAAAGCCGCCCTTGCAGGCGGCTTTGTCGTATCAAGCTCCATTTACCGCCGGGTCTGCTTCCGCCCCTCCCCTCCCTTTCCAGCATGCCCATCAGGGGATCCAGGATGCCCGGCGTGCAGGAACTTGCCCGCTTCCGCATCGAACACCGTCTTCTGGGCCTCACTCAGCTTGGGGTAAAACGCCCCCACCGCCTTGCGTGCATCGGCCAAAAGATTGGCGCGCACCTTGAGCGCAGCCTCAGCGCGATCCAGACGTTCCAGCACAGTCCTGGGCGCGTCGGCCTTCTGTCGGCTTTCCACCTCTTTCAGCACGGTTTCAGCGCCCGCCGTGATCGCGGTTTTGAAGTCAGCCCATGCCGGCTTCTGTTCCGCCGTCAGCGCCAGCGCCAGCTCAAGTTTCGCCAGGCGCAATTCGGTTTGGCGGGTGAGGCGCTCCTTGACCTGTTCGGGGCTTGTGGCGTGCCAACCTTGCCCGCCCCATTTCCCGTCATGTTCGCCATGACCGTGGGCAGCCATTGCCACCCCGCCAAAAACAGTCGATGCCGACAGCGCAGCAACCACCAGTGAAGTCTTGATCCAGGGTTTCATGTTTTCTCCTTTGGGATTATCAGGCCCGGTTGATGCGGGCGAGACGTCATTTAACGCCGGAAACGCGCGCCAGATGTGTCCGCAGCAGCGCAGATTTGCATCATCATGTCTCCCATGTGCGTTCAGATGCATGAAGATACAAAGCAGCCTCATACCCGCCTAAGATTCGCACCATAGCCAGACGCTGGAGGAATCCCCATGTCCAACCCGGATCATATTCTGATCGTCGATGATGATCGTGATATCCGTACCCTGCTCGCCGACTATCTCGAAAAGCAGGGGCTGCGCTGTACCACCGCCACCGACGGGCGCGAGATGCGTGCCGTGCTGGAATCCCACCGCATCGACCTGATCGTGCTCGACATCATGATGCCCGGTGAAGACGGACTCACCCTGTGTCGCAATCTGCGCGCCAGCGGCGACAACAAGGCCAACATCCCGGTCTTGATGCTGACCGCTCGCGGCGAAGACATGGATCGCATCATCGGTCTCGAAATGGGCGCCGACGACTACCTGCCCAAACCCTTCGTCCCGCGCGAACTCTACGCCCGCGTCCGCGCCATCCTGCGCCGCGCCCGCGCCCTCCCCCCCAACATGAGCGCCGCGCCCAACACCCACGCCCGCGAACTGCATTTCACCAACTGGCGCCTGGATACCATCGCCCGCCACCTCATCGACCGCGACGGCACCATCGTCGCCCTGTCCGGTGCCGAATTCCGCATGCTCAACGTGTTTCTCGCCCACCCGCAGCGCATCCTGTCGCGTGACCAGTTGATGGAGCTCACCCAGGGACGCGAGGCGGATGTCTTCGACCGCTCCATCGACCTCCTGATCAGCCGCCTGCGCCAGCGCCTCAACGATAACGCCCGCGAACCGGCCATCATCAAGACCGTGCGCAACGAAGGCTATGTCCTCGCCTGCGAAGTCACCCCGGTCGGAGTCGCGCCATGAGCTTTACCAAAAAATGGCCGCTCCTGCCGCGCAGCCTGTTTGCCCGCCTGATGCTGGTCTGGCTGGTCGGCATCAGCCTGGTGCTGTTCACCAGTCTTGCCCTCTTCGTCAGCGAACGTGCCCGCATCGGTCGGGCCGCGACGCTGGAGAATGTCGTCCATGAGATCGCATCGAACGCCGAGCTTCTCGATTATCTGGCCCCGAACGAACGCCGCAAACTCCTCGGCAAGCACGAACACAGCCGCCTGCGCCTGAGCCTGCGCCCGGTGCCTGATCATCTGGAAGCCCAACCCGCCGACCACCCCCTGCTCGTCGCGCTACAGCAGGCGCTGCCGGAACGTCAGCCGGCCCTGTATGCCCATCGCCATGACCGCGACAAGCGCTCCGCCTCCCAGGCGTCGCTGGTGATCACCCTCAAACTCGCCGATGACACCCTGCTCACCGCCCGCCTGCCCGGCCTGCTGCCCACGCAGCCCTTTTCCCAGCTCCCCCGCCGTCGGGCTTTCATCAGTGCGCTGCTTGCGCTGGTGGTAGGCGTCAGCTTCTTCACCTGGGTCTGCGTGCGCATCGCCACCCAGCCGCTGTCAAAACTCGCCGCCGCCGCCCGTGCCCTGGGCGAAGACCCGGAACGCGCACCGCTGGAGCCGAGCGGCCCGATCGAAGTCGTCCAGGCCACTGCGGCCTTCAACCAGATGCAGCAGCGCATCAACACCCACATGCACGAGCGCACGCGCATCCTCGCCGCCATCTCCCACGATCTGCAAACCCCGATCACCCGCTTGCGGCTCAGAGCCGAAATGCTTGACGACGAAAACATCAAAATCCGCATCCAGTCCGATCTCGACGCCATGCAACGCCTGATCCGCGAGGGCCTCGACTACGCCCGCAGCATGGAAACCCACTCCCCCACCCAGGCCATCGACCTCAACAGTCTGCTCGCCGTGCTCACGGATGAAGCCGCGGACATGGGGTGGACAGTCAGCCTGCACGGCAGCGCATCGAGCCCCTTCCCCGGTCAGCCCGGAGCGCTGCGCCGTGCGTTGTGGAATCTGATTCAAAATGGAGTGAAATTCGGCGAAACCGTGGAAATTGCGCTCAACGAGAGCGCCACATCGTACACGATCACCCTCCGTGACCACGGCCCCGGACTCCCCGCAGAAGAGATTGAGCGCGTCTTCGAGCCTTTTTACCGCACCGAAGCCTCGCGCAACCGCGAAACCGGCGGCACCGGACTGGGGCTGTCGATTGCGCGCAATCTTCTCCACATCCAGCACGGCACGGTCACGCTCGCCAATCATCCCGAAGGCGGCCTCGTCGCCACCGTCGTCCTGCCGCGTGAAGGATCAAAGCCATAAACAGAAAAGCCAAGGTATAGTTGAGTCACATGCCATCACAGCGGGAGACAAGCATGATCAACATCGACCACAACGGCAACCGGATCGCCGCCACCGTTTTCGGTGAATTCACCCTGGCTGACTACCGCGAATTCGAAGAACAGGCCGACTACCAGATCAAGTTCGGCGGCCCCCTCGATCTCCTCTTCGACCTGCGCGAAATGGCGGGCTTCACCCTCGATCTCGCCGTGGAAGAAATCCGCCACACCCGCCAACACCCCCACGACTTCCGCCTCATCGCCATCCTCACCGACGACCAGTGGATAACCTGGAGCGCGTGGATTTCCCAGTTTTTCGTCGACGCCGAAGTGCGGATTTTTGCCGATGCCGAAGACGCCAGGCTGTGGCTCGATACCGGCGGCGCCATCGCGGCAACGCTGAAATAGCGCGACAGACACAGCGTCCCGGACTAAAGTTATCCTGTATTTTGCCGTTGACGGCAGTAGTAAAGGGCTACGCTTCGTCACCCGTCAGGAAGGCATCCCCCTCCTGTCGCACGTCCCATGCAAGGAGTGCATATCATGTCCATCACCCCCCCTGCTGCGGCAGCCGCCACCGTCCAGACGCCGCAGGAAAAATCCGAACCCATCCGGGTAAAACCCGCAGAAGCCACGGCAACCGACCGCACCACGCTCAAGCATCAGCTCAACGTCCAGATTCTGGAAGCGTCCGCCAATGTCTCCATCGCTGCGGGCGACAAATCGCAGGCGCTGCTGTTTCGTTCCGCCATCGACCACATCAACGAGCTGCTGGCCCCGGAGCTCGGCCCCAATGCCATCCAGAACGCCGTCGCCAACGGCGTCGACACCTCGGCCGAAGCCACCGCCGAACGCATCGTGAGCCTGTCCACCGGCTTCTACGAAGGCTACGCCCGCCAGCACCCCGGCGTAGACCCGGAAAAACTGGCGACCGATTTCGTCAACCTGATCCGCGGCGGCTTTGAAAAAGGCTACGGTGAAGCACAAAACATTCTGGAAGGCCTGGGCGTCTTCGATGGAGAAGTCAAAAGCGGTGTCCAGAAAACCTTTGAACTGGTACAAAAAGGCTACGACGACTTCCTTGCGAGCAAACTTGACGCCATCAGGGGTGCGGCGGCGAACAAAGTGGCAAGCTGAAATATCTCGCCACATGACGCTTCACGCCAGATGACGCTTCACTCATGTGGAGCGTCATCTGGCTTTTATATAAAGTGACGGCTTCGACAACCACGCGGCAACCGTCCTCGCCCGCCCCTGACCATGAAATACCTCGGCAGCAGCGCATTCATGTTGAGCCTCTCCCTTGTCGCCGCGCTCTTCACCAACCTCACCAGCATCTTCCCCGCAACCTTGCTCACGCCACCCGTGCGCAGCGTCCTGACCATTTTCCTGCTGGCGCTGATGCTGACCCTGGCGCTGTCCCGGATTCCGGGCAGCAACCTGAACCCGTTCCGCCACCCCGGCACACTCGTGCGCGGCCTGCTCATGGGGCTGGTCATCCCCGCCATCATGCCCGTTATCGGCTACCTCATCCTCAAGCACACCGCCTATGCCGATTACGCCACCGGGCTGATCTTCATCGCCGCCGCGCCCTTCGCCGCTTCCGTGGTGCCGCTGTCCCTGATCTTGCGCGGCGACATGGTCTATGCAGCCCAATCCACCCTGTACGTCTACGCCGCCGCGCTGATCTGGATACCCGCTGTCGCCTACGTCTTCCTGGGCACACTCGTGGACATGCAGGCGCTTGTGCTCACGGTATTCAGCGTCATCGGAGTACCGCTCATCGTTTCCCGCTTCATCATGCACATTGCACTCGACCGCGCCAAACTGGCGGCGGTGCTCAATTGCGTGATTTTCTTTCTCGTCTGGCTCTCGGTGAGCGCCGCCGATTTCAAAAGCGCAGGGGTTGGAATATTGCTGGTCTTCATGCTGATTATCATGGTCAGAACCTTTGGCCTTGGCATCGCGGTGAATTACCTCGACCAGAGAGCCGGTATCGGCTGGTCACAACGGGTCACGGATATTCTGATGGTCTCCTACAAAAACAAAGGCATTGCCATCGCCCTCTGTGTCGCAACCATGGGGCCGCGCATTCCCTATGCAATGGTCGCCATTGCGGCCTCCATCGTGATGGAAATCTGTTGGGTGATCTATATGGATTCAGTCCTGTTTTCGGCGAAGAAAATGAACGCCGCAACCCATGAAACGGCAATGCACCCCGTCTAAACCCACCCTGTCCCGTTCAATTTCCCGGGCTTGCATCCCCTTGCGTTTGCATCTAGAGTGGGGATATCCGAATCAAATTTACAGTCATTTATCATTAACCATGAAACACACGCTCAGCCGTATCGCCGCAACCGGATTCTGGTGGGCAATATTTTTTGCATGGTTTAGTCTCCCCCTTTCACGTCCAGTTCTTTGGACTGGCCGTAATTGTGGAACAGGCGTTTCCAGTACAGCGCCTCGCCGTCGGTGACGTAATAGACATTGCTGATGCGGGAGGCAATGTTTTCACCATTACTCACGGTGCTCGTGAGCAGAATTTCCGCGTGCTTTTGTTTGCGCTCGGGGTTGAATTTATATACGGAGTAACGGATATCTACCGTTAGTGCACCCTGAGGCGCGTCATGCGGTGCAAGGTGGATTTTTCGCCCGAGCCGCGACAGGGCGGTAGCCAGCAATTCGCGGAAACCCTCAACAAATACGAAATCATCCAGTTCAGGGGGAATGTACAGCGCGGCGTCGATATCCTGCAGGGTCAGATCGCTGTCTATCTGTTCGGCAAAGTGTTCGGCGGCCCCCTCGATCTCCTCTTCGACCTGCGCGAAATGGCGGGCTTCACCCTCGATCTCGCCGTGGAAGAAATCCGCCACACCCGCCAACACCCCCACGACTTCCGCCTCATCGCCATCCTC